>CALUZP010000070.1 GCA_944325325.1 uncultured Desulfovibrionaceae bacterium
GGTTCAGGGTCTAGTGGAGGTTCCTCCGTGGGAGTTCGAGTCTCCCCTTCGGCACCATTTTTGTTTGTACCGGCCGGAAGCGCTGCAGGGCGCTTCCGGCTTTTCTTGTTTGTGCGGTGAACGTTCGCGAAAAAACGTATACAGCCCGCGTGCCGGGCAGCTGGGGCAAATCGTCTGTCCGTTAGAGACGGTTGCCATTGAAAGAAGAACGCGAGGTGTCAGCACCGCGCCGCCCGGCCAGAAGTGAGCGAAAACACTGCGGTGGTTCCGCGAAACGACAGGCCGTATGGTTGAAGCGCAAGGCGTTTCAAACGGAACATGCCCCAAGGTTTGCCGGATCGCACGCACGGCATGCCGTCTGACTGGCCGCGCTCCTGTGCCGGCACCGGGGGCTGAGTCCACCCGCTCTGGCGCGGGACCGAGCCGGCCGGCGGGTTGCCGGGGCAGGCGTTCGTGCTGCCGGGGGACGTTGTGCCGCTGTGCCGCGTCAGCCGGCCGGCGGCAGGATGCCGGCACGCCGGTGTATTCTGGCGGAGGGCCGCGCAGCCTGTTCGCCGGGATTCTGTATGGCTGCCATGCTTCCGGAATGAAGATGGCCGGAGTCGTCCTGGCGCGGGCAGCACCACGCCTTGCCCAGAGCAGGAAGGCCGTCTGTACTCTGCCGCTTGACGCAGCCGCCTACGGGACAAGGGAACAGGACCCACCCTGCAAAAGAAGCCGTTATGCCGGTCTGGACATGCCGGGCGGTCGTTGCGTTCGTGCCGCCGTCCTGGTGAAAATTTGGAAGGACGGCGAAAAAACACTTGCCAAGGAAGGCGGATTGGACTATATAACGCCTTGTGCCGAAGTGGTGGAATTGGTAGACACGCTAGGTTCAGGGTCTAGTGGAGGTTCCTCCGTGGGAGTTCGAGTCTCCCCTTCGGCACCATTTTTGTTTGTACCGGCCGGAAGCGCTGCAAGACGCTTCCGGCTTTTCTTGTTTGTGCGGTGAACGTTCGCGAGAAAAACGTGGACAGCCCGCGTGCCGGGCAGCTGGTGCAAATTGTCTGTCCGTTAGCGACGGTTGCCATTGAAAAAAGAAGAACGCGAGGCGTCAGCACCGTGCCGCCCGGCCAGAAGTGAGCGAAAACACTGCGGTGGTTCCGCGAAACGACAGACTGTATGGTTTGAAGCGCAAAGCGTTTCAAACGGAACATGCCCCAAGGTTTGCCGGATCGCACGCACGGCATGCCGTCTGACTGGTCGCACGTCCTGTGCCGGCACCGGGGGTGAGTCCACCCGCTCTGGCGCGGGACCGAGCCGGCCGGCGGCAGGATGCCGGCACACCGGCGTATTCTGGCGGAGGGCCGCGTGTTTTGCTGGTCCTAGCCCTGCGGCGATGCGCTCGGATGAGGAGGGGAACTGGCGCGGGCGTGCAGTTCCTGTTGTGCGTATGGCCTGAATTGTGTGGTGGCGGCTGCCTGTACAGTCTGTTTGCGCAGGCTGCCACGGTGCATGGGCCAGGCAGGGACGGTATGGCCGTGGTTGCCTGCCGTGCCGCGGGTGGAGCCGCCCTTCCTCTGAGCGGTCAGAGCCATTCCTGCGGGCGGCTTTCCCGTATGGCCTTCAGCGATCCTGCCAGCACGGCAGAGCCATTCCCGTATCCGGCTTTTCTACCGGGGGGGGGCAGTTTTTCCTCCGGCCATCCCTGTACAGGGACAGCCGGCTTGCTCCGGCCCGTGAAGAGGGCTAGGATCATGCAGGGCTGCTCCATCAAGCAACAAAGGATAACCAGGATGAACGTTTCACGTCGTACTTTCATGGCATTGGGCGGCTGTGCCGTCGGCTCCATGCTGCTGCCGCCGTCTGCCGCAGGGGCTGCTTCTGCCTCGTCTGCCGTTGAGGCAGGCATGGATTCTGCCGAGGTGAGCCGGCTGTTCCGGGAGTTTGGCGCTACCGGAACCATGCCCGCCCGGCTTGACGCCTGGCTCAAGAATCCGGTCAGGCAGAAGCGCGCGCCCTATCAGGTTTTTGACAACATCTGGCAGGTAGGCCTTACCTGGGTGTCCTCCTGGGCTGTCAGCACGGAAGAGGGCTGGGTGCTCATTGACACCACCCATGAGCCTTTTGTGGACTTCCTGCTTGAGAATCTGAAGACAGTGGGCATTCCGCCGGAGTCGGTACGGCTTGTTCTGATGACTCATGGTCATTTTGATCATGTGGGCGGCTACCATCGTCTGAAACCGCTGCTGAAGAACGCGCGTTTCGCCATGACGGAGCGCGGCTGGGCCGAGGCCGCCCGCTATGCGGCGGCCAGCCAGGGAACCCCAAACGCATGGATCATGTCTGAGGGAAAGGATCTGGTCGTCAGAGATGGCGAGGAGCTGATCTGTGGTGGCAGCCGGTTCACTGTGCTGGAAACGCCGGGCCATACCTGGGGCACGGCTTCCTACATGTATGAAGCCCGGCGCGGCAACAGGTGCTGGAATGCCGTGACCGTAGGCGGACAGGGCCTGAATGCCATTGAAGGCCCTGAGCAGGTCCGGGCCTATATCGAGAGCATGAAGCGGCTGAGGGAAGAGCGTCTGGGCATTGCAGTCGATCTGACCGCCCATCCGTTCAGCACGGGGCTGACGGAACAGATTCCGGCCATCCAGGCGCTGAAGCCTTCCGAGCCGCATCCGCTGGTGAACCGGGCAGCGTATCTGGTGCGTCTGGACAGACTGATCGCAGGGGCTTCGGCCCGGCTGCAAAAGGAACTGCAGGCGGCTGCGCGCTGAACCTGCCTGACGCCGCGCCGGATCCCCCGTTCTGCTCCTGTGGCGGTGTGCCGGTTCCTCCGGGAACGGCCACCGTTCATGGAGGCTTGCCGTCCGGGACCGCATGGCGGTGCGGTCAGGCAGGCGCTGTGTCAGCAGGCGTGCCTTGTGCTGAACTGGCGTGTCCGCGACAGAGGAGCTGCGGATGCGGCCGGTTTCCCCTGTGACGGTTCGGACGGCACTGAGGAAGGTCGCGCCGGGGGGCGGAGGCAGATCCGGGTCAGGCTGCGGCAGAGCCGTCTTTGGCGGCTGCCTTGCCGAACAGTTCCGGAAAATCCTCAGGCAGGCGTCTGACGGTGGCTGCGATCGCGTCGCGCACCTGCCGGTAGGCGTCCATGGCCTGTTCGGGACTGGCGGCGTTTCTGGCCAGGGCTGGCGGATCCGCAAAGCCCCGGTGCACAGTCCGGACGGCTCCGGAGAGGCGGGGGCAGTGTGCGGCCGCGCTGTCACACAGGGTGATGACCAGGTCAAAGGTGGCACAGGGCAGATCCGCAAGGTCCTTGGGGCGGGCGGAGGCCATGTCGATGGCGCATTCCGCCATGGCGTGCACGGCCAGGGGATCCACCCGGGGAGCCGGGCAGGTCCCGGCGGAATACACTTCCAGCCCGGGCCAGAGCGCGCGTGTCCAGGCTTCGGCCATCTGGCTGCGGCAGGCGTTGCCTGTACAGAGAAAAAGCAGTCGGGGCATGCTTGTTCCTTCAGGAATTGGTATGCAGGGGGCCGGGTGAACCGGCCTTCCTGCTGGTTTTGGGGTACACGGTTCGGGGTCGGCGGCGCGCCTGTACGGCACAGAGTGACAGGCCGCGGGCCGGCAGGCGGGGCTGGGCCGGTTGCGTGCGGAGAGCGGCTCCCGCCTGCCTTTCCGGCAGCCGGGAGCCAGCCGGACAGCGGGCGCTGGCGTTACAGCGTCACCGGCAGCGCGTTGAACAGCCAGCCAACCAGGGTGAACAGCACCAGCAGCAGCCCGAGGAACAGTGCCAGCAGCTGCCAGCGCATGACCTGTTTGAGCATGAGTATTTCAGGCAGGCTTGCCGCCACAGTGCTCATACAGAAGGCCAGGGTTGTGCCCAGGGGCAGGCCCTTGAGCAGCAGGCTTTCCATGACGGGAACAATGCCCGTGACGTTGGTGTACAGCGGAATGCCCACACCAACGGCCAGAGGAACGGACCACCACTGTCCCTGTCCCAGCGTGTCCGTGATCCAGGCTTCCGGCACAAAGCCGTGCAGCAGCGCACCAAGGCCCACCCCGATGATTACCCAGCGCCAGACCCGGTGGAAGATCTGTCGTGTCTCGGACAGGGCAAAGGCATGGCGATCTCTCAGATCCGGCGCACGGTACAGGCTGAGTTCGCGGAGCCCTGCGGGTGAACTGGCGGCGTCCAGCAGGAAGGGCTGCAACCAGCGATCCGCCTTGAGCGCGTCGATGATCGCGCCGCCCGCAATGCCGGCGGCCATCCCCACGGCAAGATAGATGAACGTGAATTTCCATCCCAGCAGGCCCCACAGCAGCACCACCGCAATTTCGTTGATCAATGGCGAGGTGATCAGAAAGGCCATGGTCACGCCAAGCGGAATGCGCGCACTGGTGAAGCCGATGAACAGCGGGATGCTTGAACAGGAACAGAACGGCGTGACAGCGCCGAACCCTGCGCCCAGCAGATAGCCGATTCCCCGGCCCCTGCCGCGCAGGTAGTCCCGGACGCGTTCGGTGCGCAGGCCTGCGCGCAGCCAGGCGATCACATAGACCATCAGAACGAGCAGCAGCAGGATTTTGGCTGTGTCATACAGGAAAAATTCGGCTGCGGCGGCTGTTGCGCCTTCGTTCAGCCCGGCCAGTCCGAAGACCAGCCAGTGCGCGAGCGGCGCGATGGCGCTGTAAGCGGCCAGCCATACGCCCAGGGCCAGGAGTGCGACCAAGGCGTAGCGGGTCCGGCTGACAGGCGGCCTGCCGGGGCGCAGATCAAGAGGGCGGAGGGCCCTGCCGGACTGGCAGGCACAGGGTTTTACCGGTGCAGACGGTTTTGCGCCGGACGGTTGGGATGAAGTGTTTTGCATGGCTGATTCCTCTTTTTCTATTTGGCAAAAAAGCCAAGAAATAGACGATAAAAAACAGGGCGCAGCAAACCCGCCGGATTGACTGGCTTGCATGCGCCGCCCGCAGGCGTCACGCCCCATCGGGGCCCGGCTTGCGGGCGTCAGGGTGAGTCTGTTCAGGCGCTGCGGGCGTGTGTTCCAGCACGGCCAGCTGTGCCTTGATGCGCTGCTCCACAAGACTGCCTGTGCAGCGCAGGAACGTGTCCAGGCAGCAGAGCGCGAGCCGGTAGTAGGTGTTTGTGCCCCGTTTGGACGAGGCGACGACGCCGGCTTCCTTCAGCACGGACAGATGTTTGGATACGGTGGACATGTCGTCGCCAACCAGCTTCTGCAGTTCACAGACGCACAATTCACCGCCGCGCAGGGCGTCAACCATGAGCAGGCGGCTCGGATGCCCCAGCGCCTTGAAAATCCTGGCCTGCTCGGCCAGAAAACGTTTGTTGTGAACCATTGTTGCCTCATCTTTTGCGTGCGTCAGAACTGGCAATCCCCGAACTGGCAGGCTATAAACTGACAGGCCCCGGCGTGGCGGCGCAAGCGTTGCCGTCTTCCAGAGGCGTCAGGGGGCTGTGCCGGTGCAGCCTTTGCGGGCCGCTTCGGACCAGCATGGAGGAAGGCGCCGTGCGTGGCAGTCCCGGCCCGATTGTGGTGCTGTGCGAAGGGCAGCGCAGCGTGGCCCGGCGCCTCTCTGCCATGCCTGGATGAGAGAGGCCTCGACGTGTCCGTACCGGTGCGCAGGAAGCCTGCGCCTCTGCTCGGGCGGCGTTTCAGGCCGGCTGGCGCACAAAGGCAAACTTGCCGGCTACGGGTACGGGCGTCGTCCCGGGACCCCGGCAGCCTGCATCTGCAGCCGCAACGGCGATAGAGCGCTTTGCCATTGAAAAAGGCAGAACGCGCGGCGGAAGCACAGCGCCGCCCGGCCAGAATGACGCGGAAAAACAGCATGTTCCCCGTGAAACGACAGGCCGTATGGTCGAAAGGCAAAGCGTTTCAAACGCAACATGCTCTAAAGATGGCGGAATCGTTGCCCGGGGGAGCCGGAGGGCAGCCTTGCAGCCGATGGAGTGCCTTCCCGTTTTTTCCAGTGCTGTCACGCTATTTTCTTTTTTGGCAAAATAGCCAACAAACAGCTGTCTGTCAAGGCCCTGTATCAGTCTGCGGCCGTGCGGATCCTGGTTCTGAAGGGGGCAGATGTCACAGTCTTGTGCACCGTCAGTGTGAAAAAACTATGAAAATGTCTTGTTCAGGCCGGGATGCGGTTGTGCGAGGGCAGGCGTCACAGCCGGGGCGGCTGGAAAAAGGCGTTTGCTCAGGCCCTGGAGGATGGTTGCGGTATCGGAGGGCAGGAAGGAGGGGCGGGGACAGGTTTCCGGGGCGGTTCTGCCTGTCCGCGCCTGCAGTGGTGTGCTGGTGTGCGGCCCGGGCCGGGTGCATCATTTTTTCTGCTGGTAGAATTCGTCTACGGCGGCGAGCACCTCCAGGGGCGGATTCCAGCCGATCCGTGTGGCCATGTAGAGGTTCATGGCCATGCTGACGGCGCTTTCGAACACGGGGGAAAGCGCACGGGGTTTGGCGCCGTTCATGATTTCCTCCATCAGTTCGGCGCTGAAGCGGCCTTCGTCGGTGGCACTGGTCTGGGCCACGCTGAGCAGGACCCCATGCATCACATCCGGCGCGCCCAGCTGGGAGAAGGTGGGGATGTGCGCTTCGGCCAGCGGTTCAAGGACGCGCTCCATGGCTTTTGCCTGCAGGCCGATGTTGCAGGTCAGGTATACGGCGTCGGCACCCTGTGCGGCCAGTTTTTTGTGGCAGGCAAGCAGGCGGTCCGAAGCGATGTCGGGATCTTCCACGTCAAAGGTGTCGGTGCAGCGCAGCAGTTCAAATCCCCGTTCTGCGGCGGCGGCCTCGATTTCGTCCAGGGCCACGCTACCGCGCCCGGACGGGGTGTCTTCATAGGCGATGCCCAGTTTGTGGAACTGGAAGATGTCGTGGAACAGCAGGACCTGGCGCTTGAAGCGATCCGGTTCGATGGCGGCCACGAGGTTGTCGCGGCCTGAATCGTCGATGGAAGGGATGATGCCCGAGGCGATGGCGTTGGTCACAGAGGAGACCACAACCGGGATCGTGATGTCCGCCTTGGCAAAGTCCTGTCCGGCCCAGGTGCCGAAGGCCAGGATCATGTCCACGTCGCCTTTGGTTCTGATGCGGTCAACGACGGCCTGGAGGACTTCTTTGCGCTTGTCCTCCTGCCATCCGGAGGAATAGAAGCCGTCCGGCATGAAGCGCAGGCGCGAGCCGCCGGCGTTGGCTGCAAGCCATGCCCACATGCCTTTGACTTCCTCGCTGTCCTGGGGCACGGGGACTTGGCCGTTGTCAATGATGCCTCGTTCCTGGAGGCCCAGTGTCAGGCCCCTGAGGATGCGCTGATAGTCGGAGAAGGGGCCGCCTTCCACATAGATGACGCGCCAGACTTTGTCCTGTCCGCTGTCAGCCGGGGTTGCGGCGGCTGTGAGGGACGGCAGAAAGAGCCCGGCGCAGAGCAGGCAGCAGGCAGTCAGGAAGGGCAGCAGGCGGCGGAATGTGTTCATGGTTCCTCCGGATCGGGAGCGGGACGGGGAGCGTCCGGGGGCGGCACTGCCCGAGCAATGCAGGGCCGGCCGGTGACGGACGGTTGATGATCAAGGACGGTTTTGACGACCTGCGGCGTGCGGGCGGCGCGGGCCACGGCCCAGTAGCCGGGGATGAAGCTAATCCGGTCGCCGGGTGACAGCGCCTGCGGGCAGTCTGTGACGTCGAGTATGGCATAGTTGCCGCTGTAGTCAACAATCCTGGCTCCGGGCAGGTCAAGGCGCAGGTCAGACACGTCCGTGTGCAGCAGGCCGCAGTCGGTCAGGGTGCGCGTGCGCCGCCCTGCCGGCGTGCAGTGCGGGGCAAGGCCCTGCCCGTTGTGCACATGGTGGCGGGGCATCTTGATGTCGCGTTCGGCCACTTCAAGGACCGTAGCACAGATGCGGAAAAGATCCGTGCGGAAGGGGCCGCCCAGAAGCGGTTCGTTGCGATACATGTCATAACCCAGCAGGAGCGGGTCACCCATGCGTAGTTCCAGCAGGCAGCCTTCCGGCAGACGCGGCAGCCGGCCTTCATGGCGGGCGAACCAGTTCCAGAAGATGGTGCCGCCGAGGCTGACGCGCCGCAGCGGGTGTCCCAGCGCCCGGCCTGCCCGGTCGGCCAGCCAGGCCAGCTGTGCCATGTTCTCGGCGTCGGGGCAGGCGCCGTACAGGCAGCCGAGGTTGACGCCCAGTCCGGCAAGGCGGGCGCCGCACCCGTCCAGGGCCCGGCGGGAGGCGGAGGCCACTGCGTGCAGCAGGGGCAGCGCGTCCTCCAGGGGCACGCCTTCACGCATGTCGCCCAGATCCACCATCAGCACAGCGTCATGGCAGATGCCCTGCCGCCTTGCGGCGTCGTCCAGGGCCTGGAAGCCTTGTTCACTGGAAAAGGCGCTGCGCGCGAACAGCCGGACAACGTCGGGGGCCTGCTCTGGCGGCGAAAGGTTGATCAGAGCGCGTTCGTGTCCTGGCGGGGGCACAGGGCCATGCACGAGATGATCCCAGACGTCCGCAACGCCGTACTGCGTGCAGCCCTGTTCTTTCAGGAAGGCCACCACGGCAGGGAGGGTGGAAACCATTTTGAGCACCGGCAGCAGCGTGAAGTGCCAGCGCCGTTCCAGTTGTCTGATGAGGCGCAGGTTGTGCGCCAGCGCGTCGAGGTTGATCGTGAGTTCAGGCATGGCGGCTCCCGGGGGTTCCGGCGGGGCTGAAGGGCACGAAGGGCAGCCTGCCGGCCACGCCGGCCGCTTCATGCAGCAGGGTTTGGCGCGCGGCGTCGCCGGGGCGCGTACCAAGCAGGTCGTCATAGTGGTAGGGCAGCGACACGGCCAGGGCATCGCTGACGGCGGTGTTGCACAGGCGCTGCCACAGCTCGGGCGACAGCCCCCCGGCCAGCCAGAGTTCTGTTGGGCCGGCGGCGCGCCCGGCCAGAATGGCGTCAGGGTCGGAACCGTCTGGCCTCGGGAGGCGCAGCGGCAGAAGGCCGGTGCAGGCCTGGCAGGGAGGCGTGCCACCGTCTACGCGATCGGCCAGAGCAGCCTCGCCGCACTGTCTGAGTGCCGCTGCAAGCCCGTGTGCCATGCGCGGCAGGTACGTTGCCTGAAAGACACCTCCGGCGCAGCGCAGCCCGCGGGCCAGGCAGGTTACAGCAAAGGAGAGGAACAGAGAAGGCACGAGGCGTCTCTGCTCAAGCGCGTCCCGGATATCCCGGGCATTGAGGGGCAGGCTCCAGCCGGGATGTTTCACCGACACCAGCCTGCTGAAGCGGCCGGAGGGCATCAGCGCGAGCCCCCTGCCGTGTTCGCCTGCACCCCAGAACAGGAATGTGCCCCGATAGAGGGTTTGTGCATCCCCGGTCCAGCAGGCCCGCTCGCCATTGAGTGCGTCCCAGACGGCGGCCAGCAGCTCCGGCTCCAGCAGCAGACTGTGCGCCAGGGATCCTGGCTGCGACAGATCCCGCAGCACCAGCTGGCTGCACAGCCACTGCATGTCCAGAGTTGCCAGCGGGGGCAGGCCGCAGCCGGGCTGGAGCGCTCCCTGCCATAACAGGCTGTTCATGATGGCGGCCTGTTCGCGGAAATGCGTCTGGGCCAGGACGCGCGGATGCAGGTAGAGCTGCTGGATAAGCCGCGTCAGGGCGGTGCGCTCGTCCGGATCCGCCAGCCGTCCGGGCAGGCCGGCACAGGCCGCATGCACCGGAGCCGCATCAAAGGCGGGCATCAGGCTGACCAGTTGGTGGCGGTGCCGGCCGGACATCACCGGCAGCCGCTCGCAGCCAAAAAAGTTGTCACCCGGCTGTCCCCGGCTGAGCAGCAGCCCGCGTGGAAAGGCGGCGTTGTCGGCAGGCACGCCGCCGCAGCTGAACACGGGCACAGCATGGCGGCAGCCCATGGCGAACAGCAGATCGCCCTGAAAGAATTCCGGGTGAAAGTCCACGCCAAGATGGTTGGCAGTCTGGGCATGAAACCGCTCTTCCAGTTCGCGGCGCAGGGCCTGGCCTGTGGCCTCGCCCAGCAGGCGTCCGCATTCCGCCGCAGCCAGATCAACGAGATCGCCGCCGGACTGGATCGGCGGACAGGAGGGGCGGGCAGGCAGTCCGGCAGAGGGCCGTGTGGCATAGTCCTCGAGCGTCTGTCCGCCTGCGGTTTCAAACTGGCGCAGCGCGTCGGTAATGATCGGGCGCAACAAGGCCCGGGCGTCAGGCATCGATGATTCCTTCAAGCGGGTTAACAGGGTTTCCAGAGCGGGGCGCACGCTTCCCCGGCAGGGACGCGGCGTGTTCCCCTGGTCTGGCCGGCTTCCGCCGTCCATGAGAGCCTTTTCAGCTTGCAACGCTTCGCGTTTCAAGCCATACGGCCTGTCGTTTTGCGGAAAAAACGCGTTTTTTCCGCCCAGTTCTGGCCGGGCGGCGCTGTACTGCCGCCTCGCGTTCTGCCTTTTTCAATGGCAGAGCACTCATGCCTGGAAAGCAGCTGGTGGGGCAGAGCCGGTTTGTTTTCGCTGTTTTTATAAGCAAAAAACGTGCCGTTGACGCCAGGCACGGCGTATCCGGCAGGCTCCCTGCCGGCCGGAGTCCGGGTGCCTTCCGGCGCACTGCCGGGCTGCAGGCTGTGCTGCGTCCGTGCGCCGCGTCCCGGCAATGGCGCAGCCCGGGCGTGCGCCGGGCTGCAGAGGCTGGCCGCGCATCCGGCCGCCGGTTCATGCCGACGGATACGGAAGAGGTGGGGCATCCTGTCTGCCGCTGCGGGCAGCACTCTGGGGGCTGGCTTTTGCCGCAGGTTTTTCAGCGCATGGCAATCGTGCAGGGCCCCGGGCGTGCGCCGGGCTGTCCTGCACAGGCCTGCCCCGGACGTGGCCGTCAGGCTGTCATGAACTGGGTGGCCGCTGTGCGGGCAGGGGCCGCCCGGGGCCTGCCAGCAGCGGCAGCAGCAGAGAGGCGGCCGCCAGGCCGAGGCTTGCCCAGAACGCGGCGTCCTCGACGCTCATGACGGTCAGGGCTGCGCCCACGCACAGCGGCCCGATGACCTGTCCCACGCGTTGCAGGGCGTCAAGCAGACTCATGGCCTGGTCGACGCCGATGGCGCGGGCGATGTCCAGATCCAGCAGGAATTCGCTCTGTGCGGGGATGTTCAGGCCTGTGGCCAGGCCCAGCAGGACGGATCCGGCAATGGCGGCCGGCAGGGGCGGCAGCAGGGTGAATGAAAAGGCCGACAGGGCTGCAAGCAGGCCTGCCACGCACAGCAGGCCTGCCCGGCTGGTGCTTTTCTGCACCAGGGCGGTGAACGGCGGGCCGCTGTAGATGACGATCAGGCAGTTGAGCATGTAGACGCGCCCGATGTTGGACTGGGCCACGTCCGCCGCCTTGAGAAACACGGGCAGAAAATAGTTGAGAAAGCCCACGCACAGCAGCGCCGAGGGCAGCAGCGCCAGCAGGATGAAGGACAGGAATCTCCGGTCGGCCAGCAGGCGGCGGATGTCGCGGAAGGTCAGCCGTGCGGCGGGCTCTGCGCCTTTTTCGGGTGCGGCATCGGGGGCGCTGTCGCCACGCAGGATCCTGAGTGGAACGAGGAACAGGCAGGCCAGGATGCAGGCCGAAAGCAGAAAGACCGGTCCGTACCCCAGGCGTTCTGCCAGCATGGCGCCGAGTGCGCTGCCGCACAGCGACCCCGCGTAGACGCCCGCAAACATGTCTGCCAGGCGGCCGTCCTTGACGGTGTAGGCCTGTGCCGTGAGCAGTGACAGGCCGTAGCCAAGGCCCACCACGGCCCGCGCGGCCACAAACTGCCAGGGGGCCTGCGCCAGCATGGAGCCCAGATAGCCCAGGGCCATGCAGGCAATGCCCGTCATGAGTGGGGCTCGTGCGCCGCGGCGTTTCATCCAGGCGCCGGCGACGAGCACGCTCAGGCCGGTCATGCCCATTTCGGCTGAAATGGGCAGCCCCAGCAGCACGTCGCGCGACAGCGTGCCGGGCGCTGTCAGCTCGGCCATGCGCAGAGGGATGAAGGAAACGCTCATGTCCATGGCCAGCACAAAGACAAACATCAGCGGGCGAAACAGAGAGCTGCGGTAGGCGTAGTCTGCTGTCCGGCTGTGGGCGCGCGCGTCAAGGCTGCGCGACAGCAGCAGAAACATTTCCACCATGAAGATGAGGGCGATGGCCACCAGGGTCAGGATGTCCAGCCCGGCGCTGACGAGCTTGTCCATCCATGGGCCGCGCAGCAGCGAGACGTGCAGGGTCCAGCCCTGTTCCAGGGGCTCTCCGGAGAAGGCAAACGCGTCGGAGCGTTCCAGAAGGCTGAAGATCTGAGGATCCGGGAGCCGCTCTGCCTCTGCGCCGCCGTCCGGCAGGCTTGAGGCGAAGCGCCGCTGTCCGGGATCAAAGATGTCCAGAGCGATGGCGTTGTCGTGGATGGCGGCAACGCCGGCCAGGTAGGCGTCAAGCCGGGTGGTCTTGTCGAGGCTGACACCCACGAGCAGCAGTCTGTTGAGCGCCTCGGTCAGGATTTGCCCGGTATGCGCGGCGTCGCTGCGCAGTCCCTGGGTGTAGTGCTGGCTGACGGCCTGTACGGCCAGGACGCCGTTGCAGAGCATGACGGCAAGGAACAGTCCGAAGCCCAGCCGGCGGAAGCGGGTTTCGCTGGAGGGGCCCCGCCGCCACAGCGCAAGGCAGAGTGCAAACAGCAGCGCGCCGGCGGCGGCAATGCCCAGCTGTCTGAGCATCTGCGTTTTGAACATGGCGTGCAGTTCGTTTTCCAGGGCGGCATGATCAATCCAGGCGCCCACAAAGCCCGCTGTGCTGCCGTTTCTGTCCAGGACGGGCATGAGCAGCGCCGAGCCTGCCGCGCCTTCCACAAGCTGTTCCTGATGCTGCGGGGCAAAATCCGGCAGGGCGGACAGCGGCGGGAAGAATTTCCAGGTGTGCAGCAGCGCGCCGCTGGCGTCAAACACGGCCAGCGGCCTGTTGGCGGCCCGGCCCGCCGTTTCGAGGATGCGGTCGATCCCCCGGAATGTGCGCAGGTTCTTGCCGAAGCGCACGCCCATGGTGAGGCTGCTTTTCAGGCTGGCGGCCGCCACCGAGGCGGAGGCCCGGGCGTTGCTGCGTATTTCGGTGCGCAGAGAGGCATACAGCAGCGCATCATACAGCAGCAGGCTGCATACGAGGATGATCAGCCAGCCGGTGAACATGGGGCGCAGGCTGCCGGCCGGGGTCGGACAGGGCCGTACGGCGCGGGAGGAAACCGGGTCGGGCATGGGAAGTCCTTTGTTCAGTCGTGCGCGCCGTCAGGGGTGGCGCGCTGTTCGGTGCGGCAGAAAGCCAGCATGGTGATGTCGTCCGACTGCGGCTCTTCCCCTCTGAACCGCACGATGTCCTCAAACACACGGGTCAGCAGCTGTTTGGGCGTGGCCCTGCGGTTCTGTTCAAGACAGCGGAAGAGCCGCTCTTCGCCGTACAGTTCCTTGGCCGTGTTCATGGCCTCGGTCACGCCGTCGGTGAAGATCAGGCAGATTTCGCCGGGGGTAAGCCGGTCGTGGAACAGGGTGTATTCCATGTCGGGCAGGACGCCGACCAGCGGGCCGCTCAGCTTGTCAAGCAGGCGCGGCGGGGTCTGTGCGCCGGCGTCCACAATGCAGGGCGGGCAATGTCCTCCGTTGGCGTAGGCCAGATCGCCCGTGGCGGGATCGTAGATGGCCAGGAACAGCGTGACAAACATGTTGCCGGGGTTGTGCGCCTCGAGCATGCGGTTGACACGGTTCAGGGCGGCTGCCGGGTCAAGTCCGGATTCCAGCGCATAGCGCACCAGCGTGACGGTCATGGACATGAACAGGGCCGCCGGCACGCCCTTGCCCGACACGTCCCCGATAATCAGCGCGCGCCGTCCGTCGCCTGTGGAAAAGAAGTCGTACAGGTCTCCGCCGACCTCCTTGGCAGGGTCAAGGAAGGCCGAGGCCTTGAAGCCGCAGACTTCCTGTGCGCCGTCCGGTGCGGGCAGAATACCCATCTGGATTTCACGCGCGGCGGACAGTTCGCCTTCCATGCGTTCCTTGCTGGCCGTGGTTTCCATCAGGTTGCGGATGTTGACGGCCAGCGCGCGGCCCATGTGGGCGAACGCGCGGGCCAGCTGGCCGAGTTCGTCGCGGCGCGCCAGGGGCAGACCCTGGCTGACCAGCGAATCAAGCCGGTCGAGTGCGGCCGGCACGGTGAAGTCCATGCGGGCCAGCTCGTTGGTCTTGCGGGTCAGCAGGCTGAGCGGGCGCAGCGTCCGGATGAGCATGAGCAGCGCAAGCAGCGCTGTGGCGGCCATGATGGGCACGGTGACCTTGATCAGGCTGGCCAGCAGTGCGCTGGAAGGCGCGCGGATTTCAGCCAGCGGGGCAATGGTGACGACATACCAGCCGAAGGCACGGATACTGCCGGCCAGGCAGAGGAGCTCGCCGGCTTCGGAGGGCAGCACCGCCTTGGCCATGCCCAGGCGATCTGCCTGTCGCAGCACGGCGGCAAGGCCGGAGGGCAGGTGTCCGCTGCCGCCTGAGGCCAGGATTGCGCCGTCCGCGTCGAGCAGTGCCACAAGCCCGCCGGGCACAAGCTGCATGCCGCCGAACTTTTCCTGTGAGTCCTCCAGCAGGCGGGCCTTGGCCTGGTAGGCCATGTTTTCCAGATCATCCAGCGAGACGGCGCAGGCGAGTACAGTCTCGGGCAAGCGCTTTTTCTGGCTGCTTTCCTCGAGGGGAAGGAGGAAAACCAGATCCGGCCGGGAAAGGCGTTCCGGCACATCAAAGACACTGCCCGTCGACGCCGTGGGACGCGGCAGCTCCATGACGGCAAAGTCGCCGTCGGCCGTCAGTCTGGAGAGAAGCTGGCGCACGGAGCGCTGCTTGGCGTCGGTCATGTCGGGCGTCAGGCCGAGGGGGGTCACCCGGCCTTCAAGCAGCGCCCGGGTGGGGATGATGTCCATGCGGATGGGGTCGACAGACCATTTGTCGGCCTGGGCGATGGCGGCGGCATTGATGGCCTCAAGCAGCGCCTCCTGGCTTTCCCGGGCGTCTTTGCCGTTGCGCGGCAGCTGGCGCAGCTGGGCTGTGACGCGGGCGGCGGCGTCGCGCAGCTGCGCCTTGCGCGCCATGACGCCCCGCACCTTGCTGGCCAGATGGTTCATGGAGGCGGTGTTGAGGCGCTCCTCTTCCACCAGCAGCAGGGTTGCGAAGTTCCTTTCCTCCATGTCGATGATGGTCTCGCCGACCTTCTGCCAGGTCAGGTACAGCGCCAGCCCCACTGAGAGGGCTACGGAGCAGACGACCAGCAGCGCCAGTCGCATTCGCAGCGTCAGGGTCATGCGGGTTCCCCCGGGACGGTCTCGGCTTCACCGTCGAGTTTTTGCAGTTTCTTGCGCAGTCCTTCGCGCGTGATGCCAAGCAGTTCCGCTGCGCGGCTCTTGTTGCCGCTGCTTACTTCAAGAGCCCGCCGCACCAGGATTTTTTCCGCCTCGGCCAGGTTGAGGGTTCCCTCGGGCAGGGCCGGGGCGGCCTGTCTGGCCTGCATCACGCTTTTCAGGCCCCCGTGCCCGGCCAGGTAATCAAGAATTTTTCGGGACAGATCCGAGGGCCTGACCACCTGATCCACGGTGAGCGCCGCGGCGCGTTCCATTTCGTTGCTCAGTTCGCGCACGTTGCCCGGCCAGTTGTAGCCCCGCAGGCATTGCAGCGTCGGGGCCGCCAGGGTCATGGGCCCGCGCTGCATGAAGCTGGCGTGCTGGTTGAGCAGATGCTGAGCCAGGAGCAGTACATCGTCGCCGCGTTCGCGCAGCGGCGGCAGGTACAGCTCGGCCACACTGATCCGGTAATAGAGATCCTCGCGGAATTTGCCGGCCTGCACGGCAGCCTTGAGATCCACGTTGGTTGCGGCAATGACCTTGAGATCCACCGGCACCGGCTTTGAGCTGCCCACGCGCAGGACTTCGCGTTCCTCGAGCACGCGCAGCAGCTTGGCCTGGTTGGCCAGCGACATGTCCGCCAGCTCGTCCAGGAACAGGGTGCCGCCCGAGGCTTCCTCAATCAGTCCCCGGCGGGCGGTGACGCCGGTGGCTACGCCTTTTTCGATGCCGAACATTTCGCTTTCAAACAGCGAGTCCGGGATGGCCGTGCAGTTGACGGCCACAAACGGCCCTCCCACCCTTGGCGAATGATAGTGGATGGTTTTGGCAAAGACTTCCTTGCCTGTACCGGAGGGCCCCAGGATCAGTGTGTTGACAGGGCGCTTGGCAATGGCCAGCGCCAGGGCCACACAGCGCTTCATGGCCGGGCAGCGGCCGATGATGCGGCGGACGTTGAATTCCCGCTGCAGGGTGTCGACAATGCGCATGTTGCGTTCGTGCAGGCAGGCCCGGGCCTCTTCCAGCTCCTTGGTGACCTGCTCGAGCTGCGCCGTAAGCTCGCTCCTGTGAAAATCGCGCGCCTCGACCTTGACAACCATCATGCCGAATGCCTCGGCCAGGCGCTCCAGATCCGGCGTGGAAGCGCCCTGCCGGGTCAGCCTGAACAGCATGTCCGCGTCGGCCGGCCGGTTCCAGGCCAGGTCGTCGCACAGGTGGATGAGTGTTTCCAGAAGCGGGGTGATCGGGGTCGTGTCCATGGCGCGGCAGGGCTCCCTCAGCGGTTGAGTGATTGCACCCAGCGCAGCACCTCGGCCACAGGCCCGATGAGCTCCTGGGGAATGTATGACTGTTCTGTGCCCTGTTCAAACAGGCTGCGGGCCAGCGGGACATTGCGCATGATGGGAATGCCCTCTTCCCTGGCCACCTCGATCATGCGCTGGGCAAGCAGCCCCTGCCCCTTGGCCAGGATGACCGGCAGGGGCGTGCGATCCTTCTCATAGTCAAGGGCTACGGCAAAATGCGTGGGATTGGTCACGAGCACCTTCGCTTTTCGGACGTTGGACAACTGGTTCTGGGCAATCAGCTCCTGATGGAGCTGGCGGCGCTTGTTCTTGATGAGCGGATCGCCTTCGCTTTCCTTGTATTCGCGTTTGACTTCATCCTTGCTCATCATGTTCTGCTTGTTGAACTGCCATTTCTGGAAAAACCAGTCCAGGGCGGCAATCACGCAGAACACCGCAGCCGCCGTGAGCACCAGATCCCCGGCCGCCGACCCCAGCAGACCCCACATGTCCCCGATGTCGCCCAGGGGAATGCGGAACAGCCGCGGCAGGTAGTCGGTGAAAATCACATACACGGTCAGGCCAAGCACCGTGACCTTGATGATGTTCTTCAAAAATTCCACCAGGTTCTTGAGCGAAAAAATCTTCTTGAACCATTTGTCGGGGTGGATGTTCTCCAGCTTGGGCATGGCGGCCTGCATGGAGACCAGCACGCCCACCTGCATCAGGTTGGCGCACAGTGCCACAATCATGACCATGCCGATGAGCGGCCCGGCCACCAGCAGGGCGCAGTGCAGCGTGGCCGCCACAGCCATGGGCAGTGCCTCATCAAAGGGCAGGTTCATGATCCGCATGGGAATCTCGCCCAGGGTCAGCAGCGTCCTGAGCATGTCCGGGGCCATGGCCAGAAAGTAGACCGCCACGGCCATCACCGTCAGCGCCGAAGGCACGTCCTGGCTTTTGGCGACCTGGCCTTTCTCGCGGATGTCACGCAGGCGTTTCGGGGTTGGTTGTTCGGTTTTTTCGTCGCTCATGGCTCACCCGGGGCGCAGGCCGCCCGCAGTGTTCCGGGCCTGCCCCCGGACAGGGTCAAAACGTGTCTTTCCGCCGGATGAAGGGAACGCGCTCCGGCTGCAGAGAATCCCTTCGGCAGGAAGAAGGTTCCGCACTCCAGACGCAAAAGGCTCCCCGGCAGCGGAGGCCCCCTCTTCAGCCGGGCCCGGCGCTCCTGAACGGCCTGCAGACAGCTGCGGCGGGCGTGCGGGCCGGGCGCGATCCCGGAAGCCGCAGGCAGCACGGCAGAAGCCGCCGGGACTGTGCCTGCTGGCTGTGCTCTAAAACCATTCCAGCCGGTATGCAAGGGCCCCGGGCGCGTCCGGAGGCAAATAAAACCGCACGGTTCCCGGCAGATCCGCTGCACGCACTGCTGCGGGGCGGGCCTGTCTGAGTCTCCTAGGGCAGCGCGTTGAAAATCGTGAACAGGCTTTCGCGCATTTCCAGGAACAGGTCCGGCGCGTGCGACAGCAGCATCGCCAGATATACGCACAGCAGCACCGCCACCAGGCCGCTCTTGATGGGCATGGCCAGAACATAGACGTTGAGCTGCGAGGCAAACCGGTTGACCAGCCCCAGCGAAATGTCCGTCAGCAGGCAGGCCACGGCAATGGGTCCGGCCAGCAGCAGCATGTGTCCCACAAGCCAGCCTACCTTCCTGGCAAAAAACAGCGGCACCCCCTGCGCCACGTCCGTGGGGAAGGGCTGCGTTACAGGCCACAGGCCGTAGCTGGCGTAGATGACGCCCATGAAGGCCAGGAACGCGCCGGTGGCATAAAAGATGTAGCACAGGCTCTGGAACAGGAGCTGCCCCAGAGGGCTGCTCTGTTCGCCGGACAGGATGTCCTGTCCTTCAGCCATGGAGGCACCGCGCTGGTTGTCCATGAAAAAGCCGGCGCTCTGCACCGCCCAGAACACGATCCCCGCCAGAAACCCGATCATCAGGCCCAGGATGGCTTCCTTGATGAACAGCATGGTCAGCCGGCCGCCCACTGCCAGCGACAGGGGCGTGGACAGGATGACGTCGCTGGTCAGGCTGGCCACGATGGCCGGATGCAGCGGCATGTACAGGGCCATGACCAGCAGCGTGCGGATCTGTCCCGTCACGATGGACGAGCCGAAGAACGGGGCCACCATCACGAGCGCGAACAGCCGGGGCATGCCCAGCAGCACCGCCGTCAGATGCGTGAACACGTTCAGCTCCTGCAAAAGTCCCATGAAATCCATGTCGGTGCGTCCTGTCTGTTGCCGCCCGGACGGGCGTGCCGGAGCCGGAGTCCCGTACCGCCCTGCCGGAGACGTGCTGGCCGCCGGGCTGCCGCCTGCGGGCGGAGCCTGTCCCGCCTGCTGCCGTGTATGTTGCCGGGCGCCCTGCCGCGCCAGGCGCCGGTCAGTCCGTGCCGTGCCGTGCCGCCCTCTTTTCTTAAGGCCTTTTCAGGTTGAAACGCTTTGCGTTTCCAGCCATACGGCCTGCCGTTTCGCGCAAACACCGCGGTTTTTCCGCTCACGTTGGGCCGGGAGGCACTGCGCTGCCGCCTCGCGTTCCGCCGTTTTCAATGGCAAAACGCTCTGGTGTCCGCCCGGGCCTGCGGCCGGGGCACGGCAGAGAAGCTGGCCGCCTGCCTCCCGGGTGCGGCAGAACCCGTTACAGCAGATAAAAATGAGTAAATATGTCCATGCTGTACCGCAATATTTCGCCACCAATCCACTTGCCCATGAGGAACAGAGTCACCCCCACGGCCAGCAGCTTGATGCCAAAGCTCAGGGTCTGCTCCTGCAGCTGGGTGATGGCCTGCACAAGGCTGACGACGATCCCCACGACCGAGGCCACGACAATGGGCGGCAGCGAAAGGATCATGACGATGTACAGCGCCTTGACGGCATAGTCGATGGCAAGTTCCACCATCTGGAACCTCCTGGAGCGGGTCGTTGACGCCAGAGCCCCCTGTTTTGCACACAGCCCGGCAGACTGCCTGCGCTGGCGTCTTCCGGTGCGACCGGTTTCAGGGGGGCAGAAGGGGAGGGGGAGAGCCCTTCTGGCAAGGAATCTTTCCCTTCCCTCCGGCACAACGGCCCTTTGGCCGGCTGGCGGTTGCGCGCCGGGTCCTGCACGCTCAGCCCGCCTGCACGGGGCCGCCCCGCATTGGCCCGCAACGCCTTGTGGCGTCCGGGGCAGAAGTTTTCGTTTCCGCCTGAGTCCCCTCTGCATCCTGCCGCGGCGCTGCGGCGATTCCGGGCCATGGCGCACAGGGTGGCAGTGCCGGTTCTAGAGGCGGATTCTGTTCACGGGCTGCACGCTGATTTCCGGCGTGATTTCCTGGTAGGAAACCACGGGGAGCTTGTAGTGCTCGCCTTCAATGAGCCGCCGCACATAGCGTCGGATGTCCATGCTGGCTAACAGCACGGGGATCTGCGCATGGTTCTTGTAAGCGCCGGCCGCAGCGCCCACGGCGGCGATGAAGCGGCGCGAGGTGTCCGGATCCAGGGCAAGGAACGCGCCGGCCGAGGTCTGGCGGATGGCCTTGCGGATGGTTTCCTCCACCGACGGGTCCATCAGGATGGCCGGCAGCATGTTCTGCCCGCGCGAGTACATGTAGCTGATCTGGCGTTTCAGGGCGCAGCGCACATACTCGGTGAGCATGACGGTGTCCTTTTCCTTGGGGCTCCATTCGATGATGGCCTCCAGGATGCTGCGCAGGTCGCGGATGGAGATCTGTTCCTGGGCCAGGCGCTGAAAGATTTCGGCAATGCGCTGAATGGGCAGGAGCCGGGTGGCCTCGCGCACCAGATCCGGGGCGCGTTCTTCCATGCGGTCCAGCAGGTATTTGGTCTCCTGCAGGCCGATGAAGCTCGAGGCGTGGCGGACGAGCACCAGCGACAGGTGGTAGGCCAGGATGCGCGAGTGGCTCATGAAGGCCATGCCGGCCTGCTGCAGCTGGGCGGCGCTGGCTTCCGGCACCCACAGGGATTCGACGTCGGGCAGGAAGGCATCGTCCTTTTTGACCTCTACGCCGAGCATGCGCAGGGTGTTTTCGTCTTCGCGGGCCAGAACCATCCCTGGTTCCAGCTGTCCGCGGGACATGGGAATTTCGTTGAGCTGCAGCTCGTAGGAAAGTCCGGCCAGCGTGGGCGCGACGCGCAGGTTGATGCCGGGGAACGGCACACCGAGGTCGAAGTAGAGGGCATGGCGCAGGGCAGAGAGCTCGTCGTTGAGCGTGTCATAGCGCAGCGTTTCGGACAGGCCCGGCGAAATGTCGAGGATGATGGGCACGGTGGGGGCAAAGTCGTCCTGGGGGCCGGCGGCGCCCTTGCGCGCAGCCTTGACGGTGGGCTTGAGGGCCTGGTTCAGCTCCTGCCGGGAGTCCTTGGGTTCGGGGGCCGAGCGCATTTTGTCCAGCACATAGCCCAGGCCGCCTGCGGCAAAGGCCAGGGTGAACAGCTGAGGTTTGGGGAAGCCGGGGATGAGCGCAAACAGGAAGATGAGTCCGCCCGCCATCTTGAGGGCCCGGGGCTGGGCAAAGAATTGCCCGCCGACCTGCACGCCGAGATCCGCGTTGGTGTCGCCGGAGCGGGTGATCAGGATGCCTGCCGAAATGGCGATGATGAGCGAGGGGATCTGCGAGACGAGTCCGTCGCCGATGGTGAGGATGCCGTAGGTCTCCAGCGCCTCGCTGGCGGTGAGGCCGTGCTGGGTGATGCCGATGATGCTGCCGCCCACAATGTTGATGACTGCGACGATCATGCCGGCGATGCTGTCGCCCTTGACGAACTTCATGGCGCCGTCCATGGCGCCGAACATCTTGCTTTCCTGGCTGATAGCCTCGCGGCGGCGCTGGGCTTCCTCCATGTCAATGACACCGGCGCGCATGTCCGCGTCGATGGACATCTGTTTGCCCGGCATGGCGTCCAGGGTGAAGCGTGCGCCCACTTCGGCCACGCGTTCCGCGCCCTTGGAGATGACCAGGAACTGCACGATGGTCAGGATGAGGAAGACCACGGCCCCCACGACAAAGTTGCCGCCCAGGGCGAATTCGCCGAAGGTCTGGATGATTTCGCCCGCGTCGGCGTTGAGCAGGATCAGCCGTGTGGTGGTGATGTTGAGTCCCACGCGGAACAGCGTGGTGAACAGCAGCATGGTGGGGAAGGAGGAAAACTCCAGGGGCGTCTTGACGTACATCGTCATCATCATGATGGTGAACGACAGAGCCATGTTGGCCCCGATGAGCGCGTCCACCAGCACGGTGGGCATGGGGATGATCATCAGGGCGATGACTGCCACCAGCAGGCCCACCAGGGCAAGGTCGCTGTGCCGTGTGGTTGAGGAGACGATGCCGCGGAAGAAAAAAAAAAAACTCACAGGGGTTTTCCTCCGGCGGCAAGATAGGCGTTCATGGCGTTGCGCGCCTCACCGGCGCGGCCTGCCTGCCACAGGGCCTGTGCCTTGACAAGATACAGCGCGGCGTCGCGCGAGGGCAGGGGCGCGCCCGACAGCAGGATATTCAGCTGTTCCAGCGCGCGTTCGGCGTCGCCTTCCTTCAGCAGGGCCACAGCCAGGCAGCGCCTGGCCCAGGTGTCATCGGGATCCAGCGCCAGCAGCGCCATGGTCAGCTTGCGGACCCGGCCGAACTGGCCCATGCGCAGGTACAGATGTCCCAGCACCTGCAGGGCACGGTGCTGGTCTCTGGTGAGGGGGGAAGCGGATTCCGGCATGGCCTAGCCTCCGACCATCAGGGTTGTATAGGCCTTGAGCAGGTCGGCGTTGTCCATAAGCGGCGCAAGCTCGTCGCGTACAAAGGCGCGGACGGCCGGTTCCCGGCTGTCGCGCAGTGCCTCGAGGCTGCCGCGCAGTTCGGCGTGGAACACGCCGGGCTGCAGGATGGAGCCGTCGCCCACGGACGGCAGGAGCGCCGCGCTGACAAGCTGATCCAGATGCTGCCCCTGGTAGAGCTCTTCCAGCCCGGCTTCACGCATGGGGGTTGAGGCCAGCGGACGGGCGTCAGGGAGGCGATCGGCCGGGCCGGTGTCCATGATGGTCTGGATGCCGAGATCGGGATTCAGCAGATTGATGGGTCCGGCAGGCATGATCAGGCTCCCTGTATGGTCTTGAGCGAACGGATGAGCAGCAGGACGGCGTTTTCCAGCACGGCGGCGGAAGTCTGCCCGGCAGGCACGCGCACAAGCAGGATCAGCGTGTCGCCATGCAGCCCGGCCGTGAGCGCAAACGGCATGTTCTGGGCATAATGGCACAGGGCCAGAGCCCGGCCTACCGTGCCGTCGTCATAGCCGGGGATGTCGCGGGCAAGGTAGATGAGCAGCTCCTCCCCCGCGCTGCCGTGGCTGCGTTCAAAATGCAGCCTGCCCAGCTCCTGCACGTCGAGCTCGGCCAGTCCCTCCGGTGAAAAGGCCAGGGCGGGCAGGCCCATGCGCCTGCCAAAGTCGTTCAATGCATCGTCCAGCATGCGTCCTCCCAAAAGCGTCGCGGCAGCCCCGGCAGCATCAGGACTGCCCCGCCAGCCAGGCGTCTTCTTCGGCAATGGCCGCGTCCACGGCGCCCTGTACCGCGTCGATGACCTTCATGCGCCCTTCCGCACCGTCAAACAGGACCGGTGAAAAGGCACGGGCCGTATTCAGCAGCTCCTGCAGGAAAAGCACCTTGCGCTCGATGTCCGGAGCGCGGGCCTCGTCGGCAATCCGTGTGATGCGTGAGGGGCTGATGAAATGTTCCTTGCGCAGGTCAAGGATCCTGCCAAGCAGGGCCATGTCGTCCAGAGGGCAGTCCCTGACGCCGTGCACGTCATGCCAGCGCGCCAGCGTCTTCGCGCAGAGACTGCGCGCGCTTTGCAGCTGGCGCAGCTCCCCGAGCCCGGCGTTGACGTGCTCAAGATGGCTTTTTTCCATACTGGGCGTGTCGCAGGCCATGTCGCTGGCCAGCGCCTTGTACAGAAAATCCACCGCTGCCTCGAAGTCGCCGCCGAATTTTTCCTGAATGTGCGCAAACAGAGCGTTGACGTCGGCAAATTCGCAGACAGCGCCGCGGTAAAGCCCGCCCAGTTCGGAGGGCGTCCCCAGCTGTTCAAAGCCCCGGGCGTTCAGCGCGCCGTTGATGCCCGCCCGGATGGCCGGGCCGTCGCTGGCTTCCAGTTCGGCAAGGGCCTCGTCCACGCCGCGCAGGGTCTCTGCATTGGCAGAAGCGTCGCCGGACAGCTCCTCGCGCAGCTGCTTGAGGGCCGCCCAGGCGTCGGCAGGATCGGGAAAATGCTGGCGCGCCTGGCGCAGAGCATGCTCCTTGCCCTGGCGCGCGCGGATGGCGTCGCGCAGGGCGTTCAGCTCCTGGGCCGATCCGGCTTCGCGCATGAGCTCCTGATACTTCTTGACGCGCTCTTCCATGGCTTCGGAAATTTCGTCGCGCTCCTTGCGCTCGTCAAGCTCGAAATCGTCGGTGCTGTCGGCGGCAAAGGTCAGTTCCTCGGCGGCGTCGGCCAGAAGGGACATGGGCGAATCCACAACCGTGGCCTGCAGCCCGAACAGAGACCCCGTCGCGGCTGACGCATGCACCGTCCCCGTGCTCTGCGGCACACTCGGACCTTGCTGAATGGAAAAATCAATGGGCATGGCTGCTCTCTCCGGAAACGTCACTGACAGGCATGATGACAGAATGCTATGCGAAAAACGTGCCAGAATGTCGTACCGGCAGATTTCAGGATAGCATGCCCCCCGCCTGCACGGCAAGTCCCGGCCTCTCTGGCCTTCGGAGTCCTGGCGGCACAGGCCCTTGAGCCTTTTCCGTGTGAAAGGCGTTGCGTTTCACACCATACGGCCTGCCGTTTCGCGCAAACACCGCGGTTTTTTCCGCTCAGTTCTGGCCGGGCGGCGCTGTGCTGCCGCCTCGCGTTTTGTCTTTTTTTCAATGATAAAACGCTCTTGCGGCCGGTTCCGGCCGGACTTGCCGCACAGGAGACCGCAGGGCGCCGGCCGCAGGACCCGGTGCAGAATGCCTGACATGCCAGCAGGATAGTCCGTCCTCCGGCCGGAAGGCGCATGCGGCGTCCGGCATCAGCCGGCAGCCGCGGCAAGGCGGACGGCTGCCGGATTGGCGGCGGCTGCGACAGGCCCGGGGCCATGCCGGTGCAGGCCGCCTGACCGGCCCGGAGCATCCGGCGGAAAAGCCCCGGCGGCGGCCCTGCACGGTGTACTGCCTCTGTCGGCTAGCGCATTGATTTTTTATTGAAAAAAGGTACCATTACGCTGTGAACATTGTTGGATTCAGGATGCCAATTTTGTTCGCGCAACGGGGCAGTCCTGTTTTCCCGTGCGGCTTTTCGCAGTGCATTGTCTTTTTTGGCATGGTTTGTGCAAAAGTCGTGATAAAACGGCAGAAGTGCCACAGGAACGAGTGAAAGATTCTGGAAGGAGTATGACAATGGCTTTTACCGAACAGGATATGAAGCGGCAGAGTGAAGCGCTGGCGAATCTGAAAGAAGAGTTTTCCCGGCTTGAGAGCCAGGAGAAGGCGATGCGCAAGGCTCTGGGGTTGCCTGAGCAGGGCGGTCAGCCGGTTGATCTGAAGGCGCTGTCTCCGGAACTGCGGGCGCAGGCCGAGGCCGCCATAGCCGAAGCCCAGCGCGCCGGTGCCTCCCGCGCCGCCCAGTCGCAGTCCTCTCTGGCCACTCCGGCCGGCAGCCGCCCTGGTTGCGGACGCCGCAACGTCGTGCGCCTGTAACAGTCTGACGGCAAAGCAGAGTGTATGGCTGGAGGCTGAGTCAAAGAAGGCGGCTTTCGTAACAAAACAGTTATTAGCAAATCAGAGGCTAACATGTCTATTACTACAGTGAATGCGAACAGTGTTTCGTCCGTGACTTCCGCGGATCTTGGACCTTCCTCCAGCCTTCAGCTGATGTTTGCCAAGCTCCAGCTTGAGCTTTCCGAAACAGCTAAAAGCCAGGCCCTGGAACGCATGGACTATATTTCCCAGCAGCAGGAAGAGCAGAAGCTTGTGTCCTCACTGCTCAACGAAGCCCGGCAGGCCCAGGCCGACGCCGAGGCCGGCGTGGGCAACGATAAGGAGAAGACGGCGACCTTCAACGTTCCCAAGAAGGACTCCAACGGCAACGTCATGCTCGATGACAACGGCAATATCATCTACGAGAAGACCCGCACGGAGACAGTGCCCAAGGGCAACAACGCCACCTTCATGAGTCAGGAAATGGTGGACTACATGGAGTCGCACGGGCTGGCCATGGACAGGACCGGCAACAACTATTCTCACAGTGCGGACGAGTGGGACGTGGCTATTACCTCTCTGGAAGCCCGTCTTGAAGAGCTGGGCACGGACACGCAGCAGCAGATGGTCTACATTCAGGACTACATGGGGCAGTACAACTCGTACCTGCAGGGCGCCAACACCCAGATTTCCAACGCCAACCAGACACTGACCAGTCTGGCCAGGGGCCAGTAAGTCTGCAAAACAGACCTGCGTGGGCAGGAGCGGTGCTGCTTCCACACTCTGGCAGGAGGCTGGCGCACCGAAGGCTGAAAAGGCCTCCTGCCTGGAGAGCTTGAAGGGACCCCCTCAATAAAACATAACAAAGGAAACAGACCATGTCTCTTACAGTCGATAGCAACAGCAACGTTTCGTCCGTGACTTCCGCGGATCTTGGGCCTTCCTCCAGCCTCCAGCTGATGTTTGCCAAGCTCCAGCTTGAGCTTGCCGAAACGGCCAAAAGCCAGGCTCTGGAACGCATGGACTATATTTCCCAGCAGCAGGAAGAGCAGAAGCTTGTGTCCTCGCTGCTCAACGAAGCCCGGCAGGCCAAGGCCGATGCGGATTTGGACGGCGGGAACAAAGAGGACATCACGACCACCTATTATAAATATGACGAAAACGGCAACGTGACGGGTTCCTATAAGGAGACCGCACCCAAGGGCAAGGACTATACGCCCATGAGCGCCGAGATGGTGGAGTATATGGACGCCCACGGTCTTGCCTATGACAAGGCAGGCAATGACCATATGCACACGTCCGACGAGTGGGACGTGGCCATTGCCTCTCTGGAAGCCCGTCTTGAAGAGCTGGGCACGGACACGCAGCAGCAGATGGTCTACATTCAGGACTACATGGGCCAGTACAATTCGTACCTGCAGGGCGCCAACACCCAGATTTCCAACTCCAACCAGACGCTGACCAGCCTGGCCAAGGGCCAGTAAGGCAGCGAAATGAGTCGGCCTGGAAAGGAACGGTTCCGCTTGCCACTCCGGCTGGAGACAGCTGCGCAGAAGGGCTCAACAAGTCTCCAGCCCGGGAAAGCTGAATGAGCCCGTCATCACAGTGTAACAAAGGAAAAAATATGTCTATTGCAGTCAATAACAGCAATGTTTCGTCTGTGACTTCTGCGGATCTTGGGCCTTCCTCCAGCCTTCAGCTGATGTTTGCCAAGCTCCAGCTTGAGCTCTCCGGAACTGCCAAGAGTCAGGCCCTGGAGCGCATGGATTATATTTCCCAGCAGCAGGAAGAGCAGAAACTCGTTTCCTCGTTGCTCAACGAGGCCCGGCAGGCTCAGGCCGATGGCGAAGCCGGCACGGGCGTGGGCATGAAAAGCATCAACGGCGTCACGGTCGGGGGTTCGGATTGCTACCCTATGTCGCAGAAGTTGGTGGACTACATGGATGCGCACGGTCTGGCCTATGCCAACGCGGATGGTGACTACATCCTTGGCAAGGACGAGTGGGATCTGGCGATCACTTCCCTAGAAGCCCGTCTTGAAGAACTGGGCACAGACACGCAGCAGCAGATGGTCTACATCCAGGACTACATGGGCCAGTACAACTCGTACCTGCAGGGTGCCAACACCCAGATTTCCAACGCCAACCAGACGCTGACCAGCCTGGCCAAGGGCCAGTAGCCGCGGGCGTTGCGGACGCCGCCCCGGTTCAGCGCAGGCCGCGCCGTCTTTCTGCGGTGTCCTGGGCGGCTCCGCCCGTGCCATGAAGCGCCCCGGCGGGTGCGGGCTGCACAGTTCCTGCAGCGCGTCAGCGCAAGGGACATGCAGCCGGAAGACGGTGCGCAAGCGCGCAACAGGCAGTCAACAGTCAGCTCAACCACCGAAGGAGTGTTTCATGAGCCAGAACGCCGAACAGGAAAAAGAGATCCAGGCCTCTCTGCTTGAAATGGCACAGGCGGCAGGGTTTACGGAAGAGGAATTCAAGACCATCCAGTCCGCCCTGGCAAAGGGTGCGACCCTTGCCGACGTGTTCAACATCAGCAAGGAAGCCATGGAATCCGCCTATGCCTATGCGTATAACCTGTACAATGTGGGCAACTATAAAGACGCCGAAAGCATGTTCCGCGGCCTTTGTCTCTATGACGGCAACGATCCCCGTTTCTGGATGGGGCTGGCCGGATGCCTTCAGGCCCGCGAGGCGTATCAGCTGGCTATTGATACCTACGGCATGGCCGGCGTAGCCGGAGCGCTCAAGGATCCGGCCCCCTTCTATTACGGTGGGCTGTGCTACCTGAAGCTGGGCGACGGCGAGAATGCGGCCAATGCCTTCCGCGCCGCCCTCGGCTTCGGGGACGAGTCCATCCCCGAACACAAGGCTTGCCACGACCGCATCCGCGCACTGTTGGCTTCGCTGGCTCAGAAGAAGGAGTAGGTCATGACAACAGCGCCCGTTAATACTCAGCAACGCTCCCCGGTGCTTGATTTCAGCACCTTGATGAAGCTCCAGACCCAGTCGCAGCAGACTGGAACCGACACCACGGTTCCCGGCCCACTGGATACTGTCAAAACGCTGTCGGAAATGCTTGTAGGGTTGTCGAGCCAGTTGCCTACTCTGCCGGAGCCCTCGAGCAAGGGAACAGACGATGCCGATGACACCAAGGAAACAGACGATGCCGGTGATGCCAAGGGAACAGGTGCTGCCGGTGATGCCAAGGGAAGTGCTAGCGGAGTTGGCAGTAGTAGTGCCGGCACGACGCTGCTGGGCGGTTTGAATATAG
This sequence comes from uncultured Desulfovibrionaceae bacterium, assembly GCA_944325325.1. Lineage (GTDB taxonomy): Bacteria > Desulfobacterota > Desulfovibrionia > Desulfovibrionales > Desulfovibrionaceae > Avidesulfovibrio. The sequence continues at coordinate 28,699 of CALUZP010000070.1, forward strand.
GCGGCCTTTCGCTGGAAGTGCTGTTGGACGCTGTGGGCTTTGAGCAGCGTCGTACCGAGACCAAGGCGGGCATTTCCAGCCTTGAGGCCCACGCGCAGGAACGCGCCCAGGCCAACGAGGAAAAGATCAAGTCCATTCAGGAACAGCTGGAAAAATCCAAGAGTCAGGGCTTTCTTGACGGTCTGCTCAAGGCCTTCAAGTACATCGGCATGGCGCTGGCCGCCATCGGTTCCGCGGCCATGATTGCCGTCGGGGCTGTGGGCCTGGCTGCCGGTGGTTCCGGCGTGGCGCTCATTGCGGTGGGGGTTGCGTCTTTTGCGCTGCTGACCAGCTCCATCACGGAGGAACTCACAGACGGCAAGGTCGGTTTCAGCCCGGCGTTCATCACCGGCAAGATCATGGAAGCCTGCGGCGCGAGCGAATCGGCCATTGCCTGGACCAAGATGGCCGTGGAGCTGCTCACTTCCGTCGTCCTGATCGTGGCCAGCTGTGGCGCGGGTGCGGCCGGTTCGGCCAGCAAGGCCGTGCAGACGACCACGGAAGCCGCCGCGAAGACGGCGGAAGTAGCCACCAAGGCTGCTTCCAAGGGCGTGGAAACCTTCCAGAAGGTGGCCTCCATCACGGCCCGCACGGCCACCGCCCTGGGCGGGGCCAACACCATCGCCCAGAGTGCCACGAGCATCGCCTCCGCCTCGAACCAGAAGGAAATAAGTTTCCTGCAGGCCCAGCAAAAGCGCTTGGAAGCCATTCTTGAACGGATCTCCATAGCCAATGATCTGGATCTCGAACACCTCAAGGAAATGATGCAGCGTTCCGAACAGACGTTGCAGACCGTGTCCGACATCGTTCAGGAAGGGGCCGAAGCCAACGTGGCCATCATGTCCGGCAATCCCGCCATGGCCTGATGCGGGCCGGCGGTAAGAATAAAAGGAAGTTGCCATGAGAAGCATTCAAGACGCGACAGGATACGATGCGGTGCAGTACAACGCGCTGCTGAGTCAGGCCGAGACCTACGGGGTGTCTGCCGCCAAGGTCGAAAACGCCATGCTGGCCCTTATTGACGAGGGGAAGGATTTTTCTGCGGCGCTTGAGCAGGTCGGCGATATTCTGCCCAAACTGGCAGAACCGACCTCAACGGCCATCCCCAATCCCAAAGACTGGGTGGCCCTGCCCAGCCCGGCAGCCCTGCTTGCCAGCGTGATCACGCAGGACGCCGCGGAGCAGCGGCGTGTCAACCGCAGCATCATCCAGGCCCAGGGCACGCAGATCGCCAACCTGATGGAAGAACAGGCCGACAAGATCGAAAAGGGCGCCATGCAGAAGTTTGCCTGCGCCGTGGCCGGGGCCGTGGTGAACATGGCCGCCGGGGCCGCCAGCATGGGTCTTGCCGCCAGCGGCGTGGGCCGGAACACCGAAACCGGTAAGCTCAATTTCAAGGCCGGGGCCAGTGCGGATTCGCAGCTTACGGCGGCGGTGACGCAGTCACTCAATACCATGATTTCCTCCGCCGGCACCATCATCACGTCCGGCGGCGAGTATGCCGAAGGGCTTCGCAGCGCCGAAGCCAAACGGCTGGAGGCCGAGCAGGAGCAGATCCGCACCATGATGGAACAGACCAAGCAGACCAACGAGGCGCTGAAGGATCTGGTCTCCAAGTCGCTGGAATTCATGAGTGCCATGCAGGCCAACATGAACCAGACCCGTACCAAGATCCTGGGTTAGGGCGTCAGAGCGGGGCAGGACGGGCGCCGTCCCTTTCGGTGGGAGCGTTTTTCCGCTCCGGCTGCCCGGACGGCTGGGCATGGATGCGCATCGCCTGTTCTCCCTGCCTCTGAAGCAAGTCGGCCCGGCGAGTCCCGCGCGGATGGGGACAGTGTGAGCCAACGACAGACTGAACCTCCAGCATGGGCGATCACTGAGCGGACGGGAACCTCCGATTTCACCGTTCAACCCCCTGGAAAACAGTCCGGCCTCCTGTGCGTGCGGGGGGACTGAGCATTCACGGATTCCGGGGATGGCCTCTAACCGGCCTCCTTTGCGTACGGGTGGGGTTCAGCGGCATGAAACTGCCGGTCAGCGGCGGAAAACCGGCCCCTGTGCGCACGGGCTGAGTCTGCCTGGATTTGCAGGTCCTCCGCCCTGCGTCCCCGGTTCCCGCAAGCCCGGGTACGTTTTCCTGATCTGCCGCCTGCTGCGCCCGGGCGGGAATTGTTGACGTTTCGTTTTGTTTGTGACTACCATGCGACAATTGACATGCGACAGGACACGCGGGGCAGCCTATGGCACTACTGGATGACAAGATCGTATCCCTTGCGGCGTCGGCCGGCTGGAAGCATCCCCGGCGCGATGAGGACGGGGCCTACCGTTTCCGCCTGGAAGGCGGACTGGATGTGGCGTTCTTTTCGCCGGACGAACGGCGCTGCGTGATGCGGATGGAGCTGGCGTCCGTGCCGGAAGATGCGGCCCGGCGTGACGAGCTCTTGCGGACGGTTGCGGCAAGGCAGGCCGGAGTCTGCCGGCAGCGAGCCTCCATTGCCGCACTGGAAGGGCCGGGGCAGAGTCTGCTCGGTCAGGCCAGGCCCGGGGAACGGCTGATTCTGTACCGGATGCTGGAGCTGGATGTGGCGCAGGAGGTTTTTGCGGCCATGGCGCGCGATTTTCTCAATGACGCCGCCTGGTGGAAGGCCTCGTTTGGCCAGACGCCGGAACGCCAGGATGCGGCGTCCCTGTTCAGCATGCCCGGCGCCTTCTGGGGAGGGGCTCGTTGAAGCGATATTCAGCCGTTGTGACAGTCCTTTTACTGGTCTTCTGCTGCTTCTTTGCGGCAGAAGGCCTTTGCGCGTCCTCCGGGCGCACGGCCTCCGCATTCAGGACGCCGTTTTCGCTCTACGCGGACAACGAGTCGATCGAGGCAGTGCTCGCGTCGTTTGCCCGCGCCGAAGGCTACAGCGCGGTGTGCAGTCCGTCCCTGACCGGATCGGTGAGCGGGCGGTTTGAGAACGTGGATCCCGGGACGTTCCTTGACGGCATGCGCTCGGCCTTTGGCGTGCGCTGGTACATTCAGGGCCGGACAGTCACGTTCTGGCACGAGGGGGAGGCGACGAACGCCTTCCTTGCGCCGTCCGTCGTTTCGGCCGCGTCGCTCCTCGACATGCTGCGCAGCGCGGGGATGATCTCGCCCCAGCTGCCTGTGCGCCTGCTGCCCGGACAGAACCTGATTTCGGTGCACGGCCCGGCCATCTATGTGGATCAGCTGCGCGGGGCCATGAAGGCCTTTGAGGAAGCCCAGGGCGGCCGCACGGTGATGCGGGTGTTCCCTCTGCGCTACGCCTGGGCGGAAGACATGCAGGTTTCCAGCATGGACGCGACAATCACCATCCCCGGCGTGGCCAGCATTCTGCAGGCCATGGCTTCCGGCACGCCCATTCTCGGCATGCAGACCACGGTGCTGCCCTCGGCTCAGGCAGGGTTGCGCGGCAAGGGGCTGGCCGCCATGGGCGGCACAACGGGCGCGACAAGTGCGGCGGCCGGCACGGCGCAGCCGGCCCAGGCCCAGCCGGGCAAGGCCGAAGCGTCCGCCCCCGGCCCGACCATCATTGCCGATCCGCGGGTCAACGCCGTGGTTGTCACCGACGCCGAATACCGCATGAGCTATTACGCCTCTGTCATTGCCGATCTGGACAGGCCCGTCGAGCTGGTGGAAATTCACGCGGCCATCGTGGACATTGACAGCGACTTCTCCAGAGAGTTCGGCATCAACTGGTCAGGTTCGGCCTCGCACGGCCGGAACTGGAGCAGCGGCGGTTCAGGCGGCGGCACGTCCGCAGCCGGCACCATCCCCTCTGCAGGGTCGGCCAGTGACGGCGGCCTTTCCTTCTCGACCCTGTACGCCCACGGCACTGACTATTTTCTGGCCCGCGTCCAGGCTCTGGAGGAAGACGGGCAGGCCCGCGTGCTGGGCAAGCCGTCCGTGCTGACCATGGACAACGTGCAGGCCTCGCTCGAGAACACGAGTTCCTACTATGTGCCGGTATCGGGCAACGAGTCCTCGGATCTGTTCAAGATCGACTCGGGCACCGTGCTCAAGGTGACGCCGCACATCATTCCGGCAGAAGAGGCCGGCCGGCCCGGTACCATCAAGCTCATGGTCAGCGTGCAGGATGACCGCGACGACGGCTCAAGCTCCTTTTCCGTGGATCCTGAAAAGCTGTCGCCCATCAAGCAGACCCGCATCAACACCCAGGCCATTGTGGGCGAGGGGCAGAGCCTGCTTATCGGCGGCTACTACTACGAAGTGCAGAGCGATAACGAAACCGGCATCCCCGTGCTCAAGAACATCCCTCTTCTTGGCGGGCTGTTCCGTTCCACGGGCAAGACCCATCAGCGCATGGAGCGGCTGATTCTGATTACGCCGCGGATCGTGCGCATGGATACGCAGTCCAACGTGCCCGCACGGGTGGAGGACGGGCGGTTCAGCCGTTCGCCGACCCAGAAGGACTATGAGGAGCTGCAGCCTGTCACGCCGCCTGTGGGCGGCTGCGCGCGCCGCCGGGAACTGACGCCGGTCATGCGTCAGCCCGAACCCCGGGCCGTGGCCGCGCCTGTGCCGGCTGCCGGCGCGGCCGGTGCAGGCAGCGCCGGGATTACGGTCACTCCGGTCGGAGGCACACGGTGAACGACGGCGCCTCTGTGCTCATGGAGCTGTATGTTTTTTCCGGGCCGCATCTTGGCGCGCGGGTGGAGCTTGGCGAAGGCCGCTGGATTCTGGGATCCGACGACGCCAGCGATTTGATCCTGACCGGGCTCGAGCCCCGGCATGCCGTGCTGGAGGTGTCCAGCGGGGCGGGCGGCGCGCCTGAGGTGACGCTTGCGCCCCTTGACGGGCCGGTGCGCCTGCACGATGGCGAGGCCGTGCCCCCGTCCGGGGCAGGGCCGGCGGCCGCGCTCGCACCTCAGGCCGGCGAGGCCTGGTACCTGGGACTGACCTGCTTTGCCTGGAACCTGCCGGGCGTGACGCAGCCAGTGATCATGCCGGAAGCCGGGCGCACGGAACCTGCGCCTGTGTCAGATTCGGAGCCGCAGGCTCAGGATGCGCCGGAAACGCCGCAGGTCGGGGAGGCCCCCGCGCCGCAGGAAGGCAATTCTGTTGGCGCTGCGCAGCCGCTGCTGCCAGAAATCCTGCCAGACGCGCCTGCCGCACCGCACCGGCGGGGCGGGGCCCTGCGCAGGGTGCTGCTGCTTTTGCTGCTGGCCGGTGCACTGACGGCCATGTCCGTGGCGCTGACGCCCGACAGCGCTGATGAGCGGGATTATCCCAGGCTTATCAAGCAATATCTGGATGATGCCGGGATCAGGGGGCTGAGCGTCACAGCGCGCTATCCCGGTGTGGAAGTGCGCGGGGCCGTGGAGGACGACGCGGCCATGCTGCGTCTGCGAGATATGGCACGGGCTTTGCATATTCCTGTATATCTTGAAGTTGCGGTGCGGGACGACGTCATACGCGCCGTGCGCAGCTCGCTTGGCATACGCGGGTTTTATCCCCGTGTTACGCTGGAGGAGACGGCCGGGGGCGTGTCCCGCCTGAAGGTTGCCGCCTACATGAAGGACGAGCTGCTCCAGAAGTCGGCGTTTACCGCGCTGGCCGGGGAAGTGAAGCGCCTGCCGCCTGTGGAACCGGCAATCGTGCATGAGCGCGAGCTTGCACCGGTGCTGCAGGAAGCGCTGAACCAGGCGGGTTTTTCGGCAATACGCGCGGTCTATCTGCCGGGACGGGTGGATTTTGCAGGAGACATCCGGCCGGGCGACGCTGAAAAGCTGGATGCGATCCGGACGGCCGTCGGGGATCGCCTGGGCATTGACCTGCATGGCGTCTCGCGTTCGGCATCCGTTGTGGATCCGCGCAGGCCTCTGGCGGCCGAGCCGCTGCGCGAGCTTGCCGAAGGGCCTGAGACCGGGATTGCGGCGCCTGCCGCGCCGGGGAGGGGCGACCCTCTGGGGGGCCTGAGGGTGACCGGAGTCACCATGTCACCCATGCGGTTTGTCACGACGGCCGACGGCAGAAGGCTGTTTGAAGGCGCGGTGCTGCCAGGCGGATGGACGCTGGAGAGCATCGATACCCGGGTGCTGGTATTCCGGCGGGGCGAACAGATCGTCAGCCACAGACTGAGAGGTAACTGATGGATATGGAATCGGCGTTTGACATGCTTTCGGATGATCCGTCCGGTATGGGACTCAAACAGATCCGCGAAGAACTCTTTGCCATGCGCAGCGGAGTAAAGCGGGCCATGGACGCCGGCATGACGCCGGACGAGATGGCTGTGGCCCGTCAGGTCATGGAGGCGGTGGATTGCGCGGAAGAGACTGCCGGCCGCCTGCACGACGCGATGAACCGCTAGCGGATCCCCCTGCCGGAGTATTGACGCAACGGGCTGTGAACCGTGAGGAGCAGATATGAACGTTGGAAGTACGGGTGGAATCGATATTGGCCAGCTGTTCCAGAATGCCACCGATGGTCTGAGCAAGGAAGGTTCGGCCATCCAGGACAAGATGAACACGATCAGCGCCAGTGGTGAAGTTGACCAGATGGAGCTTTTGGAGCTGCAGTTTGCCATGGGTCAGTACAACGCCAAGCTGGAAACCATTTCTTCGGTAACCAAGAGCATTCAGGATATGCTGAAGACGCTGGCCCAGCGGACCAGCTAGGCGTTTTCGGCGTTCCGGACCGGCGCGGCGGGCCTGTGGCCGGCCGCCGGCCCCGGGACGGGCAGGGCGTCCCGCGGCATGTCCGCCGGCTGTGGAAGCCGGATCCGGGCAGGGCGGGCAGGCCCTTCCTGCGCGCGGGCTGCCGTCTCCCGGGGGAGGCCGGCGTTCCTGCGCTTTTCCCGCCTGCGGGAACAGACGCTGCCCTGACCTGCCGTCAGGAGGCGTGCACCGCGGCCATGAAACCGCTCTAAAAGCAAGGAGTCTTCATGCTGAGCGAACAACAGACCGCCAGACTGCTGGATCTGGCCAACCTGGCCTGCCAGAAGGGGCTGGTTCGTGAATCCAGGGTCATTTTTCAGGGGGTGCTGGCTCTCAGGCCGGAATTTACGCCGGCGCTGATCGGGCTGGCTTTTTCGCACATTGTGGTGGATGATTTTGACGGCGCGCTGACAATCCTGGATCGTGTCCTGGCTACCAGTCCGCACGATCCCGACGCGCTGGCCATGAAAGGGCTGGCCTGCTGCCTTGCAGGACGCCGCAGCGAAGCTGAGGAGGCGTTTGCCGGCATCGAGCAGGACAGTGCCGCCGCCGCGATGGCCCGGGCCGTCATGGAGGTCGCCTGAGACTGTCCGGCTAGCGGTGCATAACGAGGCAAGGCCATGATCGCCGAATCCATGCAGGGAGCCACAAAGCTCCTTGAAGCGCTGGAAAGGCTCGGAGACTGGGCAGGCGGAGCCGCTGGCGGCGGCCCATCCGGCCCTCCGTCCCGGGAGGTGGTGCGGGCCTTTGAAGCCGCCCTTGACGCCGCCCCCGCCCAGGCGGGCGCGACGGAGCAGGGGGCTTTGGCGTCTGTGCCGTCAGAGTCCGGCGGGACTGGCGCGCTGCCAGGCCCGGCCGAACAGGTGCCGCCGCTGACAGGCGCTGAACCGCCTGCACAACCGTCCTTCCGCGTGGCTGAGGCTTCCTCCGGGGAGGCCGCCGGGCCCGCGCCGGATCAGCCGGTGCAGGGGCCTGCCGGGCCTGATCAGACGCGGGAACGCGCCGTGACGCAGGAGGATCCCGCGCAGGAACTGTTCCGGCGGCTTGAAAGCTGTGCCCGGCCGGAGAGCGTCATCACCCCGCAGGAATTGTTCCGCATCCAGTATCTGGTTGGTATGCTCAAGGTTCAGGTTCAGGCCGGGCTCACGTCGTCGCAGCAGAGCACGCAGGGCATGGAAAGCCTGCTGCGCCAGTCCGGCTGATACACGATTCGAGGTTATGACATGCTGCGTTCCCTGGCTGTTCGTCTTGTGCTGGTGTCACTGCTGTTTCTGCTTGCGGGCTGCAAGGTGGAAATGTATTCGGGCCTGTCCGAGGATCAGGCCAACCAGATGCTTTCCACCCTTCTGCGGCGCGGCATAAAGGCCGAAAAAATTGCCGAGGGCAAGTCCGGCTACACACTGTCGGTGGAAGACAGCCAGCTTGTGCAGGCCCTGCAGGTGCTCAAGGAAAACAGCCTCCCGCGCGAGTCGTTCAAGAATCTTGGCGAGGTGTTCGGCGGCGACGGGATGATTTCGTCCTCCACCGAGGTTCAGGCCCGCATGGCCTATGCCCTTTCGCAGGAGCTGGCTGACACGCTCTCGCGCATTGACGGCGTGCTGACGGCGCGCGTGCATGTGGTGCTTGGCGTCAACGACAAGGTGAACAACATCACGGTGAATCCGTCGGCTTCGGTGTTTCTGCGGCACAGCCCGGACTCGCCCGTGGTCAACCTGGTGCCGGAAATCCGCGAGCTGGTGGCCGGGGCAGTGGCCTCGCTCAAGTACGACGATGTGAGTGTGATGCTGGTCCCCGTGCGTGAGAGCGTGACGGTTCCCGAGACGCCGCCTGCGCCTGCGCCGCTGCTGTCGCCCGACACCTACACGACGGTGGATCTGCTGCGGGCGCTGGCGCTGGCACTGGCCATGCTGGCCGTGGGTGGCAGCCTTGCGCTGATGATCCGCCGGGTGCGGGTGCGCCGCCAGGGCAAGGCGGATTCGCCCGCCATCGCCGCCGGGGAGCATGCAGGCCGCGGCGGCAGGGATGAAGCCTGATGCAGAAGGGATTTTTTGCCGAAACTCTCGCCGGCCGGCCCGCACTGTGGCAGGCCATGCTGCAGGCCAACGCCGGACAGGCTGAGGCCGATCCTGCCTGCGCGGGCCTGCCGGAATCGTGCGCCGGAGCGCTTGTTCACTGGCTTGGCGAGCGCCCTGCGGCCGTGCGGCCTGCTCCGGCCGGTCCGTCCGGGTTCTGGGATTTTGCCGAAGAGTCCCGCCGTCTGGCTCTGCTTGATGCGCCGTCCGTGCACCGCCTGTGCCGCGTGACCGGCACGGCGCTGCATGCGCCGGCCATTGCCGGTGTCGTGCGGCGTGACGCGGTGCTGGCCCTGCGCGCGGAACTGGGTGAAGACATGTACCGCTATGCCCTGTTCCGGGGGCGGTACGAGCTTGGCGGGGTACGGCGTTTTTTTGCGGTTTCGCGGGAGCCGGGCTCCCGGGGCGGAGTGCCGGGGCGCAACGGGGCCTTGTCGGGGCCGGAGGGGGCCGTGCAGGCACCGCTCGGAGCTCTCTGTGCGTGGCACGGCGTCATGGCGCTGCGCCTGGTGGCGGAGGGCTGGCCCGAAGCGCTGGCGGAACAGTTCGATCAGAAGCTGCCCCGTCTGCCCGAGCCGCCGGGAGTCCCGGCGCTGCCGGAGCCTGACGCGGCCGGACGCGCCGAAATCTGGCGCGCAGTAAAGAAATTGCTGCTCAAGGAGGTAGCGCCATCATGGGCACCGTGTTTCGACTGACGGGCCATACCGTCACGCCCGCGCCGGGTGTCCGCGTGCTGCGCATGGCGGACTACGCGCGCCTGGTGGAGGCCAACAGGGTGCTTGAGGCTGCCCGGCAGCAGGCTGCGGCCATTCTGGACGAGGCCGGGCGGGCCAGCGAGGAGCGCAAGCGTCAGGGCTACGAGGAAGGCCTGATGGAAGGCCGCATGGAGCAGTCCGAAAAGATGATGGAAACGGCTCTGCAGGCCGTGGAATACATTGAAGGGCTTGAAGAAACGCTGGTCAGGGTCGTATCCATGGCCGTGCGCAAGATCATCGGCGAGCTGGACGATACGGAGTGCATGGTGCGGGTCGTGCGCAACGCTCTTGCGGCGGTGCGCAGCCAGCAGAAAGTGCTGATCCGCGTGGCTCCGGCTGACGAGCCCGGCGTACGCACGGCGCTGGCGACCATGCTGGCCTCGAGCCCCGAGGGCGCGGCGCTGCTGGATGTGAAGGCCGATCCGCGCATGAAGCATGGCGACTGCATCCTTGAGTGCGAGCTGGGCGTGGTGGACGCCAGCCTTGAAACGCAGCTCAAGGCCATCGAAAACGCTCTGCTAAGCAAGATCCGGAAGGCCTGACATGGCGTTTGAATATATCGGGGAACTGCTCGAGGAGGCCGTGCGCGACGTCAATCCCGTGGAAACGCGGGGGCGTGTGGAACAGGTCGTGGGCACAATCATCCGTGCGGTGGTGCCCGGCGTCAAGGTCGGCGAGCTGTGCATCCTGCGCAACCCCTGGGAAGACTGGTCGCTCAAGGCCGAGGTCGTGGGGTTTGTCAAGAACGTGGCGCTGCTGTCGCCCCTTGGCAACATGCAGGGGATTTCACCGGCCACGGAGGTCATCCCCACGGGTGAGATTCTGTCTGTCCCTGTGGGCAGCGAGCTGCTGGGCCGCGTGGTCGACGGCCTGGGGCAGGCCATGGACGGCGGCCCGCCCATCCGGACCCGGACGCATTACCCTATTTTTGCCGAAGCGCCCAACCCCATGACCCGCCGGGTCATCGACCGGCCCATTTCGCTGGGCCTGCGCGTCATCGACGGCGTACTGACCTGCGGCGAAGGGCAGCGCATGGGCATCTTTGCAGCGGCCGGGGGCGGCAAGTCCACCCTGCTGTCCAGCATCCTCAAGGGCTGTACGGCCGAGGTCTGCGTGCTGGCGCTCATTGGCGAACGCGGGCGCGAAGTCCGGGAATTCATCGAGCGCGACATCGGGCCTGAAGGCCGCAAGAAGGCCGTGCTCGTGGTGTCCACGTCAGATCGCTCGTCCATGGAGCGGCTCAAGGCGGCCTATACGGCCACGGCCATTGCCGAGTATTTCCGCGATCAGGGCAAGAGCGTGCTGCTGATGATGGATTCGGTCACCCGTTTCGGCCGCGCCCAGCGCGAAATCGGCCTGGCTGCCGGCGAACCGCCCACCCGGCGCGGTTTCCCGCCGTCGGTCTTCTCAGAACTGCCCAAGCTCATGGAACGGGCCGGCAATTCCGACAAGGGTTCCATCACCGCGCTGTATACCGTGCTGGTGGAAGGCGACGACATGACAGAGCCCATTGCCGACGAAACCCGTTCCATCCTTGACGGGCATATTGTGTTGTCGCGCAAGCTGGCTGCCGCCAACCACTATCCGGCCATCGACGTGCAGGCCAGCGTAAGCCGCGTCATGAACGCCGTGGTGGACAAGGAGCACAAGAAGGCCGCCCAGGCCCTGCGCAAGATCCTCGCCAAATACGCGGAAGTGGAGCTGCTCGTGCAGATTGGCGAATACAAGAAGGGCGCTGACCCCGAGGCCGACTTTGCCCTCGGGCACATCCAGGCCGTCAACGCGTTCCTGATCCAGGGGCTGGATGAAAAGAGCACTTTTGAGGAAACGGTCGCCGCGCTGAAAAAGGTTGTGGCCTGAAGTCCTGCTGCCTGCCGGTGCGTTTCCCGGCGTCCGGCTGAAACGGCAGTCCGCGGCCCGGCAGGCGCACAGGCCCGGCCATGAACGTGGTCATGCACCGGCCGCCGCAGGCGTACAGCGGGGCGGACCAAACCCGGTTACGGAGGAAGGATGCTGGCGTATCCCCTGCAGGCGCTGCTTTCACTGCGCTACTTTCGCGAGGAAGGCGCGAGAGAGGGGGGGCGCGCGGGGGGGCGCCGGGTGGGCGAAGGCGGGGAGGGGGCGCACAGGCGGATGGAAGAGCTTGGGGGCTACCGTCTCTGGCGGCCGCAGGAGGAGAACCGCCGTTATGAGGCCATCATGGGCGAGCGGCTGAGTCTGGAGGATGTGGCCGGGTTCAGGGCCGGGCTGGGTGCGCTGGCCGAAGGCGAGCAGCAGCGCGTCCAGGCTGTGGCCGAGGCGGAAAAGGCCGCCGCGCAGAAGGAGGCCGAGGTGCTGACCGCACGCGCGGCCGTGGCCGAAGCCCGCAAGGAGGCAGCCAAGATTGAGGCACACCGGGACATCTGGCTGGCCGAGGCCAAAAAGGAGGCCGAGCGTCAGGCGGATCTGGAGCTGGAAGAGTTCAAGGCTCCCGCAGGGCAGAGCGACGAAAGCTGAAGGCGCGGGGTTTGCAAAACCTGGGACATGTGAACGCATGGACGGCAGGGCCGGCCTGCGGGGCGCAGGCGCTGCCCCGGTCCCCGGGCACAACGGAGGCCGCGGCGTTTCTTCGCCGTGCGGCGGGGTCCTGCAAAGACGCCGCTGCCTGCGGCCGCCACAAAGGGCCGGCCGGAAGCGGCATCAGGGAGGTTCCTTATGGGACTGGAAGTGAGTTCCCGGCATTTGCAGCAGGCTGACACGCCTGCCAGGACGGAAGCGGGGCCCGGCCGGAAGCCGGACGCCTCCGCCAAGGAACAGTTTGACAGAGTCATGGAGCGCGGGACTGACGAGCGGAAGCCCGGACAGCAGGCCAGGCCGGAGCACGGTCAGGAGGCGGGCAGCCAGCCGGAGAGCATGCCGTCGCCCTCCGCGCTGATGGAAAGCCTGTTCAGAGGGCGCATGGACATCGGTCTGACGGGCCCGGAACAGAGCCCGGCCACAACCGGCCCGTCCGATGTGGGCGAACTGGTGGACAAGCTGGTGGAACGCATCCTGGTTTCCGAACCGGGCAAGGGCTCGCCGGAAGTGCGCATCACCCTGGGGGACGGGGCCCTGGCCGGGGCCGAACTGAGCCTGTCGCGCACGCAGGACGGGCAGCTGTGCGTGCGTCTGTCGTGTGCGGACGCGGCGTCGTTTCAGACGGCGGTGGCCGCGCAGGACGGCCTGCGCGGCGCACTGGAGCGCCAGGGCGAGACGGTGCGTCTGGAAATCGGCCAGTCCGGCGCGCAGGGCGGCAACGAAGGCGACAGCCGCCGTCGCTCGCAGGGGCTGATCCACAACCCTGCCGGTGAAGAGTAGGGTTGTCCGTCCGGGACTGGTCATCCGGCCGGGACGGCCGGAAGGCTCTTTTCCTGTGCGGCTTTCTGCCAGGAGTGCGCTGTGCAGGGCCTGAGGGCGGTTGTACCTGCGCCGTTGTTGGAAGAGCGCCGGACGTGCGTTTTTGTGCGGGCGCGGCAGGTCTGCCCGGCAGCTTTGTCCGGAACAGGCGATCCCGGCGTGCCAGCCCGGCGCGGCGTCCCTGACAGGCGCGGTATCCGGGGAGGGGCTGGCAGTCCTGGCCTCTGTTCCGCAGCAGGCAGCGGGGGGGCCTGTCCCTGCCTGCCCCGGGCGTGCGCTGGCCGCCTTCAACCTTGAGTCTGATGCCCCGCCGGAGGGGAAACGAAGTTTTCCGGAAGAGGTGTTGCCATGCCTTCAGAAAAGACAGTCCGCCAGCTGGCCGTGCCAGCGCTGCCGCCCTTGCTGGCGCGGCTCATCAATGCGCTTGCGGCCCGGGCTCTGCCGGTGGATGTGGCGCTGGACGCGGGCACAGGTCCTGTGCCGGACGCCCGTCTGACGCTCAACGGCGTGGCGGCCGCCGCGTCCGGGGGTGCGCCGTTTGCGCCTGCGGCCACGCTGTTCATCGAAAGCGGCGGAGCGCTGTGGAAGCTGGCATGGTCGTCGCTTGAGGCGCTGGGCCTGCGGCCGGAACTGCGGCAGTGGCGGGAAGCGCAGGCCGTTGGCGCACAGGATTTTGCCCTGCTGCCCGAAGGGCTGCGCCTGGCCGTGCTGGAGCGGCTGCTTGCGCCGGCGCTGGAGGGGCTGGGGCGTTTTTTGGGCTGCGAGACGCGCTGTGTGACCTGTGCCGGCGAGGGGCTGTTCTGGAGCGGGCCGTTGCCGCTGACGCTTACCCTGCCGGACGGTGTGACGGTGTTTCTGCAGCTTTTCTGGGCGGATGAGGGCGCGGCGCGGTTTGTGCTTGAGCGTCTGGAGACGTTGCCGCTGCGCGCGCGGCCTGCACCGGACGGCGGGTGCGCCGTGCCCTGCCGGCTCGAGGCCGGGCGCATGCGCCTTACGCCGGGGGAACTGGCGGGCCTGGCCTGCGGCGACGTGCTGCTGCCGGAACGCTGGATGCCGGACACCCCGCTGCTGCGGCCTGCCGGGGGCGCTGCGCTGGTCTGCCGCCTGTCGGCGGGCGAACTGACTGTCGTGGGGCCGGAGCCTGCCGCGCCTGGCGATCCTTCCTTAACTTCCAAGCCTGCCGAGGTCAGCATGAGCGAACCCGCAGCCGGAAACGGCGAAATGACGGACGCTGGCGGTCAGCCGCTTCTGGACGCGGCCGCCCTGGGCGCCATGGAACTGCCTGTCACCTTTGAACTGGCCAGCCTGCAGCTGCGGGTGGACGAGCTGGCTGCCCTGACACCCGGCTACACGCTGGCGCTGGGCGGCGACGCCGCTGCGGTGCCTGTGGGCATCCGCGTGGGCGGTCGGCTGTTGGCGCGCGGACGGCTGGTGGACGTGGGCGGCATGCCCGGCGTGCAGATCGTGGCTCTCGAGCCTGCGGAGGACACCGGGCGCGACGGCGCCGCAGAGGACGCCGGAGCCCGGGAGGGCGACGCCCTTCAGGAAGGGGGCACCGATGGAACTGGCCGGGATTAATCCCCTGTACCTCATCGGCGGCCTGGCCCTGCTGGGGCTTGCGCCGTTCATGCTCATGCTGGTCACGTCGTACGTCAAGATCGTGGTCGTCACCAGTCTGGTGCGCAACGCCCTGGGCGTGCAGCAGGTGCCGCCGGCCATGGTCATGAATGGTCTGGCCATCATCCTGACGGTGTTCATCATGGCCCCTGTGGCCATGGATACGCGGGATCTGCTGGCACAGCAGCGCTTCAGCGCCAACCCCACGCCCGGAGAGCTCCTGGATGTGGCACAGGCCGTCTCACCGCCGCTGCGCACCTTTCTGGAGCACAACACCAGCCCGGTGGTGCTGCAGGAGCTCATGGGCACGGCGCAGCGCATCTGGCCTGCGCACCAGCGCCAGCACATCACGAAGGACAACCTGTTCATCCTGATTCCGGCCTTCACCATCACGGAGCTGACCAAGGCGTTCCAGATAGGCTTTCTGCTCTATTTGCCTTTCGTCGCCATAGACCTTATCATTTCCAACATTCTGCTGGCCATGGGGATGATGATGGTTTCACCCATGACTATTTCCCTGCCGTTCAAGCTGCTGCTGTTTGTCACACTGGACGGCTGGCTGAAGGTCAGCCAGGGATTGCTGCTCAGCTATCAGTAAGCCGGATTCGGAGGTCATATGGAAGTCAAGGTTACGGTGCAGGACGGCATTGCGGTTCTGGAGCTCGCCGGGCGCATGGACGCCACGACAGCACCGGAATTTTCTGGCGCGTCCCAGACGATCCTGGCGGAGGGCAATACGCGGCTGATCGTCGACATGACGCAGCTTGAATATGTCAGTGCCGGCGGCCTGCGGGAAATCCTGGGGCTTGTCGGGCGCATCAAGGCCCTGTCCGGCAAACTGGCTTTCTGCGGGCT
>CALUZP010000071.1 GCA_944325325.1 uncultured Desulfovibrionaceae bacterium
TCATTCTGATGGGGCTGGTTGTTTCCGATGGCGTTTCGCTGGCCTGGATTGCCACGACGCGCGGTCTCATTGGTGCGCTGATTCTTGCGCTGTTCAGTACGGCCATGGCCTATGTGCTGACGCTGAACGGCCTGCGCACCACGCCTGTGGCGCTTGCCGCCACTCTGGCCCTGGGCGAGCCCCTGGGCGCGGCGATACTGGGAATTTTTCTGCTTGGCGAGCCGGTTTCGGCAATGAGCCTGACGGGCATTTTCCTGCTGTTTGTCAGTATGGCGCTTCTGGGCCGGCAATAAGGCGCTCCGGGCGGCGGCGCCTGCCGCCATGGAGAGCAGGCTGCACACGGGCGGCGGCAGCGGGCGGGCCACGGATTGTGTGCGCCCCTGGCTGGTGTTCTGACATACCTTCTGCCGCCGGCGTGACGGAAAGCCGGAGGTGGCGCCGGGCGCGTGCCGGAGGGGCAGCGTTTTTTTGGGTCACATAAAGGAACAAGGAGTGAATCATGAGCATCCGCTTGATGGCTGAACTGGATTTGCAAGGCAAAATTGCGGTGATGCGTGAGGATTTGAATGTGCCTGTCAAGGACGGGAAAATTACAAGCGACAAGCGCATCCGTGCTTCTCTGCCGTCTGTGAAGATGGCGCTTGACAAGGGGGCTGGTGTGATTGTCCTGTCACACCTGGGCCGCCCCACGGAAGGAGCGTTTGACGCGGCGGCTTCGCTGGCCCCGGTTGCCGAACGCCTGAGTGAACTGCTTGGCATGCCGGTGCCGCTTGTGCCGCTGGAAGATCTGTTTGAGGGCAAGGTGCGTGTGCAGCCCGGCCAGTGCGTGCTTGGCGAGAACGTGCGGTTCATGAAGGGCGAAAAGAAGAATGACGAGGGCCTGGCCCGCAAGCTGGCCGGACTCGGTGACGTGTACGTCATGGACGCCTTTGCCACAGCGCACCGTGCACAGGCGTCCACGGAAGGCGCGCTGCGGTTTGCGCCGGTGGCCTGTGCCGGCCCTCTGATGGCCGCAGAGCTGGAAGCCACGTCGCGCATCATGGACAATCCGACCAGGCCCCTGCTGGCGATCATCGGCGGCTCCAAGGTGTCCACCAAGCTGATGGTGCTTGATCACCTGTCCAAGCGAGTCGACAAGCTGATTGTGGGCGGCGGCATTGCCAACACATTCCTCAAGGCTGCCGGCTATGAAGTTGGCAAGTCGCTCTGCGAGGACGATCTCCTGCCTGAGGCCAAGCGCATCATGGATGAGGCCGCAGCCCGCGGTGCGGCCATTGCCCTGCCGGTTGATGTGGTGGTGGCGCCTGCGCTGTCGCCGGACGCACCTGCGACCCTGCGCAAGGTGCCGAATGTCCAGCCTGACGAAATGATTCTGGACATCGGTCCGGAAACGGCGGCCCGCTATGCGGAGGACATCGCTGCCAGCGGCACTATCGTCTGGAACGGGCCTGTTGGCGCGTTTGAAATTGACAAGTTCGGTGAAGGCACCAGGGCGGTGGCACTGGCTGTGGCGGCCAGCCCTGCCTATACGGTCACTGGCGGCGGCGACAGCATCGCCGCGCTGGAAAAATACCAGTGCATCGACAAGATTTCCTATGTATCCACGGCGGGTGGTGCGTTCCTGGAAGTGCTTGAAGGGAAGCTGCTGCCCGCGGTCGCTGCGCTGCAGGACAGGGCTGACTCGTGAACAACAGGCGTTCGAATATGCCTGACAATACGGAAGGCCGCCGCCCTGAGCGTGGTGTTGTCACGCGCTCAGGGCAGGGCCGCCGCGTGCATGATGCTGCGGGACAGGACGCTGCCAGGCGGCCGCACCACAGGGACAGCCGTGGAGTGCAGCCTGAGGCGCCGCACAGCCGGATCGGAAACGGGAGGACAGGCCGGGCTGTGTCCCGGCCAGGTACGGACGGGCCGGCGCAGCGGGGGGCGCATGCCGGTGACGGTACGCCCGGGATGCGGCTTTGTGTGCCGCCCGCCAGCCGGTTTGTGCCGGACGGGTTTGCCGCAGAGGCGCTGCGCCGTCTGCCGGAGGCGCTTGATGCCGTCATGCCGTTGCGGCGTGCGCATCGTGCGGATCTGCCGGACGCCATCAGGGAGCTTTCGGCCCAGCTGACAACGGAGCGCTACGCGCTGGCACGTCCCTACTGGAGCTCCCCGCGGCTGGTTTCGGCCTACCTGCGCTATTTCCTGCCCTGGAATCTGCTGCGCCTGCACTGCCTGCTCAGGGAACTGGAATTGCCGCTGCCTGCAGATGGGTCGGCGCCATCGCTGGTTGACCTTGGCAGCGGTCCTCTGTCTGTCCCGCTGGCGTTGTGGATCAGCCGCCCGGAATGGCGGGAGGCTCCTCTGCATGTTGTGTGTGCCGACACGTCGCCAAGACCGATGGCGCTGGGACTGCAGCTGCTTGAGCAGCTGGCCGGCCTGATGCAGGCGCCCCTGGTCTGGCAGATCCGTCTTGAGCGGGCCCCGCTGACCCGCGTACTCAACGACATCCGCCTGCGGCCAACCCTGCTGACAGGCGGCAACGTGCTGAACGAATGGCAGGCACAGAGCCAGGATACGGCGAGCCCCTTCAGCGAACGGGTAGGCGAGGTTGCCATGGCGGTAGCCCGGCAGCTTGGCACTGACGGGACAGCGCTGTTCGTGGAACCGGGGACGCGCCTTGGCGGCACCCTGACGGCGACGCTGCGCCAGGCTGCGCTGGAAGAAGGGCTGCAGGTGGTGGCGCCCTGTCCGCACGGTGGCGACTGCCCTCTGCTGGGCCGTCGGGATCGGGGCTGGTGTCATGTGCATCGTGAGCTTGCGCCGGACGCTGCACCGGCATGGCTGACCTCTCTGACACAGGCGGCCCGGCTTGCCAAGCAGAGCTTAAGCTTTGCCTATCTGCAGCTGCGTGCCGCCCCGTCAGAGGCGGAACAGGAGCACACACCGTCAGCGCGCAGCGTTGTGAAAGCCAGGCTGCTGTCGGACGCGTTTCTTGTGCCCGGGCTTGGTCAGGCCCGCTACGCCTGCTCCAGCCGGGGGCTTTTGCTGATCCCGCATGCGGCTGCGCTGTGCCCGGGCAGCCTGATCACCTGCCGGCTGGGGCCGGCCCCGCGCCGGGACGGCAAGTCCGGCGCGTTGATTGCCGACAGGCTGACAGACGGGTGCTGACGCCGGCGGCAGCCGGCGTCATGCGCATCGTTGCCATGCGCATCCTTGGCGAACAGCTTCGCATCAGGGGCTGTTCGCCTTTGTTTTGCCGTGTTGCGGCAACAGATTCCGGCATGGGGCGTTCATGGCCGCACGCGAGGTTTCTGGGAGCCTGACAGGACTTGTGTGCAACGCTGTCTGAGGCGGACGGACATGCCGGGTATCAGGGCTCCGGGCACCATGGCTCCGGACACCCGGGCGTCAGGCACGCGGGCAGCTGTACACCTGTCAGCTGCGTACCTGGGCACCAGAGTGCGGGCCACCTCTGCACTGGCGGAGGGCCGTGCATGAGGCCTGCCTTTTCTGATCTGGGCGGGCAGCAGGCGCATGGGGCAGGGTTGTCCAGGTACTGCAAGCTGTATGGAGCAGGGGGGCTGGGGAAAGCCGGCGCAAACCTTCTGGTGATGCGCATAACCGGCAACCGGATGACATACGGCAACAAAAAAAGCGCCCGGCTGGTATGAGCCAGCCGGGCGCCTGCCGTTTCCGGAGCAGCGCTCTGGAAGAACAGGAAGGGAGCGCTACAGCGAAACCCGTCGCGGTAGGGAGGAGGGAAGGCGAAGCCCCCGCGACGGGGGGGGACAAGCCTTCACGCCGGGCGGCAGGGCAAAACTGCCACCCGGTTTGAGCAGGGGCCTGGCCCCTGCGTTGTGTTACTTGACTTCGGTATAGTCGGCGTCAACGACGTCATCGCCGTCATGCTTGCTGCCGCCAGCGGCGCCTGCAGAGGTGCCTGCACCGGCGCCAGGCTGCTGCGCCTGCTGCTGGCCGGCCTGGGCCTGCTTGTAGAGCTGTTCGGCCAGTGCGTGCGAAGCCTTGGCCAGCGCGTCAGTGGCCTGCTTGATGGCGTTGATGTCTTCCTTGTCCATCACGTTGCGCAGTTCGGCCATCTTGGCGTCGATGTCGCTCTTGAGGGCGCTGTCAACCTTGTCGCCGAGATCCTTCAGGGACTTTTCCGTACCGTAGATCAGGCTGTCGGCCTGGTTGCGCGCTTCAATCAGTTCCTGCTTCTTCTTGTCTTCGGCGGCGTGGGCTTCGGCTTCCTTCATCAGGCGGTCAATATCTTCCTTGGACAGGCCGGACGAGGTCGTGATCTGGATGGACTGTTCCTTGCCGGTGCCAAGGTCCTTGGCCGAAACGTTCACGATGCCGTTGGCGTCGATGTTGAAGGTCACTTCAATCTGCGGCACGCCACGCGGGGCAGGCAGAATGCCGGTCAGGTCGAAGCGGGCCAGCGTCATGTTGTCGGCGGCCATGGGGCGTTCGCCCTGCAGGACGTGAATCGACACAGAAGGCTGGTTGTCCGACGCCGTGGTGAACGTGTTGCTCTTGCGGGTCGGGATGGTCGTGTTACGGTCGATCAACTTGGTGAACACGCCGCCCATGGTTTCAATACCGAGCGAAAGCGGGGTCACGTCGAGCAGCAGCACGTCCTTCACATCGCCGGCCAGGATGCCGCCCTGAATGGCTGCGCCCATGGCGACCACTTCGTCGGGGTTGACCGAGCGGTTGGGTTCCTTGCCAAAGAATTCAGCCACACGCTTCTGCACCAGAGGCATACGGGTCATGCCGCCAACGAGCAGCACTTCGTCGATGTCGGAGGTGGACAGTTCGGCGTCGGCCAGGGCCTTGCGGCAGGGATCCATGGTCTTTTCAACAAGGTCGGCAACCAGCTGTTCCAGCTTGGCGCGGCTGAGCTTCATAAGCAGGTGCTTCGGGCCGCTTGCGCCGGCGGTGATGAAGGGCAGGTTGATTTCCGTTTCCATGGACGTGGAAAGGTCCTTCTTGGCCGCTTCGGCGGCGTCCTTCAGACGCTGCAGGGCCATGCTGTCCTGCGACAGGTCAATACCCTGTTCCTTCTTGAATTCTTCAACCATGTAGTTGATGATACGCTGGTCGAAGTCTTCACCGCCGAGGAAGGTGTCACCGTTGGTGGCGCGCACTTCAACGACGTTGTCGCCAACCTCGAGGATGGACACGTCGAACGTACCACCGCCGAGGTCGAAGACGACGATCTTTTCGTTGACCTTCTTGTCAAAGCCGTAGGCCAGAGAAGCGGCGGTCGGTTCGTTGATGATACGCTTGACTTCCAGCCCGGCGATGCGGCCGGCGTCCTTGGTGGCCTGACGCTGGGCGTCATTGAAGTAGGCCGGCACGGTGATGACCGCTTCAGAAACGGTTTCACCGAGGTAGGCTTCGGCGTCCGCCTTGAGTTTGGCCAGGATCATGGCCGAAATTTCCTGCGGGCTGTATTCGCGGCCGTCGATTTTGACCACGGCGTCGCCATTGGCTGCAGCGACGATTTCATAGGGCGCGTGTTCCTGCCAGTGCTTCACTTCCGAAGAATCGGCACGGCGGCCCATCAGACGCTTGACGGCAAAGACCGTACGCTTCGGGTTGGTGACGGCCTGACGCTTGGCGTTTTCACCAACCAGGCGTTCCTTGTCTGTAAAGGCAACAACTGAAGGCGTGGTCCGGCCACCGTTAGGATTGGTGATGCACTTCGGATCCTTGCCTTCCATGACGTACACACAACTGTTTGTTGTGCCAAGGTCAATACCAATAATCTTGCCCATAATCTGTTCCTCCCGAAATATGGCGAATGGCGGCAGGCGCCATCGTTTTTTTGCGGCACGGACGGCGCGGCGCCGGGCCGTCGCCGTCTGACGAAAGACTAAATAAGACACACTCCGGCGGCGTCCAGAGGGTGACGCTGATTTTTTTACCCCATTGCCAAAAAGTTCTTGCTCTGCTAAGGGAGGATCTGATTGGCAGGAGAGAACGGGATCGCTTGCCGCAGAAAGGAAACATGGCGTTTTTCCAGGAGGTTTTCCGTATCGGGGCTGCTTTCTGCGGGCTGGTGATCTTCGGGGGCGTTTGACAATTATGTAAGGAGCAGGGGACATGGCAACCCGTCGCGAACACGACTTTCTTGGTGAACTGGAAATTCCCGCAGACATTTATTACGGCATCCAGACTTACCGTGCTCTGGAGAACTTCAAGATTACCGGACAGAGCATTTCGGCCTTTCCCGAGCTGATTCGCGCTCTGGGCTGTGTCAAGAAGGCCGCGGCCAGGGCCAACATGCAGATCGGTGTGCTGCCTGAAACCATTGGCAAGGCCATCTGTGCGGCCTGTGATGAAATCATTGCAGGCGGGCTGTGCGATCAGTTTCCGGTGGACTGCCTCCAGGGCGGAGCGGGCACGTCGACCAACATGAACGCCAACGAGGTCATTGCCAACCGCGCCCTGGAACTCATGGGACACAAAAAGGGCGAATACGAATACTGCCATCCCAACAACCATGTGAACTGCTCCCAGTCGACCAACGACGCCTATCCCACTGCCCTGCGTCTGGCGCTGTATGCCAAACTGACACGGCTGATGGAAAACCTGCGCTACCTTCAGCAGGGGTTTGCCGCAAAAGGTGTGGAGTTTGCCGATGTCGTCAAAATGGGCCGTACTCAGCTGCAGGATGCCGTGCCCATGACGCTGGGCATGGAGTTTTCAGCCTATGCCACCACGCTGGGCGAAGACATCACACGCATTGAAGAGGCCCGCGGCCTTGTGACCGAAATCAATATGGGAGCTACGGCCATCGGCACAGGCATCTGTTCGCCCGTGGGCTACGCCCCCCTGGTGGTTGAGGCGCTGCGTGAAATCTCGGGCGTCCCTGTGGTCAGCTCCAGCAACCTCATCGAGGCAACCTGGGATACAGGCGCGTATGTGCAGGTTTCCGGTGTGCTCAAGCGCACGGCTACAAAAATTTCAAAAATATGCAATGACTTGCGTCTGCTCTCCTCGGGGCCGCGCACTGGCTTGAACGAAATCAACCTGCCCCGGCTGCAGCCCGGGTCGTCCATTATGCCTGGCAAGGTCAATCCTGTCATGCCGGAAGTCGTCAATCAGATCTGCTTTGACATCATCGGCAAGGATGTGACCATCGGCATTGCGTCTGAAGCCGGTCAGCTGGAACTCAACGTCATGGAGCCGCTGATTGCGTTCTGCCTGTTCAACAGTGTGGAACGCCTCGGCCGCGGGGCGCGTTCCCTGCGTGATCGCTGCGTCAACGGCATCACGGCCAACCGTGAACGCTGCCGTCAGATGGTGGAGCACAGCATCGGCATTGTGACCGCGCTCAATCCGTATATTGGCTACGAAAGTTCGGCGGCCATCGCCAGAGAGGCGCTGGAAACCGGCGCTTCCGTCTATGAGCTTGTCCTGCAGCACAAGCTCCTGACCAGGGAGCAGATGGACGAAATTCTTTCGCCTGAGAGCATGCTCCACCCGCGCAAGGCCTGAGAAACAGACAGCCTGGCTGGCGGCAGAAAGGCCGCCCCCGGCCGGGAAAGGCGGAGCGCACAGGCCACACTGCCTGCGGCGCTGCCGCAAGCCCCGGACAAACAGCGGGAGCGGCCAGTGCCATGAGGCCTGCGGCACCGTTTGCGCGCGGTTCACGGCGCCACCGCACAGTGTTTCCAGACCTGGCGCCTCAGAGCCTGACTCCGGACGCGCTTCCGGCTGGTTATGAAGGTTGCCCCGCCCTTCTTTGGGCGGGGCTTTTGTTTTCAGACGGATCGCTCCGGACGGCATCCAGCATGCTGCACCCGGCCGGTCAGCCCGCGTCCAGAACCGGAGCAGGCGGGCTGCCCCGCGTGCGGTTGCCTGTCGTCTGTCTGCACCGGGGTGCCTGCCATCCGTTGCAGACTGGTCAGCACCGGCAGACCTGTCGTCTGTCAGCACCGGGGTGCCTGAGGCAGAAGACGGGCCGCCGCACCGTATGGCGGCAGCTGCCGGAACGGCTGTGGTGACGCTGCTTCCGGCGGCGGCCTGCGCTGGCATGCAGTAATACTTCATCCCGGTTGATAAAAGGTAGATACTGAGACCTGCCGCGGGAGCACGGCCCCGTCAGGGCCCCTTCAGGCAGGTGCTGCCCGGGGCGTGCGGGAACAGCGGGCAGGATAGCCCGCATGGCTTGAGGGTGCTAGGTGCTGCCCGGGGCGTGCGGGAACAGCACACACAGGTGCTGCCCGGGGCGTGCGGAAACAGCCGGCAGCGCCGCGTTGGCAAGTCGCCTCTGTGATGCTATGAGTCTGAATGATTCCGCGCTGGAGCGGGCCCTTCAGAACAGCCGGACACAGGAGGTGCCAGTCAGTGCCTGCGCTGAGCCGGCAGGACACGTTTCCGCTCTTGTGTCTGGAGGGTGCGTTTTCCGCATATCCACGGGGCCTGGCTGTGTGGTCACGCCTTCGCGGTGCATCGATGGGAGGCGTTGTGCCCTTATCGCGGGGCTGGCCGGATACGATGGTTGCCCGCCGGCAGTGCAGCTGGCGTTCTGGATCCGGGGCAGCCGGGCACGGAGCGCTCCGGGGAGAGGCGCGGGGCAGGCGCATAGCTTTTTCTGTAACCTGCAGGGAGGTTTGCCATGAATGTTCTTTTGATCAACGGAAGCCCGCATAAGGAGGGCTGTACGTTTACCGCATTGTCTGAAGTGGCTGGCGCACTTGAGAAAAACGGCCTTGAAACGACCCTGTCCCATATTGGAACGCGGCCGGCGGCGGGCTGTATTGCCTGCGGAAAGTGCAAGGGGACGGACACCGGCTGCGTGCTTGCAGGCGAGCCGTACAACGCCTGTTTTGAGCTTGTCCGCGAGGCGGATGCGCTGGTCGTCGGATCGCCCGTGTATTTTTCCGGGCCGGCAGGATCGCTGTGTGCGCTGCTTGATCGGCTGTTCTTCTCGGCCAAGCCTTTCCTCCAGGGCAAGCCCGCAGCCGCCGTGGTGAGCTGCCGGCGTGGAGGTGCCAGCGCGACCTTTGACAGGCTGAACAAGTATTTCATGGTCAGCCAGATGCCGGTTGTCAGTTCACAGTACTGGAATTCCGTGCACGGCAACACGCCGGATGAAGTGCGTCAGGATCTGGAAGGGCTGCAGACCATGCGCGTGCTGGGCAACAACATGGCCTGGCTGCTCAAGGCCATGGCGTCAAGCACCGAGCCGCGGCCGGAGCAGGAGCCGTTCCAGCGGACGAACTTTATCCGCTGACGCTGAGGCAGGCCGGCGCCTGCGTGCTGCTGCATGGCCAGGGCTGTGCCTGACAAAGCCGCGCGCCCGGGACAACGGGAATGAAGCCTGCGCCCGGGCGCGCGTTCTGCCGGGTTCTGCTGGGGACGGAGGCTTCCCGGTCGTGTCCCGGCAGAGGACAGAACCGGCTGGTGCGGAGGCCAGTCTTGTCCCGCAACGCCGGTCTGCCGGGGATACCGTATTTTTTCTCTGGTAAAGCGTCCGGTTATGTGATAACGAGAATCGGCTAAACTGAGCGGGGAGCCATGAAAGAATATCGCGATCACTATTTCCTGAAGGCCAAGCGCGAGAACTATCCGGCGCGTTCGGTCTACAAGCTGAAGGAAATCGACAAGCGCTTCCGCGTGTTCCGGCCCGGCATGAAGGTGCTGGATCTTGGCGCGGCGCCTGGTTCATGGTCGCTTGGTGCGGCAGAGCGTGTGGGCAGCAGGGGGCTTGTGCTCGGGTGCGACATCCAGAGCACGCAGACGGTGTTTCCGCCGCAGGTCACCTTCTGTCAGGAAGACGTGTTCAACCGCTCGGAAGCCTTTGAGGCGGCGCTTGTCGCGACCGGTCCCTTTGACGTGGTCATGAGTGACATGGCTCCGCAGACCACAGGCACCAAGTTTACCGATCAGGCCCGTTCCCTGGAGCTGTGCCTTGAGGCCTTTGCCGTGGCGCAGCGTTATCTGGTTCCGGGCGGGACGTTCATCGTCAAGATTTTTATGGGGCCCGACATCATGGAACTGCTCGGCCCCATGCGTCGCTCGTTTGCCCGCGTCACGGCGTTCAAGCCCCAGAGCTCGCGGGCGGAGAGCAAGGAAACTTTTTATGTGGGATTGGGTTTCAGAAAGCCCGATCCGGACAATAACGCAACAGCAGTATAAGGAGGACGTATGTCCGGGCACAGCAAATGGGCCAACATCCAGCATCGGAAGGGCCGTCAGGACGCCAAGCGGGGAAAGGAGTTCACCAAGGCGGCCAAGGAGATCATCATTGCCGCCAAGGGTGGCGGCGATCCTGCCGGCAACTCCCGTCTGCGTGCCGCCATTGCCGCTGCCAAGGCCATCAACCTCCCCAAGGACAAGATTGAAGCGGCCATCCGCAAAGGGACGGGGCAGGAAGCCGGCGGCGACCTTTCCGAAATCATGTACGAAGGCCATGCGCCCGGCGGCATTGCCGTGATTGTGGAAACGGCCACGGACAACCGCAACCGCACGGTGGCCGAAATCCGGCACATCATGACCAAGGCCGGCGGCTCCATGGGCGAAGCCGGCTGCGTGGCCTGGATGTTTGACCGCAAGGGTGTGATCACCTTCAGCAAGGAAAAATATACCGAAGAGGCGCTGATGGAAGCGGCGCTTGAAGCCGGTGCCGACGACCTGCATGACGAGGACGATGTCTGGGAGATCTACACCTCCATGGCTGACTTCACCGGCGTGCGCGACGCGTTTGAAGCGGCGGGGCTGGAAATGCTTTCGGCCGAGCTTGAAATGGTGCCTCAGAACCTGATGCCCGTGGATGTTGAAACCGGCACCAAGGTGATGAAGTTCATCGAAGCCCTGGAAGACAACGACGACGTGCAGAACGTCTACACGAACGCCGATTTCCCTGACGAGCTGATGGATGCGTAATGGCGGGACTCACCGTCATCGGCATTGATCCAGGCTCCAGAAATACGGGCTGGGGCGTGGTATCGGAACAATCCGGTTTGTTGTCGCTGGTGGACTGCGGAGTGATCCGGCCGTCCACCAGCGGCGCGTTTTCAGAGCGCCTGGCAGTGATTTTCCGGGAATTGCGCGCCGTGATCCAGCGTACCCGGCCTGCTGAGGCGGCGGTCGAACAGGTTTTTGCCGGCATGAATCCGGCGACGGCACTCAAGCTCGGCCAGGCGCGCGGCGTGGCGTGCGCGGCGTGTGCCTCGTTTGACCTGCCGGTCAGCGACTATGAACCCCGCGTGATCAAAAAAACACTTGTGGGGGTGGGCAGTGCGGAAAAGGAACAGGTCGCCTTTATGGTTGGCAGGCTGCTGAACCGCAGGCCGGACTGGGCGCTTGACACGTCGGACGCGCTGGCCGTGGCCATCTGCCATCTGACGATGCGGAGGCTTGAAGAGCGCCTGCACCGGTCCGGGCGCGGCTAGAGTCCCGCCCGCAAGCCACAGGGCACCGGCCCCGCGCGCCTGTGAACGTGGGTGGAATGACGGGAATTTCTTTTTTTGTGTCAACAAGACAACGGAGTCGGCCATGGCCCTGAGTATCGGCATTGTCGGTCTGCCCAACGTGGGCAAGTCCACCTTGTTCAACGCGCTGACCCGCGCCCAGAACGCGCAGGCGGCCAATTATCCTTTCTGCACCATTGAACCCAACAAGGCCACAGTGCCGGTGCCGGATGAACGCCTTGTCCGGCTGGACGAGATCGTTCACCCCAGAAAGAGCGTGCAGGCCACGGTCGATTTTATCGACATCGCAGGGCTGGTGCGCGGGGCAAGCAAGGGCGAAGGGCTGGGCAACCAGTTTCTGGGCAACATCCGTGAATGTGCGGCCATTCTGGAAGTGGTGCGCTGCTTTGAAGACGGCAACATCACCCATGTGGATGGTTCGGTGGATCCCGTCCGCGATGTGGAAACCATCGAGACCGAACTGCTGCTGGCCGACATCCAGAGCGTGACCCGGCGCATGGAGCGTTTTCAGAAAATCCGGGGAGACAAGGAGGCTCAGGCCGCGGCGGCAGAAATGGCCCGCCTGCTTGAGCATCTGAACGGCGGGCAGCCGGCCTCCACGTTCGAGGCCCGCGACAACGAGCTGTTTGCCTCAGCCTGGAAGGAGCTGGGCCTGCTGACAGCCAAGACGACCATCTATTGCGCCAATGTGGATGAAGACGCGCTAAGCGGCGGCAACGAACATGTGGCCCGGCTGCAGGAGCTGGCAGCCTCTCGCGGGGCCGAATGCGTGACGATTTGCGCCCGTCTGGAAGAGGAACTGCAGGGGCTTTCTGAGGCGGAACAGCTGGAAATGCTCGCCAGCTACGGCATTGCGGAAAGCGGCCTTGTGCAGGTCATCCGGCGCGGTTATCGCGCGCTGGGGCTGATCAGCTTCTTCACGGTGGGCGAGAAGGAAGACCGGGCCTGGACCATCGGCGAAGGCTGGAAGGCTCCCCAGGCCGCCGGTGTCATCCATACCGACTTTGAGCGCGGTTTCATCCGGGCGGAAGTCATTTCGTACGAGGATTTCCTGAAGTACAGGAGCGAGGCGGCCTGCCGCACCGCCGGAGTCATGCGCACTGAAGGCAAGGAGTATGTCGTTGCCGACGGTGACATCATGCACTTTTTGTTCAATGTTTAGGAGGCGAGGATTGGCTGTGCCGCCTGAACCTGCGGAACAGGATGGCAGGAGGGAACAGTTTTTAAGCCTGCGCTGCTTGCAATGCGTGTGTGACTTCCCGACCCAAAGCAGTAGATGTCATGAATGCGCCGTCTCTGGTTGAGGCGGCGTACTGTTTGCTGCAGCCTTTCTGCAGGGCGCCCGGTGGATACGGTGGCGTTTGCGGGAAACAGGGAAGAGCCGTCCAGCAAGGGCGCCACCTGTTGTTGCCTGCCGTCTGGCACAAGGCAACGGGGGGAGGCGCCGTTGTATGGGAGCGGGAGGTATCCGGGTGTCGGTCCTTTCCGGCAGACAGCCGGGGTGCTGGCGCATCCCGTTCGGTGTTGTACGGCGGGAAGCTGGTAGGCGTTTCATCGCTGGAGCAGACCAGGCAACCGGCCTGCTCCGCTGGGGGCAGGACTCCTTAGAGTCTTTTCAGTTTGAAGCGTGCTGCGTGTCAAACCATGCGGCCTGTCGGTTCGCGGAAAAAACATGGTTTTTCGTCCAGGTTGGGCCGGGTGGTGCTGTGCTGCCGTAGCGCGTTCTGCCTTTTTCAAAGGCAACACGCACTAATGCGTCCCGATCCCGAGGACGACGGAGCCTTGCCATACCGCCATCCCATGAGACGGAAGACCTGGCGGTGCCCCTGCCGCATCTGCCGCATCTAGTCAAGATTTCCGGACATTCCAGAGCGCACTGCCCGACACTTCCGAGGGCGGCGGCAGGCGGCGGCTCAAAACGTATCCCAGGCATCCTGCACACAGGAGGTCTCGTTCTGCACATTCAGGGGATTCACATATATTTTTGGGGACTTGCCTGTCTTGTCTCCAGAAAAGACCTCTGCTCTCTCCGGACGTACATCCGGATACGCGGGACGCAGAGTTTCCAGCAGAGCGTCCCAAAGTCCCATGATACGCTCAGGCTCAGGCGTGTCACATTCCAGGTGGAGCTGCATCGCGGGCAGGCGTACGTCATGTTCATTGCCGTAATGACACCACCAGGCACTGATGAAGCACAGCCT
The DNA here is from genome assembly GCA_944325325.1 of uncultured Desulfovibrionaceae bacterium. Lineage (GTDB taxonomy): Bacteria > Desulfobacterota > Desulfovibrionia > Desulfovibrionales > Desulfovibrionaceae > Avidesulfovibrio. Next base: position 13,637 of record CALUZP010000071.1, read on the forward strand.
GTTGCCCTTCGAATCAGTGTATCTTTTGTAATACACCGTTTCCGCGCCGGGCATGCCGTTGACCTCACGCAGGCCCTTTCTGCCTACGGAGGGATCGCTGTTGTTGGCGATATCATGCGCCATGTCAATGGGATTCATCAATATCCAGAGAGCGGCCCCGAACATGCGGCCGTCCAGCCAGGGATTTCCATCAGCCATGGGCGGAGGATTCAGATACCTCCTTTCTGCCCAGCCACCGCGACTGGGCCAGGAACTGAGACGATACTCAAGGGAAAGCTCCAGAGCATCTTCCGGTCGGGTGAATTTGAAGCAGCCCTCCTGCCAGCTGTCCACTGGACGGGCGCTTTCATCCACCGTGCCGTACAGAGTCCGGAAGAAGTTCCCCCCACTGCGGACGGAAGCCGGCTGCCAAAGCCGCACAAAATCCGCCATATCCTGCAAAGCCGCCCTCACCGGAGCCGAAGGTTCGGGCAGAAAATCCTGCTCCTGCAGGGAGCCGCTCAGGGGAATGCTTTCATCGTACGCAACGCTTTTGACAAGCATGATGAGATGAAGGAAAAAACCGTCCTTCAGCACCAGCGCGTGCACCTTGTCAAGAACGGGAGAATTATTGTTGTGGTCATAGGGACAGAAGCCGAAGCGCGCCGGCGTACCGAAAATATGGGATGCGTCGCCTACCCAGGTGCGGCTTTCCTCTGTCGGCCATGTGCTGTGTTCTGTGTGCAGCGCTTCCCAGACGAGGGCAAACTCCTCCTCAGCGTTCTCGGGATTGCGGCAGGGTTGTTCGCCGAGAACAACTTTGCCGTGATCCATAGCCCAGGCATAGGCCGAAAAGCGCGCCTGCGGCTCTAGATTTTCGGGCAGCCCCATTTGCAGGTTCCCCATGCGCTGCACACGCAGGGGTTCCTCATACGGGATGCTGCGTAGACCGCAGCCTGCAAGACTTGAAAGCAAAAACAGAAGATATACCAGGTTCCACGGCCTGAATGATGGCAGAGCGGCAGTATCTGTTTTTACCATGATCCCTCCGAAGAATACCAGAGTTCTGCTATCTGGAGCCGTTTTGGTTTGAAACGCGTTGCGTTTCAAACCATACGGCCTGTCGGTTTGCGGAAAAAACATGGTTTTCCGCCCGGTTTGGGCCGGGCGGCGCTGTGCTGCCGCCTCGCGTTCCGCCTTTTTCAAAGACAAGACACTTCATTGCCGGCATCTTCAAAAAATGCAGGCATGGAGACGGAGGTGTCTTGTCTATTCTTTGGCATCGTTCAGCTGCTCGGACGGACACCATTCGCCCGTTCTTTCCCTGCTCAGGAGGGCTTCCCCGCGTTGGCAATCAAAGAATCCCCGGTGGGATCATCGAGATTTTCAGGTTCGGTCTTCAATGGAAGGATACGCCAAAAGAATACTGGCAGATAGAACCTGTTATGCCCGTTTTGTCAGATGGAGCAGAGTGGGGGCTTCGAAAGGAGTTTTACGACTCTTTCCGAACATACCCGGGTGACCTCTCTTCTTCACTGAAAGGCTGGCGCCGCATCACCATGCGCTATGCCCTCTGTGCCCATGCATTTCTTTCCACAATCCATATGAGCATATTGTCAGACGGCTATCGTGAATGAGTCCTGAGAATTGTGTACGGCTTTGACGCCGAATGGGTACTCAGGGCCGGTTACAGGGCGCCGGCAAGCATCTTGAGGGCCATGCAGAACAAGAATACGGCAAAGCCCTTTCGCAGCGTCCTGACAGGCAGATGCCTGGCGATGGACGCCCCGAGCGGGGCGATGACGGCGCTGACAACCACGATGCCGGC
>CALUZP010000072.1 GCA_944325325.1 uncultured Desulfovibrionaceae bacterium
GTTTTCCGGCAGGCGTGGAGTGCCGGAAGGGCAGCACAGAGCCACGCCGTTGCCAGCGGTGTTTCCCGGAAGGCGGAGGATGGCGGCCGGTATGGCAGGCGTGTCTCTGCCGGGGCAGAGGGTGGCAAGGGGGCTGTGGAAGAGGCGGTGCAGGCGCGGTGTGCGTTGCGGCGGCAGGCGGGGAAGGCCGTCTGCCGCCCGATGATGGCATGGACAGGTCAGGCGTTGGAAGAGCGGGCTTGCAGCATGTTCCGGATGGCGCTGACCAGGAAGGCCGTGTCCGTGCCTATGGCGGCGCCCTGGTAGCCCTGCTCGAAACAGGCCCTGGCTTCCTGCATGCTGTTTGCATAGATGAATGCCAGCTTGCCGGCGTCATGGCAGGCCTGCAGCACGCGGGACAGGGCCGCCTTGAAAGCGCTGGTGTCGAACCTGGCCGGGGCTCCCAGGGCTACAGAGAGATCGTACGGTCCCACAAAGATGCCGTCGATACCGTCCAGCGCGGCAATGGTTTCGATGTGTTCCAGGGCTCCGGCGGTTTCGCACTGGGGCATGAGGATGGTGCGCCGGTTGGTGGCGGCGAAATAGCCGTCGAGCGGCGCGAGATCGGGTGAAAAGCCGTACTGTGCACAGCGTGCAAAGGCAAACCCGCGCGCGCCCATCGGATAATACTTGGCGCAGGTTACAAGGTTGCGCGCCTCTTCAACGGACTGCACGTCGGGGACGATGATGCCGCGCGCGCCCAGATCCAGCGCGTGGAGCACGGCGGCGCGCGACGAGTCGCGCACACGGACAAAGGGTTCGGCGTCGTGCAGCTGGATGGCGCGGATCATTTCGCCTGTGCTTTCCTCAAGAAAGGGGCCGTGTTCCGTGTCGATGATGATGAAGTCCAGCCCGGACAGGCTCAGGCATTCTGCAGCGGCGGGGCCGCCAAGATGGCAGAACGTGCCTGTAACGCCTTGTCCGGCCGTCAGTTTCCTGTCAAACGGCTTCATGGTGGTGTCCTTTTGCCCGGCGTCGGGCCGGTTGTGGTTGAAAGGGGTGCACCGTTTACAGCCCGCCGCAGCGGCAGGCGCGGACGCTGTGCTGTCCTGGCGCGCAGAGAGCGGCCGTAACCGGCCTTGAGCTCGTTCCCGCAGCCATCGTGCCATCCTGGCGCATAGCGGGGATGGTGGCCAGGGGGAGGAAGGCAGGCTGCGCCATGCCGGCCTGAAGCCGGTTTGAGCCGGGGATGGGGCAGGCTCCCGTGGCAGCCTGCGGTCAGGCCGGGGCGTGTTCACCGTGCGGGCGCTGTCCGGGTTCTCTGTGGCCTCGGCGTGCGGATGCTTTGCGCCGGGGTTCCTGCATGGGCACTGTCCGGAAGGAACAGCTTGCCGCCTGCGTCCGGCCTCTGTGCGGCAGGCGTGGCCAGAGGCACGCGGAGCTGCAGGAAGGCAGGGCGTCAGGCGGCGTGGTGCATTGGTTGGCCGGGGCCGGTGTGCCAAGCGCCTGGAGGTTGGCGCGAGGCAGGCCCGGTCCCTCCCCCGGCCAGTCAATCCATGGCCAGCTTGAGGACGCGGGCCATGTTTTTATACAGCAGGCCGGGCAGCACAGCCTTGTCAAAGGGCATGGCGAGGAACAGATCCACAGCCTGCTTCAGCGGGATATAAGGATAGCCGCTGCCAAACAGGAAGCGATCCCGCAGGAAGCCGTTGGCCGCAACGACGTAGTCTTCCACGCCGGGCATGTTGTACATGTACATGTCGGGTGCGAGGTACATGTTGGAGTGACACATGCAGCTGAACAGCACCTGACGGACCCACGGGTACGAGCCGTGCATGTTCACCACCGTCAGCTGAGGGAAGTCCCGGCAGACGCGATCGATGTGTTCGGGGTTGCTGTAGGAGATGTCCGGGCCGTTGCCGCCGCCGCCCATCAGGAACATGGGGATGGCGTGCTCGGAGCAGTAGCGGTAGATGGGATAGAGCCGGGCGTCATCGACGTACATCGGGATGACGCCGCAGCCGGGTTCCATGCCGGCGCCGTGCAGGTTGCCGTTGAGCACCGTGCGTTCGATTTCCGCAATGGCGGCTTCGGGATTGCTGCCGTCCACGCCGGCAATGCCGACAAAGCGGCGCGGCTGCTCGCGCACGATGGCCATCAGATCGTCGTTGGAGACGTTGCCCATGTCGGGGCTCTGGCGTCCTGTCATCACACCGAGGGTCACGCCCGCGTCGTCCATTTCCTGGTAGAGCAGATCGGCGTTGCGCTGCTGAACCGCCGGGGACACGGTCATCAGAAAGTTGCTGCTCCAGGCCTGCGTCTTTTGCGGGTCGCGGTACAGGTTGCAGCGGAGGTAATCTTTCAGCGGTGGGCGCAGGCGTGCGTCAATGATAGTCATGTTCAAACTCCTTAAAGGTTGCATGGAATGCGGAGCAACGCCAGGGCCGGGCGTGCCGTCACGTCTGGGAGGAGCCGTGCGGCCGCGCCTGGCCCTGGAGCAGCTGGCAAGCCCGGGGCATGGGGCACGGGCATGCCCCGGGGAAGACCGTGCGCCGGCTGCCGCCGGCTGAAGGTGTGCCTTGCGCAGCCCCTGGCTGTCAGCGCCTTGCGCATGGCAGTCCCCCGGGCATAAGGGACCGTGCGCCGGGAAGGCCGTGCGTCGGTGCTGCCTGTCCTTTCCGGCAGGCCGCTGCCGCGGGCCAGGCCGTTTGCGGCCGGCTGCCGGCCCGTTTGCCTGAAGGCGTCGGGACGTCCGGCCCTGATGATGCCGGGACGCCTTATTCCGCAATATGATTTCCTGCGACAAAGCCCTCATAGATGGCCTTGACGTAATCCCTGGGGCCTGTGGCATCCCCGCTGATGAGGAAGGGGATGCCCAGGGTTTCGAGTGCTGGTTTCAGGCTCTGGTTGGGGCGTGCGCCCACGGCCAGGACGATCGTGTCCAGCTGATCCACGGTTTCGGTCTGCCCCTGGCGTTCAAAGGTGACGCTTGACGGCGTTACGCCGGTCACTTTTGCGCCGGTGATCTGGTGCAGCGAGGGCGTCTGCGCAAAGGCGTGCAGCAGGCAGATGCGCGCATCCTGCGGCAGGTCGATGGCAATGCCGTCCCGCATTTCGATGATATACACGTCTCTGTCGCTCTGCTCAACGAGCAGGTGTGCCGTTTCCGCACCGATGGAGCCGCCGCCGATGATGGCAACGCGCTGTCCCACGGGGGCGCGGCCCTTCAGAACGTCGTCGACAAGCACGGCGTTGCTCGTATCCAGTCCGCTGATGGGCGGCACAAACGGCACGGAGCCTGTGGCCAGGATGACGGCGTCGGGCATGCGGCTGCGCAGCAGTTCCCCGGTGACGGCGGCGTTGACATGGATCTCCACGCCCAGCTTGCGGATTTCCTGTTCCAGGTGGTCGCAGACTTCGCCGTAACGTGCCTTGTGCGGGGGGACGGCAGCCAGGCGCAGCCGTCCGCCGAGGATGGAGCGGTCGTCCCAGAGTTCGACGCGATGTCCGCGCAGCGCCGCGATCCGGGCAGCTTCCATGCCGCTCGGGCCGCCGCCGATGACCATGACGTGGCGTTTCTGCGCTGCGGGCCGGATGTCAAAGTCCTCCAGGCATTCTCTTCCCGCGCGGACGTTCAGGGCGCACCGGACCTGGCGGTCTCCGGACGAACGGTCGTGGCAGCCCTTGTTGCAGGCGATGCAGTAGGTGATGTCGCTGAAGCGGCCTTCTCTGAGCTTGTTGGGATAATCCGGGTCGGCAATGAGCGTGCGGCCGATGCACAGGATGTCGGCCTTGCCGGTTTCCAGAGCGTGGAGCTGGATTTCGGGCCGGTCGATCTGTCCGGCGGCCATCACGGGGACGTGCACGGCCTCGCGGACGTTTTCGGCCAGATAGAGGTTTACGCCATGTTTGTGGTACATGTTGGACACGGTGCGCACATACGGATACATCCCGGCGGAAACGCTCAGTGCGGCAACCCCCAGCGACTCGAGGCAGGTGGCGATCTGCACGGAAAGATCCATGTCAATGCCGCCCTGGCGCAGTTCGTCCCCCACAATGCGGCAGGTGATGGGATAGTCTTCTCCCACAAGCTGGCGGGCGCGCTGGATGATCTCCGTGACGAAGCGCATGCGGGCGTGGAAGTTGCCGCCATAGCGGTCAGTGCGCTGGTTGGTGAGCGGCGACATGAACGAGCCGATCAGGTATCCGTGCGCGCAGTGCAGCTCACAGGCGTCAAAGCCTGCCTCTCTGGCGCGGCGCACGGCCTGGGCGTAGTATTCGACATACTGCTCGACTTCGTGGGTCTGCAGGACTCTGGGCGGGTCATATTCCGCCTTGAACACGGAGCAGACTTCCGGTTCAAAATAGGAAGGCGCAACAGGCTGAAAGCCGGATGTCCGGGCATTGGTTTCCCGGCCGGCGTGATGGATTTGCGCGGCAATGAGGCAGTCATGGCGGTGCACGGCTTCGGTGAGCCGGCGCAGGCCGGGGATACAGGCGTCGTCGTGGATGAAGATCTGGCCGCCAAAGTTGCCGTCAGGCCAGACGCAGAGCGAGGCGACGATGATCATCGACACCCCGCCCATGGCGCGGCGCTCGGTATAGGCGATTTCCGCGTCACTGACAAAGCCGTTGTCCGTCATGTGCGTGGACATGGGGGCCATGACGAAACGGTTCTTGAGGCGGAGCGGTCCGATGGAAATCGGCTGGAACAACGGAGTTAGGTTCATGGGGGCGACTCTCATGCAAAAAGTTGGGTGGGGCTGCCCGGCCCTGTTTGGCTCGGGCGCCAGGGCCTGGCCGGAGGATCGTGAGGTGTGGAACGTGATCGTCCGGCCAGGCGGTTTCTGGCCTGGCAACAGGGCTTACAGCGCGTATGCGGCGTCCAGTCCTTGATGCATGGCGTCGAGGATTTTGCCCGGAGCGATGCAGTCGCCGATGGCCTTGTACGGCACATTGAGGTGAGTCAGTTCCCGGGCCAGCAGATTTTCAGAGCGGTATCCGACACAGATGGCCGTGGTGTCAAACGGTTCCAGCCAGTCTTCGACGCCGTAGGCGTCCCGGACGCGGATTCTCCCGGTATTGGTTGTCTCCAGCACTTCTGTGCTGGTCAGCAGCGTGACGCCGTACTTTTCAAGCCTGGGCATCAGGGTGTGGCGGGCGCGCCATTCCATGTCCTGGGCCACTTCGGGGCGCAGTTCCAGGATGGTTGACTGATGTCCGCGGGCTCCCAGAAAATCGGCCAGTTCACAGCCTATCATGCCACCGCCGATGATCAGCACGCGCTGGCCGGGGGTCACCGCTTCGAGGAGGATCTGTTCGGCCGTCACCATGTTGGGCAGTTCCCTGGCAAAGCGGGGGACGATCGGGCGCGAGCCCGTAGCCAGCAGGGTCATGTCGAAATTTTTGGCCTGGAGAAGCTGGCCTGTCACGGTCACGCCGCAGCGGATGTCCACCTTGAGCGCTTCCAGCTCGTGACGGAAGTAGCGCACGAGATCCATCAGGCTGTCCTTGAACGGCGGGCGCGATGCGGGGTGGAGCAGGCCGCCGATGTCTTCGCCGCGTTCGAACAGCGTGACGCGGTGCCCGCGCTGTGCTGCGGTCAGTGCGGCCTGCATGCCTGCCGGCCCGGCGCCGACCACAGCCACGTTGAGGGATTTGGCTGCCCTGACGCCCAGAGGGTACTTGCCCTCATAGCCTGCTCTCGGGTTGATGGCGCAGGTGATGTCAAGCAGTTTGCCGGTGCGTCCGGTGCAGCCTTCGTTGCACCCGAGGCAGACTCTGGCGGATTCCAGGCGGTGTTCGGCATATTTGTTGATGAGGTCAGGCTCGGCAATCAGGGCGCGGCCAAAGGCGACCATGTCGGCCTTGCCCTCGCGGATGACCTGATCGGCGATGGCCGGATGCACATAGCGTCCCACGGTGATGACCGGGACGCGGCCGTTGACGGCTTTGCGGACCTGGCTTGCCGAGTCTGCCAGCCAGGCTTCAGGGGTGCAGGATGGCGGTGAGATGAGGTGCTTGGTTTCGCCGATGCCTGCGGACATGTGCAGGACGTCGACGCCGGCGTCAATCAGGGGATTGACCAGCTTGAGTGTCTCTTCCAGGGTCATGCCGCCGGCAAGGCCGTCGTCCATGTTGTGCCTGTAGCCAATGGGAAAATCGTCGCCGACGGCCTTGCGGATGGCCCGGACGACCGCCACGGACATGCGCAGGCGGTTTTCGAGGCTGCCGCCGTAGTCGTCCTGCCGCTGGTTGGTCAGGGGCGAAACGAACTGGCTGAGCAGGTAGCCGTGCGCGCCATGGATTTCCAGCATGTCAAAGCCGGCTTCCCGGACGCGGCGGGCAACCTGGGCGTGCGCTTCGATAATGTATTCGATGTCCTCAACGTCCAGGACGACGCTTTCAGCGTAGTTGCAGAAACGCGGTACATAGGAAACCATCGGTGTGGCAAAGCCGGAAATGGCCGGGTTGACGCAGCGGCCGCCGTGAATGAGCTGCAGCGAGGCCCGGGCCCCGTGGGCCTTGATGGCCTTGGCCAGTTTGGACAACCCTTTGATTTTGCTGTCGTCCGCCGCGCTGATGCCGCGGATGAAGGCTGTGCCGTGCGGCTCCACCGCCGTGCCTTCGACATTGACCAGGCCGACGCCGCCCCTGGCGCGCTCTGCATAGTAATGGATCAGCCGGTCGGTGACTTCCCCGCTTCGTGTGGCGAAGTTGGTCAGCATGGATGGCATGACGGCCCGGTTCCGGATGACCAGTTTGTTGATGGTGATGGGACTTAATAACCCTGAGATTGCCATGATAACCCCCCAAGATGTGGCGTCGACGGCGCAGCCCTTGACACCGGCCGGGTCTGTGGAGCAAGTCCGGTCGCCCTGCCGCCGGTGCGTGCGCTGTGCGAGGCGTAACGTTGCTGTTTCGCCGGAACCGGGCAGACGTCCGTGAAGCCGGGCGGGAACAGATGAACGCCCTAAAGCAAAGAGCATGCCAAACACGATTCCGGGGGGCGGAGGATTTGGCGTGTTATTTCATGCAGTTTGCGCGCTGCTGCAGGAGCTTCCGTCCGAAGGAATGTCCTAAAATCCTACATGAATGCTAGGACATGTCTCATTATGGGACATGTTCTTGCGTGTTGCGCGCCGGCTGGCTATGATTTACTGCCATAAGATTACTGACAAGGCGGGCCGCCGGTGTCAGGCGTGGCGGCTGTGGCGTCGCCCGGCGCATGCGGCCTGTCCCATGAACTGTATAGAGAGTGTGGTATGAAAAACGCGGCTCCGGATGCAATGTTTCTTCAATGGCAACGATTTATGGCCGGGCAGGAGGTGGATCGGCAGATTGTCAAGCCCATGGTGTATGAATCCTGGCTGCGCTCGCGGGCGTATGGCGTGCGGCCGGACCGGCCTTCGGAAGTCCGTGTCGACGACGCGCGCCTGGCCGAGCTGCTGGCGGCGAACAGCGAGTTTGTCGAAAGCTCCAAGGTCATCATGGAGAAGCTGTTTACCGCGGTTGAGAACGCCAACAGCGTGATTTCGCTGACAGACAATCAGGGTGTCGTGTTGTTGACGCACGTCCACAACAACCAGGGGTACCGTCTGCCGAGCCATATGCCGGGATACGTTTTTTCCGAGCGCGCCTGCGGCACCAACGGCATAGGGACATGCCTGCACTGTGCCGCTCCTGTGGAGCTTGTGGGAGCGGAGCATTATTGTCTCCACGATCATATCTGGTATTGTTCCGCCGCGCCTATTTTCGACTCCAAGTCCAGGCTGCTTGGCGTGTTCAACATTTCCATCGCCAGCGAGAGTTTTCATCATCACACCCGCGGCATGGTGGAGGCTGCCGCCCATGCCATCACCGAGCAGGTCTGCCTGCGCGAACTGCTCAGCGAGCAGGCCGCCATCATGGAGCTTTTGGACGAAGGCGTCATCGTCGTGGATCATGAGGGCGTGCTGAAGTCCGTCAGCCAGAAGGCGTGCGCCATCCTGGGCATAGCGTCGCCGCCGGGGGCCGTGCACATCAGCCGGATTATCCCTGCGGCGGACGTGCTGCACACGGCTCTGACGCGGCAGGTGAGCTTCCATGACCATGAAGTGCTGCTGGAGCTGCCGCAGGGGGCTGTTTCGTGCCTGATTTCGGCTACGCCCACCCCGCAGAAAGGGGTGGTGTTCACCCTGCGTGAAGGCAAGCGGATGCGCGAGCTGGCCACGCGGGCTCTGGGGGCCAAGGCCAGCTATACATTTGATCGGATCATTGGCGATTCGGAGCCTCTCAGAGAGGCGATCCGCCAGGGCCGGCTTGCTGCGCAGAGCGACATTACAACGCTCATTATCGGTGAGTCCGGCACCGGCAAGGAGTTGTTCGCCCAGTCCATTCACAACGCCAGCCATCGCGCCAGTCAGCCTTTTGTGGTGGTCAACTGCGGCGCCCTGCCGCGCAATCTTATTCAGTCGGAGCTCTTCGGCTATGACGAAGGCGCGTTCACCGGTGCCAGCCGGCAGGGCAAACCCGGCAAGTTCGAACTGGCCGACGGCGGCACGATTTTCCTGGACGAAATCGGTGAAATGCCGCTCGAGGCCCAGGTCAGCCTGCTGCGCCTGCTGCAAAACCGCGAGGTGACCCGCATCGGCGGGAAAAGCGCCAGACGGATCAATATCCGCGTGATTGCCGCGACAAACCGCGATCTGGAAGAGGCTGTACGCCAGAACGTGTTCCGGCATGATCTGTATTACCGGCTCAACGCGTTTTTGCTGAACATCCCTCCGCTTGCGGCGCGGCGCGGCGATGTGGAGCTGCTGGCCGGCCACTTCCTGCGCAAGTTTGCGGCGGCGCTCGGCAAGCATGTCCAGGGCATCAGCCCGGAAGCCCGGGAGCTGCTGTACCGCTATCCCTGGCCGGGCAACGTCCGTGAGCTGGAAAACGCCATCGAGCGTGCCGTGAACGTCTGCAGCGGGCAGTCCCTGACGCCTGAAGACTTCCCGGCGGCCATCCTGCAGCACAGGGCCGTCTCCGGGGTCAGCCGCAAAGGCGGCCGGCTCTGGGAGCAGGAGACGGAAACGATCCAGAAAGCGATCCTGGAAACCGGCGGCAACCTGCGGCAGGCGGCCCAGCTGCTGGGGATTTCGCGCAGTACCCTGTATCTCAAGATGAAAAAGGGCAACCTGCGGCGGGAAGATCTCCTGCAATGATCCCGCTGACGGCGCTATCCCGTCCCAGTCCTGTCCCGGCTCCGCCTCAACTCCGGCAGGGCCCCGGCGCGCTTTTGGCGTTGTTCCGGCACGGGGTACGGTCAGATCGGCCGGGCCTGTTGCGGCAGTGCATTCGGATACACGGGCCAGTCCCCACAAGCTCGCCGGACTGCACGCCGATGCCTTCAGTGTGCCTGGATGCACCGCGGACAGCCCCCTGCGCTCACCGTCTCCGTGCCTTTGCCGTGATGCTGCCTGAATGGCACGGGGCAGGCTCTGCTGCCGCCACCGTCCTCCGTCCCTGTGTCTGGCTGGAGAGCGTTCACTGCCCGGGAGGGGGCAGTCGTTCTTGTTGCTCTGGGGTTTCTGTCCGGGCAGGGGGACAGGGAGTGTCTCATCGGGCCTGATCGTACGCCGTTCAGAGCCTTCCGGCCGGGCCGGATGTGCTCCACGGACGCCTGTGCCATGGCCGGCCATCCAGTGCGTAGAGGTTCGGCGTGCGGCCCACGGACGCCTGTGCGCCATATTCCTGTGTCCGGGCGCAGCCTGGCGCGCCGTTGTGGAGCTGATGGCACAGGCTTCGGGGGGGCGCGACAGCCGGCAGTCTGCCGGGTTGCAGAAGGGGCTGCGGCCGGTTTTCTGACGCGTCTGCCAGGGTTCGAGCCGGGGTTCTGGCTGTTCAGAGCCGGCACGTATGTTGCATGAAGAATGATACAGGAACATAGGATCTGTCAGTTTCAATATAGAGATATTCAAACAATATACTAAGATAATTTGACGTTTTTCGGCGGGTGTGCGTCCGGTTCGGGGACAAAGCAGACAGGCTGAAAATCCATCTGTTATATCAGGGTGTTTTGGGACGTACACTAACATTTTTTATGCAACACTTTGTGTTGCTGTGTAACTTTTCGTTTTTTTGTTGCTTTTCTGCATAGTTCTGATACGGTGGTGCATCATCTGCCGCCCTGTGCGGCAGCGCCAGCCTTTGTGCGGAAATACGGGGGAAAGACATAAACGATGTGGCAGCACGGGATAAAGCATGTGGGGCTGTCCGGGATTGTCCTGGGGGGCCTTCTGATCATGGCGGTGCTGGCTGGCTGTTCCGGCGATGACGGGCAGGCCTCAAGGGCACGACGCACGCCGGAAGTGCGGGTCATGGAAATTGTACCGCAGAAGATTGATCTGACGACGGAACTTGTGGGACGGACCAGCGCTTTCCGCAAGGCGGAGGTACGGCCTCAGGTCAACGGAATTCTGTTGAAAAGGCTGTTTACGGAAGGTGGCGAGGTTCGTGAGGGCGAGCCGCTTTATCTGATTGATCCGGCGCCGTACGAGGCGGAGCTTGAAAGCGCGCAGGCGGCTCTGGCCAGGGCCGAGGCCAATGTGGAGCCGGCCAGGCTGCGGGCCCGGCGCTACAAGTCTCTGCTGGCGGAGAAGGCTGTGAGCCAGCAGGAATATGACGATGCTCAGGCGACGTACAGGCAGTGTCTGGCCGAGGTGGCCGTGTGCCGTGCGGCGGTCAAGACCGCCAAAATCCAGCTGGCCTACACCAACGTGCTTGCGCCCGTTTCCGGTCGCATCGGCAAGTCGTCGGTGACGGCGGGGGCCCTGGTCACGGCCAATCAGGCCGAACCGCTGGCCAGCATCCAGCAGCTTGATCCTATATATGTGGATGTGACGCAGTCGAGTCTTGAGCTGCTGCGCCTGCGCGAGCTGTTGAGCGCGGGCCGCCTTGAGCGTTCCGGGGAAAGCCGGGCCGTGGTAAGGCTCCGGCTGGAGAATGAAAAGATGTATCCCCACACCGGGACGCTGCAGTTTACGGACATCACTGTGGATGACAGCACCGGTGCGGTGGGGCTCAGAGCCATTTTCCCCAATCCGGACAAGCTGCTTCTGCCGGGCATGTATGTGCGGGCCATCCTCAACGAAGGGGTGGACGAGCGGGCTCTGCTTGTGCCGCAGCTTGCCGTCAGCCGCGATCCGCGTGGGCAGGCTTCGGTGTTCGTGCTTGGCGAGGGCAACGTGGCCGAATTCCGTCCTGTGACTGTGGGCAGTATGGTAGGCCGGTTCTGGCAGATCACCGACGGGCTCAAACCCGGTGAAAAGGTGATTGTGGAAGGCTTTCAGAACGTGCGCAACGGCATGCCTGTCCGGGTCCGCGCCGAAAATGGCGCAGCAGGCGGCGGTTCGCCCGCAGGCGGGGATTAGCGCGCCATGGCCCAGTTTTTTATTGATCGTCCTATTTTTTCCTGGGTGCTGGCCATCCTGATCATGCTGGCCGGCGGGATTGCCATCGTGTCGTTGCCGGTGGAGCAGTTCCCCCGTCTTGCTCCGCCGACCATCACGCTGTCGGTGACCTACACCGGAGCCTCGGCCTCCACCGTGCAGGACACCGTGACGCAGGTCATCGAGCAGAAGCTCAACGGGCTTGACGGCCTGTTGTACATGTCAGCCGGCAGCAGTTCCGAAGGGCGCATGACCATGCGGCTGACCTTTGACACCTCAGTCGATGCGGACACCGCACAGATGCAGGTGCAGAACCGCCTGCAGCTGGTGCTTTCCTCCCTGCCCGAGGAGGTCAAGCGTCAGGGCATTACGGTGCGCAAGGTGTCGGACAGCTTCCTGCAGCGTTACGCCTTCACCAGCCGTGACGGCAGCATGGCGGCGGTGGATCTGAATGACTTTGTGTCTTCCACCATTCTGGATCCGGTCAGCCGTATCAACGGTGTGGGCGACGTGTCCCTGTACGGGTCGGCCTACAGCATGCGGATCTGGCTGGATCCGCAGAAACTGAACACCTACGGCCTGACGCCGCAGGACGTTGTCGACGCCGTGACGTCCCAGAATGCGCAGCTGTCAGTGGGTCAGCTTGGCGGCGCGCCCAACACGCCGGAACAGGAGATCAACGTGACGCTCCTGTCCCGCGAGAAGCTGCAGACCATTGATCAGTTCCGCAACATCCTTTTGCGGGTCAACCGCGACGGATCCACCGTCTACGTCAAGGATGTGGCCCGGGTCGAAATGGGCCAGGAAAGTTATACCAGCTCAGCGCGCTACAACGGCGACCCGGCGGCCTCCATCGGTATCCAGCTTGCCGAAGGCGCCAACGCCGTGGACACGGCCGCCCGCGTTGCCGCCTTCATGGAGCGCATGCGCCCGCTGTTCCCGGAAAGCGTTGAAATCGACATTCCTTACGACACGGTGCCTTTTGTCAAGCTGGCCATCAAGTCAGTGGTCAAGACCCTGTTTGAGGCCATCGTGCTCGTCTTTCTCATTATCCTGCTGTTTTTGCAGAACCTGCGTGCCACGCTCATCCCCACGCTGGCCGTGCCGGTCGTTCTTCTGGGCACGTTCGGGGTCATGGCGGCGTTTGGCTTCACCATCAACACGCTGACCATGTTCGGCCTGGTGCTGGCCATCGGCCTGCTGGTCGATGACGCCATCGTGGTGGTGGAAAACGTGGAGCGGCTGATTCATGAGGAAAAGCTGTCGCCCTACGAGGCAACCTGCAAGACCATGAAGCAGGTTACCAGCGCGCTGGTTGGCGTGGCGGCGGTACTTTCGGCCGTGTTCATTCCCATGGCCTTCTTTGGCGGCATGACAGGGGCCATCTACCGGCAGTTTTCACTGACCATTGTGGCAGCCATGAGTCTTTCGGTCATGGTGGCCATCTTCTTCACGCCTCCCCTGTGCGCCGCGCTGCTGCGGCCCAGGGAAACCACATCTCCCCGGGGCTTCTGCGGCTGGTTCAACCGCGGCTTCGACCGTGCCAGCGCGGGGTATGAGCGTACCGTGTCAAAGCTCGTCCGGCGCTGCGGCCGGGTCATGGTCATCTATGTCCTGCTGGTGGCCGGCGTGGTCCTTCTGTTCAGACAGATGCCTACGGCCTTCCTGCCTGTCGAGGATCAGGGCGTGGCTTCCATCAACATCTTCCTGCCTGCCGGTTCCACCACCAGAGACACGCTGAAGGTCGTGGAGGAAATCGAACGCTACTTTGCCGAGAACGAGCCGGACACGGTCGACGGCGTGCTCATGACCCTGGGGTTTGGCCCCAACGGCAGCCGCGGGCAGAATGTGGCCCAGGGCTCCATACGCTTTGTGGACTGGAGCCTCAGAACCGGAGAGGGCCAGGACGCCTGGTCCATCGTGGAGCGGGCGCAGAAGCATTTTTCAGGCCTGATCAATGCGCAGGTCCGCTTCTTTTTGCCGCCTCAGGTCCGCGGACTGGGGCAGTCCGCCGGCATTTCCATGCAGCTGGAAAATCTGGGCGGCATTGAACACGAACGCTTTGTCGAACTGCGCGAGGAGCTCATCGCCAAAGGCAGCGAAAGTCCGCTGCTGTCCAACGTGCGCACGTCGGCCCTGAGCGACATGCCCCAGCTGCGCGTTGTCATCGACGACGTCAAGGCCGGCATTTTCGGCTTGGATCCGGACGAGGTCAACAACAACCTGTCCGTGGCCTGGGGCGGCAGCTACGTCAACGACTTCATCGACCGGGGCCGTGTCAAACGCGTGTATGTCCAGGGGGATGCGCCCTACCGCATGAATCCCGAAAACCTCAGCCAGTGGCACTTCAGGAACAGCGACGGCGGCATGGTGCCCTTTGACGCCTTTGCCTCCGCCAGCTGGACCTATGGCCCGGCCCAGCTCGACCGCTACAACGGTGTGCCCTCGTTTCTCATCGAGGCTGCAACGCCCCAGGGCGTCAGCTCCGGGACGGCCATGCGCGAACTGGCCAGGCTCGTCGGGGAACTGCCTGCCGGCGTCGGCTATGAATGGACCGGCCTGTCCTATCAGGAAGAACTGTCCGGCTCCCAGACCACGGCCCTCTATGCGCTCTCCATCCTGGTGGTCTTCCTGAGCCTCGCGGCGTTGTATGAAAGCTGGAGTATCCCCTTTGCGGTCATCCTCGTGGTGCCGCTCGGCGTGCTCGGCGCGCTGGGCCTCAGCAACCTGCGCGGCCTGGCCAACGACATTTATTTCCAGGTGGGCCTGCTGGCGGTTATCGGCCTTTCGGCCAAAAACGCCATCCTGATTGTGGAATTCGCGCGGGAGCTGCACAAGCAGGGGCTGTCAATCCTTGATGCTGCCGTGGAAGCCGCCCGCCTGCGCCTGCGTCCCATCGTCATGACTTCCGGGGCCTTTCTCATCGGCGTGCTGCCGCTGGCCCTGAGCCAGGGCGCCGGGGCTGTAAGCCAGCACGCCATCGGCACAGGCGTGATTGGCGGCACCTTCCTGGCCACATCGCTCGGGATCTTTGTGGTTCCCGTGTTCTTTGTGGTGGTAAGCCGCCTGTTTGCACGCGGCGGCAGCCGGAAAAAGAACAATGCTGCGTCATCCGGCGTCCAGACAGCTCCAGGCCATGCCCCGGGCGCGGCAGGCTCCTCTGCAACGCCTGCCGTCAGCACAGACGGCGTCCCCGCTGCCACAGGCAGTACAGCCGGGCAGGAGCGTCCCCGGTCCTCCGCAGCCACCCGGCAATAACCTTGAGCATCCTCTGTCCGCCGGGGGAAAGGCTCCCCTGCAAAGATGGCCTTTTCCCCGGCGTTCTTCTTCCGACCCGACGCCTTTCTTGCGCATCTTGCTTTTTTATTCCTGGAGCATGTTCGGTTTGCAGCGTGTTGTGCTGCAAAGCATACGGCCTGTCGTTTCGCTGAAGCAACGCGGTTTTTCCGTTCACTTTGGGCCGGGCGGCGCTGTGCTGCCGCCTCGGATTCTGCGCGTTCGGCTTTTCAATGGCATCACGCTCCAGATACGGCTATTGCCTGCCGGAGAGAGCGCACCGGCCTGGTCTGGAGAAAGACGGTGTTCCGAGCCGGGGCGCGCCGCCCGGCGGACAGAACAGGCTCCCTGCCTGGTGTATGAGGGTGGTGTATGAGGGGAGTGCATGAGGGCAGCGGCGCGCGGCGTTCATGCCTCAGCAGGGCAGGCCGGTTCTGTGCAGGGCTGCCAGAGCGGGTTTTCTGTGCAGTGAAGTTCGGCTTTCCTGCCGGCAGGGCGCCCTTTACAGCCTTGCCGGACTGGGATACATGTCTCTGAGCTAGGGGAGCCCGCAAGGGCTGAGAGTGGGGTAGTCCCAGACCCTTCGAACCTGACACAGCTTACACTGTCGTAGGGAAGCCTAGGAACATGCACTCCGGCTCCCGCCGGAGTTTTTTATGCTCCAGAGGGCGCGAAGGACCGTCCGTTCAAACCATGGAGATCCGTCAATGTCGCTATTGTCACAGAATGCCGCGTTGAATTCGCTGTATGAACAGCATATTGCCAGGCTGGCCGAAGAAGAGGCACTGGCTGAAGAGCGCATCCGCGACAGCCTGGAAGCCGGCACGATGGTGCTGCTTGGCAATCCCTGCCACAGCAACGTCAGGCCCATTCTTGTCGGGCAGCCGGCCCGGGTAAAGGTCAACGCCAATCTTGGCACTTCGCCGCTGTGCCACTGTCTGAACACCGAACGCCGCAAGCTTGACGCGGCCATTGAAAGCGGCGCCGACACCGTGATGGATTTGTCCATTTCCGGCGATCTGGACGCCATCCGCGTGGAGATGCTGGGGCACAGCCCTCTGCCTGTGGGCACGGTACCCCTGTATGCCGTTGCCCAGCGCATCCTTGATGCCGATGAGGATGTGGCCGGCATGGACCCCGAGGATCTGTTTGCGGAAATTGAAAAGCAGGCCAGGCAGGGCGTGGATTTCATGACCGTGCACTGCGGGCTGACCCGCCGGGGTGCGGACTGGGCCGCCAATAAGGAATACGGCCTGTCGCGGGCCATGGGCATTGTTTCGCGGGGCGGTTCCATCCTGGCGCGCTGGATGCTGCGCAACAACCGTGAAAATCCGCTGCTTGAACATTTTGATCGGCTGATCGACATCGCCCGCGAGTACAACGTGACGCTGTCGCTTGGCGACGGCCTGCGCCCCGGGGCGGGCGTGGACGCCGGTGACTCGGCCCAGTGGGAAGAAGTCATCACCCTTGGCCGGCTGGCTGCGCGGGCGCTCACCGCTGGCGTGCAGTGCATGATCG
>CALUZP010000073.1 GCA_944325325.1 uncultured Desulfovibrionaceae bacterium
CAAAAGGGCTTTCCGCCTTCCCCCCGCGCCCCCCCATCCACCTTCCGAAAACCGTTGTCAGAGCCTGTTGCCGCTTGAAAAGGCAGAACGCAAGGCGGCACCCCCAGACTCCACCCCGCACCGGAAGGGACGCGCCGCCTGTCCCCCAGCGCATCCTGTCTCCACTCCCCGCCCCCAGCCGGACTGCCAGAAAGGCCCCGCACAGGCCGGAATGCACACGGCAGAAACGCGTCAGAACACCAGTGCACCGCAAGCCATCTTGAAAGACAACGCAACGCCCTGAAGAAACGCCCGGAAGACGAAGCATCGGCCGGCAAGTCGGTTCGGCAAGGCGGTCCGGGAAGACGCTCCGGAGGGATTCGGAAGACTGGCCGAGGAGTATCCGCAGCGCTGTCCGGAGATCCGCCCGGGGTGAGGCGGGCCGTGAGGGGCCGGGAAGGCGGTCTGGAGAGTTGTCAGGGGGGCTGTGCCGGAAGACTGCCGCAGCGTTATCCGGAGAGCCGTCCGGGGTGAGGCGGGCCGGGGAGTGGTTCGGGGAGGGCGGCCTCTTGCTTTTTTGCATGGCGGGCTTATTTGTCTATCAGCGGTGTTATATCCGGCTGTGTGACGGGCGGGCTTTGCCGGCCTGTGGCGCCGGACAGGCCGTCATTCACGCGATACCTTCCGCCTTCACCGGCATCGTGCCACGGGCCGGGGCCGGACTGCCCCCTTGCCGGCGGGGAGGACAACCTTAAAGGACTTGTTTGATGAGCGAACTCACCCCTCGTGAAATCGTCACTGAACTTGATAAATACATTGTCGGACAGGAACAGGCCAAGCGCATGGTGGCCATTGCGGTGCGCAACCGCTGGCGGCGTCAGCGTCTCAGTCCGGAGCTGCGCGAGGAAGTTGCCCCGCGCAACATCATCATGATGGGGCCCACCGGCGTGGGCAAGACCGAAATTGCCCGCCGGCTGGCCAAATTGTGTCACGCGCCGTTCATCAAGGTCGAGGCCACCAAGTACACGGAAGTCGGCTATGTGGGCCGGGATGTGGAATCCATGATCCGCGATCTGATGGAAATCGGCATTTCGCTTGTGCGCGAGGAAGAGACAGCCAAGGTTCGCCAGCGTGCCGAAGCGGCTGCGGAGGAGCGTCTGCTTGATCTGCTGCTGCCGCCCTCGGGGCACGAATCGCGCGAGGGCACCCGCGAAAAGCTGCGCACGCTGTTCCGTCAGGGACATCTTGACGATCGCGAGGTTGAAGTGGAGGTACGCGAGCAGGCCCCGCAGATCGGGATGCTGTCCATGCCGGGCATGGAGCAGATGGGCAATCAGATGCAGGACGCTCTGGGACGCTTTTTCCCCGAGCGCAAGCACAAGAAGCGCATGAAAATCGGTGCGGCCTGGCAGCATCTGCTCGAAGACGAGTCCTCCCGCCTGGTGGACAACGACAAGATTACCGACATCGCACGCGAACGCGTGGAGCAGATGGGCATTGTGTTCATCGACGAAATCGACAAGCTCGCCAGCACCTCCAGCCAGCATTCGTCGGACATCTCGCGCGAAGGCGTGCAGCGCGATCTGCTGCCCATTGTCGAAGGCAGCACCGTGAACACCAAGCACGGCATGATCCGCACCGACCACATTCTGTTCATTGCCGCGGGCGCGTTCCACATGAGCAAGCCCTCGGATCTCATTCCCGAGCTGCAGGGGCGCTTCCCCCTGCGTGCCGAACTGGAAGCCCTGGGCGCGGAAGAATTCTACCGCATCCTCACCGAGCCGGACAACGCCCTGACCCGCCAGTACGAAGCCCTGCTCGGCACCGAAAACGTCAGCGTCAGCTTTACCGACGACGGCCTGCGCGAAATCGCCGCCTTCGCCCAGGAAGTGAACACCAGACAGGAAAACATCGGCGCACGCCGCCTGCACACCATCATGGAGAAAATCCTCTCCGACATCTCCTTCGACGCGCCCGAACGCGCCGGAGAAACCGTGCTGGTAGACAAGAACTATGTGGCCGAACACCTCAGAGACGTCCGCGAAGACGTGGAACTGAGCAAATACATCCTGTAACGCACCAGCCTGTACAACACCATGCACCAGCAGCCCGGCCCCACCACGGGGCCGGGAACTCTGCCCCGCCGGCAGCCGCATGCGCCTGTCATGAAACCGGCGCACCCGGCCTGCTCCCGCCCGCCCCGTCTCTCCCGGTCTGCCAGCCCGACCTGCCAGCCGGCTGTGAACCTGCTCTGCCTGCCCGGCCTGTCCGCACCCGGCCAGCCTCAAAGGCTCTTCAGCACCCGGCCTGCTCCCCGCCTGGGCCTGTTCCCCTCTTGGCCTGCTCCCGCCCGGCCTGCCTGACAACCCGGCCCGCAACTCCGGTCTGTTCCTGCTTTTTTCTGCCGTTTCCTGTTGTTTTCTGCTCCTGCCTTTTCCCGGAACGGCGGGTGCTCTCTTGAAAACTGTCCGCCCGGCTCCCGTTTCCCGGCTTATACTTTCCCGGCTCCCGCTTCCCGGCTCCCGCTTCACGGCTCCCGCTTCACGGCTCCTGCTTCCCGGCTCCGGGCCGGACAAGAACACCGAGGAACCGGACAGGCGTCTGCGGGCGCGGCCGTCTGCGGGGGGCACTTCTGGGGGGTACACTTGACGGGCTGGCGCTTTTGCTATACGCAACGGGGTGGGTGTGCGCTCGTAGCTCAGTCGGATAGAGCAGGAGCCTTCTAAGCTCTTGGTCGAGGGTTCGATTCCTTCCGGGCGCGCCAGATGTTTTTTATGCCTCCGCACGGTGCTGCGGGGGCTTTTTTGCTGTCCGGAGCCGGGGGCGCTGCACTGTGACGCGTGTCCGGCAAAACGCCTGGCCCTGTCTGGAGCGCTTTGCCATTGAAACAGGCAGAACGCGAGGCGGCAGCGCAGGGCCGCCCGGCTAGAACCGAGCGGACAAACCGCGTTCTTCCCGCGGAACGACAGGCCGTATGGTTTGCAGCGCAAGGCGTTGCAGACCGAACGTGCTTTAAGGTCCGGCGGTGTCGCGGCCGGGCCGTTTCCAGTGCGGCGGGGCGACGGCCGGATTTGTGCAGGCCAGATACTGGCTGTGTGGGAAAACGCCGCTGCCACGGGCGGCCATTTCCATGAAGAAGCACTGTCCGTCGGGGCTCATGACGGCAGCATGGATTTCCAGATTGTCCGGCAGGACAAGGCCGTACCGTTTCAGGTAGGCTGCAAGGGGCATGGAGCGGGGGACGGTGTCGCCGGGCAGGATGGTGTCTTCATTCCAGATCCAGATTTCGAGATCGCGTTCATAGAGGACGATCCGGCCGTTGTCGCTGATGTCCAGGCCCATGAGGCGGTTGCCGTCGTCGATGACCGTACCCTTGCCGTTTTCATCCAGGCGGACCAGAACCGTGAGGCTTCCGGTTTCGTGCATAATCCGCTGGAGGGCGGGGGCATCGAGGCTTTTCAGGTAGGCTTCGGCCAGGATGAACCGCGCGTCAAAGCTGGGGATGTAGCAGAAAAAGTCATCGAGGATCCAGTTGCCGAACATGGGGCTGCCGGGTGCGGCCTCTGCCAGCTCGCTGCCGGCAAACAGACGGCCGTGCTCGAAGCCGCGACAGCGGCCCCAGCGGAACAGCGGGTTTGCCGGATCGCCGGCCCGCACAAGACTGTCCTCCTGCATGGGCCGGGTGGAGGACGAGCGGGGGATGGCGCCGCCAAAGGTCAGCTGACGGCGCTTGCCGCTTTGCCGATCGACGATGTAGACGGCGTTGTTCTCCTTGCACAGAATTTTCTGGCCGTCGCGGCTCAGGACTCTGAAGTACGGGCTTGTGACGATGGTGCCCAGCTCGTCCAGCTGCCGGAACCGCCCGTTTTCAATACAGAACCAGAAGGCCGTATGCGTCACGAATCCACGGCTTCTGGCGGCCTGACCTTCCGGCGTCCTGGCAAAACGCGCATGTTCCTCAAAGGGCGCGTCCGCCGGGGGCGCGCCGGGAACCGGCTTCTGCCCGTACCCCAGGGCAACCCTGCCGTCGGCCGACAGTCCGTACCAGACCACATCCACAACCTTGTGCCGGGACATGGCCTGCAGCGGCGCGCCGTAACGCCAGAGAAAACCGTGACGCGGATAGACCAGGCCGGACCCGGCTGGCCCGCCCGACTGGCGACGCCTCGCAAACGTGACCATACGGCGCCCGTCGTCACTGAGAAAATCGCCCATGCCGTAGTAGTCCTCTGGGGGAACAAGACGCACCAGCCCGAAATCCCGGCTCCATATAACGGGATCGCCATCGATACTGCCCGTCATGGCGCGGCATTGAGGGGCAATGGCATTGATCCGGCCGTTGTCGCCCAGCAGCGGCGCCATATCGATGAGAAAACCCCCTGCGGACGAAACAGCACCGTCAGCGTGTGCCAGTCCCGGGAAAAGCAGCAAGGGAAACGCCGACAACGCCGAAAGGAACGGGCGGATCCAACGGCCGCCGCACAGGAAACGTCGTTTCATGACGGGCACCTCTCACGGTACAACAGAATGCCCAGAGAAACGAGCGGCTGTCAAGCAAGGGCGCGCGGGCAGGCGGTACGCTGCGGGCCCGGCTGACCGGATTCAACCCGGCAGAAGCCCCCGCCGGCTCCTGTGCGGACGGCCTGACAGGAAACCCGGCAGCCGGACACACCTCCGGCAACGGTGCGCCGCTGATCCGCTCCCCGCCGTCACGCAGACAGGCAAAATCCGGATCCCGCATGGTGACGATCGCCTCAGGCGTGCTGACCAGACACACACGGCCGTTACGGCCGGAACACCGCGCAACGCCCGTCACGACGGGAAATTCCAGCCCCTCAGGATCCGTCCATGCCCGCACAATGCGCGCCTGCATGGCCCGCGGGCTGTCGTCGTCCGGGCGGATGCGGCAGGCTGCCTCAATCAGGGAGCGGATCTGCCGGCGCACTGCCCCGACCTTCCACAAGACTCTGCCCTGCCCTCACGCCTCTGGCTTTCCCGGAGGGTACAGCTTTCCCAGAGTCTCCGGCCTCTTGACCTCTGTCTTCCTCCCCTGCCTTCCGCCCCTGCCTGCTCCCAGCTCTCTGTCTTCCGTTCCTGCCCGCTCCTTCTGCCGCTCCCAGCTCTCTGCCTCTCATCCCGATACAAGGTTTAGGAGCAGGACGGCAGCCTATTGCAGCGGTCTTGCCGCGGAGGCATAAAATACTCCTGGCTGCCCCGAGAACGGATAGAAGGGGCGATAGGTGTAACGGGCACTAACCGTAACTTAAAATTCAATTTCTTCTTCAGCTTTATTATAAATAGTAATCTGGTTTTCGACATCAATACGATTCACCATCCATCCACGGGCCATACATAATTTAATAAAATCATCAATTCTGTTTTCACCATTCATTTCCTTAAGAGTCACAACAACACCAAAAGAAAGACCACGTCCATTCTTTTCTTTCAAACGCTCCTTAGTCTTAATGCTCAATCCCCACATGCCAGCGCCATATACTTTTCTCGGAACTGCCCTATTTTTTAACTCTTCGCTAATGAGTTTAACATTGTCCCATTTCCGGTACAGCTTCCTCGCTTCTGGTTCATAAAGAGGATTACCATTTTCATCGCCTTGTGTGTTGGAATTAATGCTTACAATGCTAGCCTTTCCATTTTTTTCATGTACTCTACCAAAATGAATATCCATCTCGGTAGCAGTATAGTCAACGCCTTGTTCTCTCAAGCATTTCGGAAAATAGCATAGGGTTGCCCGTGCGTAAAACGGCTGTTTGTTTTTATTCATTGGAACCGGAATATTATATGAATATGTCTCATAGGCAGTTGTGATTCCTGTCATTACAAAGCGAATCTCATCATCAGGCGTTTGAATAATATCCTCAATTCTGTTAGGCACTACTCCATACCCAATGGAACACGATCTATCATCTTTCCGCTCCCAACCAGCGGCAGCATCAATGATCAAAGCCTTTGCTACTTCACGAGGAAAGCCCAGTATATAAATCAAGTATGCCATTTTCCGTGTAATCCACGGGGCAGAAAACGAGGTTCCTTGTACAAATCCTTCACCCGTAGGAGTACAAACTCGCATGGGTTGGCCGAAATCTCCGCCAAAACAGCTCACATCTGGCTTATGAAAAAAAGATAGTACTGGACCAACCCTGTGATAAGATGCTGGCTCGTTCTTTCGTGTCACAGAGTTTACCACTACAGAATTAAGCGAGTCTGCTGGCGCACCAATAGGAATTCGTGCTCCATCAGGGGTACCATTTGTACCTGCGACAACAAAAACAACATCAAATTCATTTTGGATCCTATCAAGCTCTGCCGCTTCTGGAGAAATAAAGTTTTGCTTTATGGGTAATGCAGATCCCAAAGAGAGATTCCACACTTTAATATTGCGATTCTGCTCAACAGCCTTACAAATTGATTTTAATATTGTGTATGAGCTAAATCTTCCACTCGTTGCTACACCAAAATGCTTAACTCTAAAGCGACCACATCCATCATCTAATTCAGGATTAATTGTAGGTCCATCAACAATAATTGATGTAACTTCCGTTCCATGAATATAATCACGTTGTTGAAGTTCAATATTCTCATCCAGCATGTGTTCATAGGTAACCCAATCTTTAAAGTAAACATCCTTAGAAAAGGGCGTATCAATGACACCAATAATTGGCTCGTGTTGAGGAGCTGGAATTGTGATTTGTTGTGCGTCGCAGGCGATATTTCTTTCTGCTGGAATATCTTTCAAATCATGGACTTTCATGGCGATAAGATATGGCGCGCTTTTCCTCAGCAGAGATATTTCGTCAGGACGCAAAAGCATTGTTGTTTCACTAATTCTCTTTACATTTATAAAGTCTATACCAATAGCACGAAATAATTCTTCTGTATTTACATCTGTCTTATAAATTGTAACGATAGAGTCTATATCTTTTTCATCTTCTGCGAAATCAACGGAAAATTTTTGAACATAAAATGAATCAACAATGGCATTTATAAAAACTGTCTTTGGCATTTCTGCACTATGAGGATATCCTTTTTTACCTCTATGTAATTCGTCGATATCGCTATAAGTAATTGTTCCTTTATAACTTTTCTTTATAATTTCAGCTAAAATTGTAAGCCGATCAATAGTAGCCGAAATATCTGATAATTTTACATAATGAATAAATACATGCTGAATACGAGAGGATTCACTAAAAAATTTCGCACCACGAATAGAATCATTAGGATCGGCCGTTCCTTGGCATAAAAGAGACTTAATCCGATTGCTTTTTGCAACAACCCCCGTATAGTACACGCTCACAAGTGCACCTTGAATCAGCTGATGCGCGGTCCAATACGCCAATAAGGATTTTAGATCGTTGATCAGCGAATCAATATGCTCGCTTTTGACTTGGCCTCCAACAGGAAGATTTCTTTTTCCTCCTCCAGAATTGCCACGTTGCTGCTCAAAATGACCTTTCAATTGCAGTAGACTATTCATTTAACGCTCCTTTAGCTCTCTAGAAACTTGGCTTTTGGATATTCCAGTCAGGATTTCAATTTCCCTAACAGTAAAACCCTGTGCCTGCATGCTCCTTATATCGATTTTGTCAGGGCAAACTGTTTTATAAAGCCGCCTGAGATAATCAAATTCATCTACAGGGCTACTAAATGCAATAGCAGCTCGAATGATATTCTTTAATTCTCCGGGATAGGGTATAGGAGAAAACAAACTCATAATTTTTCGAAATAAACGAATATTTCGCCCTGTACACTTAAATTTATTGAGAAAATTATTTAATAGTATTTCCGCAATTTCAAGCAGGTCCTGCTGCGTGTATCTATTAAAGTCAATAACTGAATCAAAACGTCTGACCATAGCTTTATCAAAATACTTAAATAAGTTAGTCGTTGCAATGAGAACAATGCGTTCGTTCATACGATCAAGTTCTTTTAGAATCGTAGATGTCGCTCTACCCATCTCGCGTAAATCATTTGCATTAGTTCGATCCAAAGCAATTGAATCAAGCTCGTCAAAAAGTACTATCACCTTCTCTGGATGCGCAACCTCATTTATTTCCTTAAATAGGGCAACGATATTCTTTTGCGTTTGCCCAAGCTTACTATCAACTATTGCAGAAAAATCCACTGCATATAAATCTCTATTCAAGATGCGTGCCATTTGCTTTGCCGTTTCCGTTTTTCCTGTTCCTGGTACGCCTTCAAATAAAAATTTATTAATCCCTAAATTTCGGCTAACTGCATTAACAATCCCCATAACATCTTGCTCTATTACTTCTGGTAATGGTAAAGGATCATTCCCAATGTGAATTTTTTCAAAAAATTCTGATGGCAAATTGCTCTCTTGTGGTACAAATGTATTAGCGTTTGACAATAAGGCCATAATATATGCTGCCAGCTGATCATCACCAATCTGATCAAACTCGTTAGCAATTTCATATGCCTCATTTCTAAATCCCGCTTCGTTATTCTCGACGTGATATTTTATCAGGTTGATGATATTCTTTTTCTTCATGGCAAGCCCCTCCTAGGCTAGTTAATGTGACGATATTTTGCTTAGGGACAAATGTCAATATTTTGGGACAAAATAATCAATATTAAAAAATTATCTAGTATTACATATTAGAATAATTATACTAAAAACCAATTAAAATCACGTAGTTTAATATCCAAACTATAATACACCTTCCCCTGGAAGAACACGCTTCCATCTCCCCTAACTACATCAAACGCATCCAATCCTATTCCGAATTGAAGATACCATCCGGATTATGCTGATGCGATACGCCCGATGCCACGCACCCCTGTCGGAAGGCCCAGCACACTGCCCTGACCTCCCACAAGCCTCTGCCCTGGCCTCACGCCTCTGGCTCTCTCAGAGTCTCCAGCTTTCCCAGAGTTCTCCGGCTTTCCCAGAGTCTCCGGCCTCTTGGCCTCTGTCTTCCTCCCCTGCCTTCCGCTCCTGCCTGCTCCCAGCATCTGCCTTCCGTTCCTGCCCGCTCCTTCTGCCGCTCCCAGCTCTCTGCCTCTCATCCCGATACAAGGTTTAGGAAGGCGGATGGGGGGTGCGGGGGGAAGGGGGAGAACCCTTTGCAAAGGGTTTCCCCCTTCCCCCCGCCTCGCCCCTTTCCTCATTACTTTCCTCCGCCTCGGCTTTTCCCCCTCAGCTTCTTCCCTCCGTCTCCACTATCTTCCCGCTCTGCTTCCCCCGCCTGTGCGTGTTCCCTGCTCCTTTTCTGTCCCTCCGGCTTTTTCCTACTCCCGGCTTTGTCTCCAGTCCTGTCTGTCCGTTACCGCCAGCCGGGGTTTTCCGGTTTCCCTCTGATCTGCGGTCTGCCGGACGTGTACGGAGATTGTGCGGAAAGGCAGCGGTGATGGCGCGGAACAACCAGGAACGTGGTGGAGACAGTTTTAACGGACAAGGGACAGTAAGGAGGACCCCGCGGGCTGAACCTGTGAGGGAGCAGCCCGAAGGGTAACAAAAATGAATATCAGTGCCGTATACGGGGGGATCAGCGGGCGGGGGTGCCTTTGGCTTTAAAGGCTTCGATGAGTCTGCGGTCGCTGTCGGACAGTCTGTTCCGGGACAGGCGTTCGTCCAGTTCTCCGGCCGGGTAGCGGCTGACGTCTGCGCCCAGGGCCACGAGTGCACTGGCCTGGCGGGTTTTTCCGTAGCGCAGGGCGGCTGCGAGCGGCGTCATGCCCTCCTGATCGGTCGCGTTGATGTCCGGAGAGAAGGTAAGGGCGAGCAGCAGTTTTTGCGTGCCATCGACGGCCGACTGCCCCGCCGCGTAGTGCACGGGACTGCGGCCCTGCCGGTCGGCATAGGCGCGCCTGTCGTACAGGGCGGCGATCCGGCCGGCCTGGTCTGCGTTGATGGAATCCTTGAAGACAAAGAACAGCAGGTTCTGTCCCTCGTGATTGCGGGCATAGATGTCCGGTTTGAGCTCAAGGAGCGTAAAGACATAGTCCCAGTAGCCGCAGCGCGCGGCAAACAGCAGCGGCGTATCGCCATCGTCGTTGCGTGCGGAACGGTAGCGTTCCTGCTGCATGCAGCGCAGCAGATCGTCGCGGCGCCGTTCCCTGATGCAGTCGAACACCGCGTCATTTCTGCCCACGCTGAGCATGTCGCGCGTTGCGGCGTCAAGCTGTGCGTTCTGCAGGGCATAGTCCCAGGGGAGCCTGCCGTAGTTGTCTTTGACGGTTCTGTCTGCCCCGGCCTGCAGGAGACAGGCGACAGTCCGGCTGTCGGCCCGCATGGCGGCATGATGCAGCACGGTCATATCCGGTTCCAGATCCCTGGGCGGGCACTGCGTGCGGGCAAGACGCCTCAGCGTCTCCCAGTCGTCCATTTGCGCCGCGTTCATCATGGGCGAAAACATCCCGGCGCCGTCGCCGTCCTCCATCCAGCCGTCGCCGTCTTCAACATACGCGTCACCGTCTTCAACCTGGCCGGCATTGTCATCCGCGGCCAGAACAGGGCCTGCCAGAACAGCCATGAGCAGCAGCGCCGTACGCAACAGTTTGATCACAGGGGGCCTCCTCTGAAGGTATGGGGCAGGAACACAGGGCAATACAAACGAGGCATCCCGGCGCCGGACACGGGGGGCATCCGCAGGCGCGCGGGGAGTCCGCAGCATATCCCCGCAGTAAAAAAGAAAAGGCCGGAACATCCGCAGGCGCGCCGGAAATCCCAATACAGGGCCATGAGAAGGCAGGCCGAGTTCAGGACATCCGCAGGCGCGCCGGAAATCCCCACAAATCCCGCAGGCTGCAGCACCTGCACACAGGAACATCCGCAGGCGCGCGGGGAGTCCTACGAGATGCTAAACCATGTATCTCCTGAGATGGGAACATCCGCAGGCGCGCGGGGAGTCCGCCATTTCCTCGGTGCGGATCTGGATTTCGATCCGCTTGCCCGCAGGCGCGCGGGAAGTCCGCAGCCAGGACAAGATACCAGGCACTGGCCTGCCGGACATGCACAGGCGCCGCCCACCGCCAGACCCGCGGCCGCCATGCGTGGCCCAACCGGCCTGAACGCCTGACAAGCCATGCCGGACAGGGAATCTGTGCGGAAACACACGGCCGGCAGCGTCCACGGACAGCCCGTCAGCCCGTCCAGTCAGACGCTCAAGGCGTCAGGAGCCAGCAGGGGTATCCCCCCCCGCAGAACGAACGGCCCGCAGGGTCACGCACCGCAGAACCAGCGGCCCGGGCAACGGCTTCTGAAGCCAGCGGCTCAAGCGTGACGGGTTCAGCAGGCAGGGACGCCGCAGCAGGGGCATGCCACGGGGACATGCCGGCACACCGCCATCATCCGGCAGGCTGCCGGATCGGTTGTCCATGTTTTATGACATAAAGAAAATTGTCCGGACAGGCAACTGCCACCCGCCCCGGCGCTCCCTGAAGCGGCCGGCGCGGCCGAGTTCCGCACAGCGGCCGTCCGGCAGTTCCGCTTCAGACAGGCCTCGCTGCCAGCAGCCGCGCCCGAACGGACGACGGCAGCCCCTGAAACGGCCGCACCCGCCGCACCTGCCTTCCGGGCATCCTTCAGCGCGGGACGCTGTGCCGTCTGCCTGTCAGACGCCGTCAATGCCGAAGACCCGGCAGAAGCCCCCGCCGGCTCCTGTGCGGACGGCCTGACAGAAAACCCGGCAGCCGGGCATGCCTCCGGCAACGGTGCGCCGCTGATCCGCTCCCCGCCGTCACGCAGACAGGCAAAATCCGGATCCCGCATGGTGACGATCGCCTCAAGCGTGTTGACCAGGCACACACGGCCGTCACGGCCGGAACACCGCGCAACGCCCGTCACAATGGGAAATTCCAGTCCCTCAAGATCCGTCCATGCCCGCACAATGCGCGCCTGCATGGCCCGCGGGCTGTCGTCGTCCGGGCGGATACGGCAGGCCGCCTCAATCAGGGCGCGAATCTGCCGGCGTGCAAGATCCATGGCCGCACGCTGGGCAGGCGTTGCCGCGCCGTTGACAAGAAACCAGTGCCTGAACCTCCGCCCCCGGAAACTGGGGGACAGCACTTCCAGCGTGCAGGCCAGATACTCCGGCGACGACGCGCCAGACGCCATCAGCGGATAGGTGTGCCCCAGACTGGCGCTGTCTGGATACATGAGGCCAAGACGCACCAGCACACGGCTGCCCGGCGGAACAAGCTCCCCTCCCTGCTGCCGGACACAGCCTGCCGCCACACGCCTCATGCCGCACCCCCAGACAGCCCCCGGCCCTGCCCCGAAACCCGTCCGCACTCCCCGGAGGCAGCTCCCGACTGCCCCAAACCCCGGCAGACAGACCGGAAAAACGCCCGTTCTTCCCAGACCGCCCTGACGCATCCCCGCCCCGGCCCTGAAACCTGCCTGCTGCCCGCGGCGCCTCCGGTTTTCCAGACGTTCCCCCGGACGTTCCCCCGGCCGCCCCGGCTGAACGCCCTGCTGCCTCTGCCAGCACTCTGACCGCTCCGGCACTCTCCGACGACAGCCCGGCAGCCTTCACCGGCAGCCCGGTTGTCCCGGCTGGCACCCTCACTGCCTCCGTCACTGTTCCGGCCATCCCCGAAGAGAATCCGGCAATCCCCGTCAGCAACCTGGCCGTCTCTGCCAGCATTCTGACCACCCCGGATGACAACCCCGCAGTCTTCACCGACAGCCCAGTAATCCCCGACGGCAGCCCAGCCGTCTCTGTCGGCAGCCCGGCAAGACTCAACAGTCCTCCGCCGCGCCCGGCCCAGGCGCAAGGCCACGCTCCCCCCGGCCCAACCCCGCACCGGCATCCGCCAGACCGCCCCGTCCCCCCGCCGGCCGCACTCTACGCAGCAACCCGGCATGCGGCCCGGCGTCATGCCCGCCCGGCACCTCATCTGGCGTCCCCTTCCTCAAAAATCACCACCGGCACCGTCCGCGTGCTCAGGGCAGCCCGCACCAGCGCCGTCTGCCCGTCCGGCGCGCTGTCCAGAAAACCGCTGAGTGAACGCCTGGAAACCGGTTCCCACACATACCTGAACAAACGCAGAAATTCCCCGTCGCCCATGACAGCCCGCGCCGCATTGAGCTTGTCCTGATCCCACTTCTCGTAACTTCTGGCCACAACCCGCGCCCGGCAGCCGTCGCCCTCCACATAGGCCGTCGCCCTGCCCGGCGCAAACCGCGCCTGCCTGGCCAGCGCCAGATTCACTTCCTCAAGCTCGGCCTTCAGCGCGGCAATCTGCGCACGCAGCCGCATGCCATTCCGGATAAGTCCGCTCGCATCCATGCTCCGCCTCCTCACAACGCCACGCCTGCCACCCCGGCAGCAGCGCCGCTTGTCCTGTCTTGCTGTTACACTGTTGCATCAGGGCACTTCCCATCCTGACCGCAGGCGCCACCCCCCGGACAGAGGCTGCGCACATGCCCTGCATGCCGCACCGGAGAAAAGCCCCGGATAAAACTGTGCCTGCCGCTGGCCAGATGCCCTGCATGAGAAACCGGGGGACCGGGGGAAACCCCTTTGCAAAGGGGTTCTCCCCCCTTCCCCCGGCCCCCCTGCCGCCCCCTTCCCGAAACTCTTTACAGAACCGCCTGAAACTCCCCGGACATCCCGCCCCCCGTAACCAATACCAGCCAAACAGCGAATCCGGCCCGGACATGGCCGGGGTACAGGGTATCTGGTCAGGTATCACCGAATCAGGGGTTGCCGGGGCAGGGATTGTCTGTTCAGGTATCGCCGGTTCAGGCGTTGCTCCGGCGTTGCCGGTTCAGGCGTTGCCCCGGCGTTGCCTGCCGGAGACTGACCGGCTGAACGGCCCTGCATGTCTGTTTGAATGTATCCGGCTGGTACGCGTTGCCACCCGGCCCGAACATGGCCGCCCGTCCGGAGACTGCCCCTCGAAAATGGCCCGTCAGCAGGCTGTCCGCCCGAGGTATGCCCGAGGTATCTCCGCGGTATGCCCGCGGTCTTCCAACGTCTGGCCACGGTCTGCCCAACGTCTGGCCGCGATCTGCCCGGCAGCTGCCAGACCAGAAATGTCCGCCCGGAGGTCGTCCGGCAGGTTGTCTGTCATCAGGCTGTCCGGCCCCGGGCGTCAGGCCGGAGGGTCACGCCCGGCCGGAGACTGCCGGAACATCCACCAGAAGGGTTGGCGGCCCCTCCCGGCAGCTGCCCCGCACAGCCCGGCCGGAAGCGTCCTTCATCATGCCGGACTGCCCCGGGCTTTCACCTCCAGTCCGGCAGCCCGCCATGACACCTGCAACAGACCGTCCGCACAACGGAACGCCTGCGCAGAGGAACACCCGCGGCATGACGTTTGCGAAAAGATCACCCGCGGCATGACGCCTGAGGCTTGAGAAACTGCCCCCTGCACCATGACGCCTGCGGCCTCCGCCTGTGGCATGGCACCTGCAAAGCAGCGCCATGCCCACGCACACCCCCCGGGGTTGTGGTTTGCCGCCAGGCAGTCCTGGGCGGGCCTCCCCCCCGCCTGCAACCGCCCTGCCCATGCCGCGCAGACAGCCCGCATGCCCGGACTGCCCGACGGATCCCCGTTACACCGGCGTCAGCCCCCTGCCGGAAGCCGCGCCGCATCCCCTGCCGCTCCCCTTCCCTGCCGTCGCTGTGCTTTCCCGCTCCCGGAGGCTTGCGGCTTGCCGTGCTCGGTACTTGTGGGGAGACCCCGCTCACGCCCTTCAGGGTACTGGCACGGCATGTCTGCCTGCGCCGTGTTCGCCGTTGTGGCGTCGCGTTGTTGGGGCTATTTTTGTTCAATTGAATATTCAAGTCAAGCTATTTTAGCATCAATTGAAAATTTATAAGCCCAGTATTCTAATTCAATTGAATATATAACCACCCAGCAAAGCGCTTCATTGAGAACACATTCCGGCCCCTGTCAGAAATGCCGTCCTGCCGGACTGGCGACACGTACGCCGCTTGAAGCAGAGACCGAACGCCACCGGCAGCGCCCTCCGGCAGCACGGACGCAGGCAGAACGGTGGGACGCCTGAAACGCCTGAGAGAAAAACGGCAGAAGCCACGAACGCCCGGACGCCCTGGGGAACGACAGGCCAGGCGGCGGACAGAGGAATGAACGGCAGAGGAAACGCCAAGGAACGTGATGGCAGAAACGGAACGGCAAAGACGCAAGCAGCGGGCGAACACGCCGGATTGACAGACAGATTCACAGACAGATTGACAGATGAACGGCATGACGGCCGGATGGCCGCAAGCCTGGATAGTCTCGGATAGCCGGATGGACGGATGAACAGGACAGCGCCGGGACAGCGGAAACACTGTCTGCAAGCAGGCGGAAATGATGCTAAAAAAAAGACGGCAGCGCTGAACCGGCCCTGTGATGCACGCCGTTTCCCGGCAGGCCCGGTCATTCAGGCACGCAGGCGGGTGACGCGCGGAACGTGCAGGCGCGGCGCTGCACAGCCAGGCGCCCCCTGCCCCGCGCGCATGCAGTGCAGGCAGCTTTTAGCGGCTGTTTGCGGGCTGTTCCCCACAAGCCCTGCCTTCCGCGCGCATGCCGGCAGCTGTGTCGATTCCGAGGCCTTTGCGCCTACCGTATTCTGCCTTCCACGCGCATGCAGACCGCTGACAGACAACGTATCGGGGCGTATCAGCGTATGCTGCCCTCACGCGCATACCAGCAGCGGCATCTCGCCGGGGGCATTCCGGAACGGCGCCCCCTGCCCTCCTCATGCACAGACAGAAAGTGACGCTGCCGTCAGACGTCGATGCGGCTGGCGTGCCCTCACGCACAGGCAGAAAACAGGGACAACACCTGTAGGGTCTGCACGTCCCCTGCCCCACCGCATGCAGGCAGTTGATGCGCCGTCTGAACCTTGCTCAACGCGGATTTCCTTGCCATCGCGCGCATGCAGGCAGTTGAGGTGCTCAGGCTGCACGCGAGACCGTGCCGCAACGGTTCCCCGCGCGCATGCAGGCAGCCTCCTCCCCCACGCACAGGCCATGCGGGAACGGCCCGTCTCTCCCGCATGCAGGAGCCGTCCAGAGGCCAGCCACCTTACAGACTCTCCCCCCCGGCCCCCCCGGAGCTTCCTCGAAGTCCCCACCGTGGCCACCGCCGGAGACAGCGCCGGAGACAGCGCTCCGGAGCCACTTCCCGGCAGGAGACGGCCCACGCGCAGTCTGGCGGATCCTCTCCCGGAGACTCCCCCCGGGAACCCTCCTCAAAGACGGCCAACGAACATCCACCGGCGGATCCAGCTGTCCCGGCACGGGCTGTCCAGACGTTGCGCCAGGCCCCGACGGTGCCGGTTCAGGCGTTGCTCCGGCGTTGCCGGTTCAGGTGTCAGCAGAGGCGGCCGGGCGGTTCAGAAGCATTTGCCTGCCCAGCGCAGCCGTCCGTGGACCCGGAAGGCGTCAAGATCTTCCTGGCCTATGGGCGTATCCATATAGGAAGGGTTGTCCGAATGCAGCACAAGCCCCCGGGCTGCCATGAAAATCCGCTTGATGAGCAGATTGTCGCCCAGTGTCACCAGATAGATGCGGCCGTCAACAATCTGGGTGTCTGACTTGTCGATGAGGATGGTGTCGCCGTCTTGCAGGGTGGGCGACATGGAGTCGCCCATAACGTCGATCAGAATGCTTTTGGTGGCTGAAATGTGTTGTGCGGCAAAGAAATCCTTGCGGAAGGCATACAGGCCCTGCGTCTCGTCCTCGGTGATGAACGACGACCCGGCCCCGGCGCGTGCCGTGGTCTTGGGCACGAAGTCATAGGCTTCCAGCTCTTCGTCCGGCGGCACAAAACGCGCGCCCATGGCGTCAAACGCCACGCTGATGCCCGAAAAGGCCGGCGACCGCGTGCCCTTGATCCACTGGTGCAGCACGACAGGCTTGATGCCCAGTTCTTCGGCCGCGCGCGTCACATTGCCGCCGCAGCGATTTTCAACATAGCTTTTCAGCTCCTGCATGGCGCTGTCATAAAACGTCGTCTTCATGGGAGGCTCCAACCCGGGAGGACTCAGCCCGGGACTCTTCTTCAAAAGATACGCCATTTTTGTGCGTTTGACAAATTTTCTTTGCAGAAAAAATCCTTGAATATATGTGCGTATGAATACTATAATTTTTTCATATGAAAACATTTACCACATTCGCTGCCGAACTGGCCCGGCTGGGGTTGTCCACGGCAGAGGCCGCCAGAAAAAGCGGCATCTCCTACTGGACCATTTATCAACACGCACGCGGCTGGCGTGGCGTCAGCGCTGAGGCGGCACTGCGCTATGAACAGCGGCTGGGAATTCCCCGCGCCGTGCTGCGCCCCGATCTGTGGCCCGCACAGACCCGCGCAGCTAGGGGGGAACAATGACTGAAGGCCGCACCACATCCCGCCATGCGGCATACCGCGATGCCGCACACGGCAGCACCGGGTTTGGCAGCGCCGCATACCGCAACGCTGTACCGGCCATGACGGCACGCAGCGCGGAGGCAGGCAGCGTGACTGCACACAGCACGGCGGCAGGCCATACGGACGCGCGAGACAACACCGCTCATGGCAGGAACGCCTGCAAGACGTCCCTGCACGCGGCGGGCTGTGCCGGGGGGTGTGGCGGCTCCGGGGGTTCCGGAAGATCTGACAACTCCGGCAACTCCGACAGGCGCGGCGTTTCCGGCACTTCCGGCAGACGCGGCGACTCTGGAGGAGCGGGCGATTCCGGGAGATCTGACGGATCCAGAAGGCCTGACAGCGCCAAAGGGGCGGACGGATCCGGGAGCAGGTTCAGCGGTTCCGGCAGTTGCAGGGGAACCGGAGCGTCCGGCGTCATTGACGGTTCTGTCAGACGCGGCGATGTCGGGCGGTCTGGCGCTCGCGGCGTTTCTGTCAGATGTGACGATGCCTGCCGATCCGGCGCTGTTGACGTCGCCGGAAGATCCGACAACTCCGGCAGACGCGGCGTTTCCGGGAGAGCTGACGGCTCCAGCGTTTCCGGCACTTCCGTCAGACGTGACGATACCGGTGTTTCCGGTGTTCGTATCAAGCGTGACGGATCCGGGAGAGGAGCGGGCTGCGAGGGGGATTTTCAAAGGGCCATTGCCGGGGCGGGGTTTGGCTGGCCCGAGGTTGTGGCGGACGGCCGTCTGCACCGTTTTGCCCTGCCCGAAGACCGGCACGGCGAAAAGACGGGCTGGTACTGTCTGTTTGCCGACGGCGTGCCTGCGGGTGCGTTCGGGTCGTGGCGCGAGGGTGAGCCGCACCGCTGGTGTGCCAGGCGGGCCGACACCCTGACGGCTGCCGAACGCGACGCGCTGTTGCGGCGCATGGAGCAGGCCAGACGCCTGCGCGAAGAGGCACGCCTGACCGAGGCCGCCAGGGCTGCCAGCGTGTCTGCCGGTCAGTGGGAGGCCGCCCGGAAGGCGGATCCTGCGCATCCGTATCTCCAGGCCAGGGGGGTGGATGCCTTCGGACTGCGTCAGGCGGGCAGCGCGCTGCTTGTGCCCATGCGCGACAGTCAGGGACGGCTGAAGGGATTGCAGCGCATTTTCCCCGACGGTTCCAAGCGTTTTGTGCGTGGTGTGGCCAAGGCCGGTCTGTTTCACCGCATCGAGGGCGAAGGGAGTGCCGTATATGTCTGCGAAGGCTATGCCACCGGCGCAAGCCTGCACATGGCCACCGGACAGACCGTTGTCGTGGCGTTTGACGCCGGCAATCTGGAGCCTGTGGCCCGTGCCCTCCGGCAGCAGATGCCCCACGGGACGCTGATCCTCGCTGCCGACAACGATCATCAGACGCGCAAGCCGGACGGCTCCTTCTGGAACACCGGCCTTGAACACGCCCGTCAGGCGGCTGCCGCTGTTGGCGCGCCGGTCGTCTGGCCCGACTTTGCCAGCCCGGACGCCACAACCACGGACTTCAACGATCTGCATCGTCTGGAAGGTCTGGACGCCGTGCGCCGTCAGGCGGCCGTCCCGGACGGCGGCCCGCGCCTGACCGACTGGGACGTGCGGGACTTTGCCGGACAGGCCCGGCCCCAGCGCTGGCTTGTGGATCAGACGCTGCCGCTGGGCGCGCCCTGCCTGCTGGCTGCTGCGGGCGGCACAGGCAAGGGCCTGCTGCTGCTCGATCTGGGCCTGACCGTGGCCTCCGGACTGCCCGCCCCCGCATTCCAGACACCGAACGGCAACGCCCCCCGGCCCGCACAACCGCAATTCGCAGAACCGGCATACGCAGAACCGCAGTTTGCAGAACCAGTCCTGTCGGGCTCTGCGGAACCGGGGTGCGCGGAATCAGGATGCACGGCGCCGGGATTCATGGAACCGGGGTTCACGGAACCGGGGTTCACGGAACCGGATCCGCTGTCCTCCAGGCACTCCGGACAGGTATCCGGACAGGTATCCGGGCAGGTATCCGGACATCAGGGCCATCAGGCCACTGGTGGTCAGCTCGATGGCTGTCAGCCTGCAGGGTGTCAGACTGACGAGCGACAGGCTCCCGGCTGCCAGACTGACGGAAATCAATGCGTCGGATGGCAGTCCTCCGGAGGTCAGACACTCAGACCTCAGCCCGAACCGGAGCAGACAGGCAGATACCAGTCCGCCGCATGCAGGAC
This sequence comes from uncultured Desulfovibrionaceae bacterium, assembly GCA_944325325.1. Lineage (GTDB taxonomy): Bacteria > Desulfobacterota > Desulfovibrionia > Desulfovibrionales > Desulfovibrionaceae > Avidesulfovibrio. The sequence goes on from CALUZP010000073.1 coordinate 19,544, forward strand.
TGACAGGATGCCGGCTGCCGTGCATGGCGTTCCAGAGCCGGCCGTTTCAAGACAGACGCTTCCCGGACAGCCGCCATCTGCGCAGACCGTCCCAGGACAAGCTGCCTCTGGGAAAACTGTCTCTGGAGCGCCGTCTGCCGGACAGACAGGCACCGGTCAGGCAGTTCCAGCTCACTGGCTTTCCGGTCAGGCCGCTTCAGGGCACGAGATTTCTGGGCGGAGGGGGGACGGACAGACGCTTCCCGGACAGCCGCCATCTGCGCAGACCGTCCCTGCACAGACAGTTTCTGAACAGGCAACGCCTGAGCAGGCAGCACCTGTGCAGGCAGCGCAGTCCGCCACGGCTGAAGGCGGGACGGCCTGGCTTGGCCATCAGGTGATGGCGCACGGCACGGCGGTCATTCTGGCGGCTGAAGACAGTCGCGAGGCCATCCATCAGCGTCTGTGCGCTCTGGATCCCGACGGCACGCGCCGGGCGGCAGCGGCGGGCAGGCTGTTTGTGGTGCCGCTGCCCAATGCGGGCGGGCCCGTTACGCTGGCGGTGGCGCAGGCGCATGGCGCGTTCGGGGTGACGCCGGAATTTGCGGCCCTGCGCCGGCAGCTGAAGCGGTTTGCCAGTCTGCGTCTGCTGGTCATCGATCCGCTGGCCTGCTTTGTGGGGCTGGACATCAACAAGGATCCCCAGGCCGGACAGTATGTGCAGAGCGTGCTGGCCGGACTGGCTGAAGAAACCGGCGCCACAGTGCTGGTGGCCCATCACATGGCCAAGACAGGCCGTGACGGCCGGGTGAACGCCGAAACCGCCCGGGACGCCATCCGCGGCACCACCGCGCTGGTGGACGGCGCGCGCTGTGTCGTGGCCATCTGGCCTGCCGGGGAATCCGACGGTGGTGCCCGCTCCGGCCGGCAGGCTGCCCCCGAGCTGTTCGAGGCCGCCGTGGTCAAAAGCAACGCCCCGGCCGACCGCTCCGTGCACCTGCTGCAACGCCAGCCCTCCGGCCTGCTTGTGGCTGTGCCGCGCCCCTCGCGCGGCATCCGGCATCCTGCGCCCGGGCAGCTTCTGGCCAGCGCCATTGCCGGGGCAGCCAGAGCCGGACGGCCCTACACCAAGTCCGGACAGACCGGCCTGTACGCCCGCCGCGACGAACTGCCGGAAAGCCTGCGCACCCTGACGCGCAGCAGGCTCGAAACCCTGCTTGCAGACACGCTGGACGCCCGGCTTGTGGTGGCCTGTACCGCCGGACGCAGCGCAACCCGCTGGCTGGACGCACCATGCGGCCCGTTTGCCGCCGGACAGGGCACGTTCGACCCGGACTGGCAGCGCACCATGATCCACAAGGGCGGCAGACCCAGAACCGTCCGCCCCTGACCCGGACGCTGTCGGGACAAACGCCCTGGCCGCACATCCGGAGCAGGTGTTTGCCCCCTGCCCCGGCCTGACAGGCAGTCCTGACGCAACGGGATGCCCCTACCGCGTCCGGACAAGCCGCTGACCCCGGATGCCATCAGAACAGGCCGCCGGCTCCGGACATTTCTCCGGACAGATTCTCCGGACATTTCTCCGAACGGGTTCCCCGGACAGGTTCTCAGGGCTGACTCTCAGGATAGTCCGGCGCAACGGGATGACACGACGCCCGGGCAGCCGGGTGGAAACAGTTTTGTCAGTATATATTTTTTATCTATTTTACCATCAAGGAGGCAGGCTATGTTCTGTTGTGCGGGCGCTTCCGGGCTCTGGCCTGAAAACCCGTCCCCAGCCGGATTCAGGTTCGGGAATGAATTTGTTAACTCATTGAAATTGCACACTCTCATAAAAACGGATGCCCGCCGTCAGCGAGAGGGTATATATATTATATTACGAAGTAATATATATACCCCGAAAAGCGGCCGCCTCCCGGAACAACACGCCTCACTGCCGGCCTGCCCGGAACATGACGTTCCTGCCTTCCCGACGCGCCCCGGCGTGCGCCCTCCGCGTTCATCCCGGCCGCAGCCTGAACAGGCAATGCCTGAACAGGCAACGCCTGAGCCGGCAACGTCTGCGCAAACAATGTCTACGCAGGTCGCGTCTGAGCCGGTACTGCCTGCGCTGGCCAATCCTGAGCCGATCATGCCTGCGCTGTCTCTGCCTGCCCCGGCTCTGTCTGCCCCGGCTCTCCAGCGCCACGGCTTGCACACATGCGGTCAGCGTCTGTCCGCACGGCCCGGAACACACCGCGCCTGGCCATGTCCCGGCAGGGCGCACCGTCTGCAGGGAGGTTCCGCATGCCTGCCATTATGACTGGCTGGAAGGCCATCACCGCCTATCTGGGGTTGTCCCGCCATCTGGTGGTCACGCGGGGCTATCCTGTCCGCCGTCAGCCCGGCGGGTATGGCGTCTGGGCAGACGCGGCCGAACTCGACGCACACACAAGCCGCCTGTTCAACGCCTCGCCAACCCTGATGCAGCACGAACCCGCACCAGACAGCACAGCCCGCGGCGTCCGCCCCGGCCTTCCCGGCGCACCGGCCTGACGCTTCCGCAAGCCGTCCCAGACGGCGCCGGAGACCTGACGTCCCGGACGCACAAGCCTGACACCTCTGCAACGAGCCGGGTTGAACGGCCGGCCGCACGCGCTCCTCCGGCCATCCGGCATGCAGCGCCTGACCGTCCCCCTCTATTCCGGCGTCAAGCCCCCGGCCTGGCGCCTCTGCCCCGGCATGCAGGCCATGGCATTCTGCCCCCTGCGGCAGCTGCCGCCTGAATCCGGTGTCCGCAGACAGGCACGGCACACCGCCACTGCACGCAGCGACAACGTATCCCTTTGGCTTTCGCGTCAACTCTGACGCAAGCGTCACCGCTGCACGCGAAGACAGCGCTTCACCGGCAGGCGGGGGGGACGGGTGTTCCGGCATCATCGCTGCACGCAGAAAACGCCTGCCCGCAGTCGCTTCCGGCAACGTAGAGCGAGCGTCATCGCTGCACGCGGGGAAAACTCGATACACACGCACCCGCACCGCAGAGATTTTTCGCGTTACCGCTGCACACAGGGAACACTCTGCTCCGATGAGCCTGGCTTGATACAGCGCGTCACCGCCGCACACAGGGAAAGCGCCGGCTGTCCCCTGCCGCGGGACTTGGCCCCCGGCTGCATCCCAGCGCCCGGACGTTGACGACTTTTTACGCCATTGAACAACTTTTTAAAACTATTCCAAAGCGTTCCTGCCTGTTCTGCGGTATGCTTTCTCATAAACCATCAGGAGGATTCTGGGTATGGAAGGTTTTTTTGACCGCGCCCACGCCTTTACGGCCAGGTGGGAAGGCGGCTTTTCAGAACATCCGGACGATACGGGCGGCGCGACCATGTACGGCGTATCGCTGGCCTTTGCCCGCGATCTGGCAGCCACAGCCGAAGGCGAAGCCCTGCTGCGCCGCCTTGGCGTGCGCCTGCCTGTGACGTCCGGCTCGATCCGCCGGATTACGGCCCGGCAGGCCGCAGCCCTGTTCCGGTACGCCTTCTGGGATCGGCTGCACCTGGACGGACTGCCCCTGCGCCCGGCCTGCGCCCTGTACGACGCAGCCGTCAACTGCGGCCCGAAACAGTCCGTCATTCTGGCCCAGCGCGGCTATAACCGCTGTGTCGGCCCCTACGGCGTCAAACTCGTGGTGGACGGCATCCTTGGCCCCCACAGCCGCGCCGCCCTGGCCGCAGACACCGACACCATCATCCGCGCCGTGCTCAAGGAACGCCGCCGCTTCTACCGCCAGCTGGCCAGCGACAAACCGTCCCAGGCCGTGTTCCTCAACGGCTGGCTGAACCGCGTGGATGCGCTGGAAAACGCCCTGCTCAAGGGGGCCCTGTGATCACCGCCCGCAGCACTGCCAAGGTCCCTGCAACCTCCCCCCGCGTGGCACCACCGCAAGTGGCAACACCACAGCTGCCAACACTACAGCTGTCAACGCCGCAAGTGGCAACGCCACAAGTGGCAACACCACAAGTGCCAGCATCACACACAGCAACGCCGCGGGCGGCACAGCCACAGGCGACACCACCACAGCTGGCAACACGACAGGTGGCAACGCCCCAGGGAACACAGCCGGTCATGCCAGGCAGGGCCCTGTCTGCGCCGCACACGCCTGCGTCATCCACACCGAAGGCGCACGCGCCGAAGACGCACACGCCGGTGACGCACACGCCAAAGGTGCACACGTCTGCGGCACCTGCCGTCCAGTCCTCCAGGCGCTGCGCGTTCTGCGGCCGGGCGCTGCCGTCCGGCGTTACGGCCCGCCGCCAGTACTGCTGCGAGCGCTGCCGCAGGCAGGCTCAGGATCGGCAGCGGCGGCTGGACAGACAGGAGGCTGCGGCCCTGCGGGCGCCTGTGGCCGTTGCCATGAGCGATCCGTGGGAACGCGGCGGACTCTGGGATCCGGAAACCGTGTGGTCGCTGTCGCTGCTTGATGCGGATCCCTGTGCCAGTCAGTCCGGCCTGTAAGGCCATGCGAACGGTCACCTCCGGGCGGCCAGGACTCACGGCATACCCACAACAGGCGGTATGTCTCAGCGCCTCATGGAGTGTGAAAACGTGCTCCCCGGCATGTCCACGACAGACGGCATGCCCGGCGCTGCACCGTTCCGCCACAGATAAACATTTTGGGAAGGTGGTTGGGGGGCCCGGGGGGAAGGAGGGCAACCTTTTTGCAAAAAGGTTCCCGCCTTCCCCCCGGCATACACTCCCTCTTTCTCCCTTCCTCCTTTCCTCACCGTTTTTTTATGAAAAACGTACAACATTCCACAAGGGTGTCAGTTTATGAACACGTCACCGGCGATGGTTGGGGCGGGGGTGCGCTTTGAGCGCATCCGGCGCATTACGGGGTATCTGGTAGGCACGACGGCGCGTTTCAACAACGCCAAGCGGGCTGAAGAACGCGACAGGGTGAAGCATGTGGCGCTGGCGGCGTGGCCGGGACGGGAAGCGGCATGCCCGGAACAGAAGGCGGCTGGACAGGAGGCCACAGAGCAGGAACAGAGAACGGCAGGGCAGGAAGGCTGAGGGTACGCTCCTGCGGGGACTGGGAAGGTTCGCCGGACTGCCTCCGGACTGCGGGAATGTTGCCGTGCTCACGGCCGGTCGCCGGACTGCCTCCGGGCTGCGGGAATGTCTTCGGACTCACGGCAGGTCGCCGGGCTGCCTTCGGACTGCGGGAATGTTGCCGTGCTCACGGCCGGTCGCCGGACTGCCTTCGGACTGCGGGAACGTCGCCGGACTGACGGCAGGTATCCGGGCTGCCTCCGGACTGCGGGAACGTCTTCGGGCTGACGGCAGGTATCCGGGCTGTCTTCGGACTGCGGGAACGTCGCCGGGATGAGGCCGGTCGCCGGGCTGTCTTCGGACTCACGGCCGGTCGCCGGGCTGTCTTCGGACTGCAGGAATGTCGCCGGGATGAGGCAGGTATCCGGCCAGTGTCTCCGGATTGAGCGGGGGCGGCTGGGGCGGGGAAGGAACTGTACCGCGCAACGGGTGCAGGTATGATCGGACCTTCAACAAGGAGGTTGTCTGATGGAGGCTGTTATTACGGATATGTTTGGCACATATGCGGGGCTGGTGCTGTCTGTCATGGGTGTGTGTGCGGCGGTGTCTGCGCTGCTGCCTGCGCCGTCGGAGGGGAGCAGTGTGTTTTACCGGGTGCTGTACAAGCTATTCAACGTGCTGGCGGTGAACGTGGGCCGCGCGAAGAACGCTGACGACGTGGCCCAGGACAAGGCGGCGTGATGTGCGGCCGTGGACGGTGTTGCTGGCCGCGCTGCTTGAGCTGGGCCTGCGTCTTCTGGAGCGGCTGGATGCGGCCGATGCTGCCGCTTTTCGCCGTCGTGTTGCTGATGACGGTGCCGGGGTGCTCATCGGCCAGCTCAACCCCGGATCCGCTGCCGGGGCTGCCGGTGCTGACCAGTCTGCAACGGCTGGAGCTGAACGGCGCGCCGGGCGTCTGGATGAACAGTGAGGATGCGGGGCAGCTGGCTGTGTGGCTGCACGAGGTGACAGGCGAGGAGGGGGAAGCGGTCAGATAGCCGTCTGCCTGTTGCGGCACAATTCCGTGAGGAACAAGACAATGCACCAGATGGGACAGGACGGCCACGCTGTGGAATATCTGGGTGTGGTCAGGGGCACATGGCCGCTGGCGGCGCTGGCGTGGGCCATTGCCATGGCATCTGCGCTGCGCCAGATCCGGCGCGGCTACAAGCAGCGCACGTTTGCCCAGCGGGCGGCCACGGTACTGCTCAACTCGCTGCTGACTTCTTCGCTGGCGGTGGGTTGTGCGCTGCTTCTGCCGCTGGCCGTGCCGGGCATGACACCCGACATGCAGGTGGCGGCTGCGGTGGTGCTGAGCGGTCTGGGCGGCGAAACCGTCAAGCAGTGGATTCTGCACAGGCTGGGCCTGCATGTGGTTGATTTGATGAATCCGGACGACATCAACCAGATTCGCCGGACCATGGATCCGGAAACACGAAGGCGGCATGTCGAGCAGTGTCCCTTCCGGGGGGACGAATGTGTCTTTCCCCCGGCCGGTGCTGGCGGGATGGCGCCGTGACCCTCTGTCCGGCCTGAAGGCGGGCGGCGGGCGGCCCTGCCCGGCAGGAGACCGGCATGCTGAGGCGTAGAGGAAACAGGATGAGCCTGACACAAAAACAGGAAGCGTTCTGCCGGGCGCTGGCGCACGGCGGTACCGCGGCGGATGCCTGGCGTGCCGTGTACAGTTCCGGCGGTCTGAGTCTTCGTGCGGTGGAGAGCCGGGCGCACGCCCTGCTGTCCAGAGAGGGTATTGCCGCGCGCGTGGCCAGGTTGCGCCAGACCGGGGCGGCCCCTGCCGGACTGCCAGCAGAAGAACCGGCAACAGGAGGCGCGGTTTCGGCCGGGCTTGCAGAGGGAGGGCTGCCCGGGGCAGCGCTGGCTGGGTTGGCGGTGAGGGAACCGGCGGCAGCCGGATCAGCAGCAGATGGATCAGCAATGGCCGAATCAGCAGTGGCCGGACTGGCAGAAGGAGGGCCGGAGGCAACGGCTGTGGCAGGCGGCGCCGGACAGGGAGCTGCCGCTGCTCCGGTCTGCCGTGCCGGACGGACGGACAGTGCCGCATCCGGTACACCCTCTGCTCCGGACGTGTCGTGTCCGCAGTCTGTGGCAACGGCTGTGGCTGACGCGCCGTCCGGCGTGCTGCCGGTGACGCCGCCGGCCCCGCCTCCGCTGCTGACTCCGGCGGTGTCTCTGGAGTGGTCGCGGACAACGGCGTCCGGGAAGAATGCGGCGTCCAGGAAGAGGGGGAGGGGTGCAACAGCCCCGGCCGCCTCTCGGGTCGTCTCCGATGCTGCATTTTCCATTGTATCCGCCACCGCTCCTTCCGCCACGCACGGCGCTGCGCAGAATGTCAGCCAGAACGCCCGTGGGGTGGCGGCCTCCGCCACCGCATCCGGTATTGTATCCGATACCGCATCCGGCGCTGCCTCCGCTGACGCACCTGGAGCGGCATTCTGTGCCGCCTCTCGGGCTGTCTCCGATACGGCATCCGCTGACGTATCCGGAGATGCGTCTGCCCTCGTCTCCGGCGCGGCTCC
>CALUZP010000074.1 GCA_944325325.1 uncultured Desulfovibrionaceae bacterium
ACAACCTGAAGGAACAGCTGGCCCTGTTTGACGCCTCCAAGGGGCAGAGCCAGGCTCAGCGCTGGCAGGGCAACCTGGCCCACTTCTTCGCCGGCATCGGCCGCATCACCGACAAGGAATGCGAAAAGGTCGGCGACGGCAAGTATGCCACCGACAAGTATCTGAAGCTCATCAAAGAAGTGAAGCCCTACAAGTAATAGATCTGCCTTAGCATGGTGCATGCGGGCCCCGTCCAGCCTGGTCCGGACGGGGCCTTTTTTGGCCAGCCAGGCTTTCAGGCTGCTCCTGAGGATAGCCTGCGGGGAAGGCGGAAACCCCGCCTTAAGCGCGTTCTACTTTCCCCCAGACGCTCCTCAAACTCTCTGGCAGGATTCCATCATAGGCCGGTTTGGGACGCGCGGAGCCTGCCGCGCCAGTGTTTGCCGTCTGCTTCGGCCGTTCCTTCCGTACCGGCACAGGGGCTGTCCGGGTTTGCAAGGCGGCCCGTGTCAGGACAGGCCCACAAGACGGATGGACAGACATGGCAGAAAGAGCAAACCGGCTGTAAAGCAAAATGTAAGAGCAGCCAAAAAAGAGTTTGAAAACTATAGACACTGAAAGTAGCATGTGATAAATTTAATAAAAAAATATCTATGCGCAGTTTTTGCATAGTTTTTGCGTATGCAAAGTATGCATAAATGTTCTTATAAAATTATAATGGATATAAGATTACTGAATTAAAAGGACATAACATGTATTGGATAATAGGTTGACAACGTTGTGTTTTATATCATCCACCGGCAAAGCAAGGAGGTTTTTGAAAGCACAACAGAATCCTGTTTCCACAAACCTGTAGCCAACTCTTTTTGATGAAGGAATAGATTATGCTGAACAGACGTACGTTCATAAAAGGCAGCGCCATGACGATGGTCGTCCTTTCCACACCCCATATCGCGTTGGGTGATGCGCCTAAAGTGCCGACCATCTATACCGGTGGCCCCATTCTGACCATGAACGCCAAAAACGAAATGGTCGAAGCGCTGGCCGTGGAAGGGGGTAAAATCCTGGCTGCCGGCCGCCTGGTGGATGTCAAGGCCGCTGCCGGTGAGAAGGCGAAGATTGTGGATCTGCAGGGGAAAACACTGTTGCCGGGCTTTATCGACGGGCATAGCCATTTCGTCAAAGGAGGACAGGAAGCTCTGACAACAGTGCCCCTTGGATCGCCGCCTATAGGCAAAATCACCAGTATTGCCGACATGCAGGAAGCCCTGCGGGCCCGCGCCGCCGTGACGCCCGAAGGCCAGCGTATTGACGGCAGCCGCTATAACGACATGGAGCTCAAAGAGCGGCGGCATCCCACCCGAGAAGAGCTCGACGCTGTTTCTACCAAGCATCCGATCGTTATTAAACATATTTCAGGACATGTAGGTGTTGCCAACTCCCTTGCCTTTGAGATGGCGGGCGTCACGGCCCAGACAAAACCCAAAGAAGGCGTGCTGCGCGTCAAGGATGGCAAACTTACAGGGGTGATGGAGGGACGTGCACAAAACGAACTCAATGTTATTCCTGTTAAAAAGCCAGATATTGCCAAATGTATGGCCTACGACTCCAACGAGTACGCAGCCAACGGCGTCACCACGGCTAACAACGGAGGCAGCCCCACAGTTGACGACTACCTCATTGCGGGCAGCAACAACGACGAGCTGAAAATCCGCGTGGTGATCTGGCCCGCCGGCATGAACAAGGAACTGATCGCAAGCTATGGCGACAAGCGTTCCGGCGCGCTGCTGGATGCCAAGGGTAAAGTCATCCTGGGTGCGGCCAAGCTGTTTGCCGACGGCAGCCCGCAGGGTTATACCGCACTGTTCTCCAAGCCCTATTACAAACAGCTCACGGGCAAGCCCGCCGACTATCGCGGCTTCTCCTACTTCCCGAGCCCGGAAGTCCGTTTTGGCCGTGTCAAGGAACTGCATGACGCGGGCTGGCAGATCGCCACACACACCAACGGCGACCAGGCCATTCAGGACATGATCGATGCTTATGGCGCGGCTATGAAAGCCAACAAGCGCGAAGACAGCCGCCATATCCTCAACCACTGTCAGTTCAACCGCCCGGATCAGGTGCCGGTCATCGCCGAACTGGGCCTCATCCCCTCGTATTTTGTCACGCATACGTTTTTCTGGGGCGATACGCATCGCCACTATGTGGCCGGGCCGGAAATGGCCGCGCACATCAGCCCCTGCGCCGCGGCGCTGAAGGAAGGCATTCAGTTTGCCCTGCACAACGACACACCGGTAACGCCCATCAGCCCGCTCATGGACGTGTTTTCGGCGGTGACCCGCCTGACGTCAACCGGCTTCGTACTGGGCGAAGATCAGCGCATCAGCGTGATGGACGCCTTGCGCGGGGTGACCATCAATGCGGCCCGCATGTACTTCCTGGAAGACAAGATCGGCTCGCTGGAGCCCGGCAAGCTGGCGGACATGGTGATTCTGGAAAAGAACCCGCTGGATGTGGCTCCTGAAACCATCAAGGACATCAAGGTCGTGGAAACGATCGTGGAAGGCGAAACGGTCTACAAGGCCTGATCCAGACGTTGTTTTAACCAATGACTGTGGATGGCAGCGACAGAAAGCTGATGCGGTAACGTGTTGCGCGCTATGCCGTGGGGAACTACATCATGGCCTGCCCGCTGTCATCCACAAAGGTGTTTGAACCCTGTCTCACATCGTTGTACAGGGACGTTTTTTCAGCATCGCACGGCCTGTTTTCAGGGATCGATCCTCCTCTTGTTTGACTCACAGAACACGCTGCTTTTTGCAGCGGTTGATCATGCCTAAGCGCTTCCTTCCAAGCGGAGAGGCAATGGGCCTTTCCCAGATTTATTATATTTTATAATTATCTGTTATTACTTATAAATTCCATCAGAATACCAAACATGAAAACTGCCTGATACCGGTGGGGAAGAAAGAACGCACCACGATACCGGCCGTCCGGCATGTGGATGTGTGTATGTTCAGGGCTGGATGATTTTCACACATCGTAACCCAGGAAGGACATGATGGGAAAATGTTTTTGGAAAAGCAACTGTTTGCTGGCAGCGCTGTTGACGTGTTTTTGGGCCACACCTGCAGACGCAATGGCTTCAGCCGGGGGCGTGTTGGCGGATACCGTATATTATAACGGTACGATCTACACTGTGACCGAAACACCACAAGAAGCCAAAGACGCGCGTAACGCCCATACGGTGGAAGTGGTTGCCGCGCGCGATGGAAAAATTGTTTTTACAGGCACGCAGGCCGAGGCCAAGAAGGCTGGTTATTTTGAGGCAGGCCGTGTGGGAAGGCTTGTGGATTTGCGCGGAAAAAGCATGTATCCGGGCTTCCTGGATGGCCATGGGCATTTCCCCAGGCAGGGGACGTATGACCTCTATCAGGTTAACTTGTCCAGCCCCTTGCTTGGCGGCACGATTGACACCATGGATAAACTGATTGCCAAACTGGCTCAGAAAGCGAAAACCGTGCCGGAAGGACAACCCATCATCGGCTGGTGCTACGACGATACGCAAATAGCGGAACAGCGGCATCCGAACCGGTACGATCTTGATAAGGCCAGCACGCGGCATCCCATTATGATCATGCACATTTCAGGGCACATTGCGGCGGTCAACTCCGCAACGATTGCCAGATATGACATACCGGACAGCAACGATACTCCCGGCCTGGAAAAGGATGCCAACGGCAAAATTACAGGGGTGCTGTTTGAACTGAAGGCCCGTTCTCTGATGCCCCTCATTGACGAGCTGAAAACGAACGTCGGCTTTGGCACGATCCGGGCTTCGCAGGTGTATGCCGCGGCCGGCGTAACCACGGCAGACCTGGGCGGGGCCATCGTTCTGCAGCAGTTGCCGCAGCTTCAGTCTGCCCTGAGCCGGGATCAGCTCAGCCTGAGAGTGCTTGTTCATCCCTATGGCTATCGTGTGGCCAAAGGCAGTACTGGGGACGCCCACGGGATTCCAAACCGCAAGGCGCTGGGCTGGAAGGATCGCGGGGACGGCAAATTTTCTGACGCTTCGGAAGCCCCGACGATTGGCAATGACATTACGAACTGGCAAATCAAGGGTGGTAAGCCCGTTCCTGCAGGCCTGCCCGCGGATCGGCTGTTCCTTGGTGCCCACAAGTTTGTCTATGACGGCTCGCCCCAGGGATATACGGCATGGATGAAGCCAAAGGGCTATTACGACTGGCGCAACTACACACCTCAGGACAGTTTCCGGAAGTCGGAATATTTCATCGGGTTGCCTGGCACAGTAAGCATTCCTGACGAAGAGATCTTTGAGAGAATCAAGCTGTATCACGCAGCCGGGCAGGCTGTAGAAATTCACACCAACGGGCCGGCAGCCGCCGAGGCGTTTATCGCCGCTATTGAAGAGGCCGTGGCGGCTTATCCTGATATCCGCGATACCCGCCATACCTCGATCCATGCTCAGACCATGGAACGGCAGCATATTGAACGCATGACCGGCAACTATGATGAGCTGGAGTCTACAGCGCACATGTATGATCAGCTGATGGGCGCCTTTGCTGGTGGTAAGGTTGATCGCACTATGGGTGGGCGGCTTCCCAAGGGGAATTTGCCCGAACTCATGAAGGCTCAGAATCTCTTTAACTCCTATTTCAATAACCACACCTATTTTTACGGCTACAGGCATACGAACCAGTTCTTTGGTCCTGGCAGGGCATACAACATGAGCCCGACAGGCTGGAGCGAGCATTATGGGCAGTGGTACAGCTTCCATAACGATACGACGATTACGCCCATTTCGCCGTTGCGCAGCATCCAGTCGGCTCTGACGCGCATTTCTGGCGACGCGCGGCCAGAGGCAGGGCAAAAGAACCTTGAAGTCAACGGTACCGGCAAAGATATCAACGCTACGGTTCAGTATAAGGCGCGTATTACCGATACCGAACCCACGACATTCTGGACGTATGATCACCGCGTCAATCCCTTGCAGGCCCTGCGGGCTGTAACCATCGCTCCCGCCTATCAGAACAAGCTCGAAGATCGCCTTGGATCGATTGCCACAGGCAAGTTCGCTGACTTTGTGATCATGGAAGAGGACATTTTCACCGTAGCCGCTGAAAATCCGCAGCGCATTGCCGATCTGCGTGTGGCCGCAACCATCGTGGGCGACAAGGTCGTGTACGGGTTCCTGCCTGATGAAGCCACCAGTGCGTCACCTGTCCGCGTCAGCTACGTGCAGCCGGTTTTTGAAACGCCTGCCGCCATGCAGGAAGTGAAGGCGCTACCGGCACCGGTGCAACAGGGTGAAAAGCTGGGGGCCTATGCTTTTTCAGCGCTTGTTCCCCAGGGGGAAAGTACTATTTTCCAAATGGATTTCCGTGGAACGGGGAAAGCCGTATCTGAACTCGCTCTGCTTGGGGAAAATGGAAGCCGTGTGACATCCTATGCCTATGGCTGCCCGTCGCCGGAAAAGATGGCAGCTGCCTCTGGCCAGTGGTGGGTTGCAGACCTTGAAGAACCTACAATAGCGTTGCCCCAGGACAGCATCCTGAAGCAGGGGAATATGTATATCGCGTTCTTTATCATCCGTGACAATGACGCGGCCTATGATGCCTCGCCTGCAAAGGGAACGGTGTCCCAGAGCGTGTCCCTTGTGACGGGTAGTGCTTTATGAAAGAAGAGTGAGCATAACGCACGAATGCGCGATCCGGTCTGTGCCGGCTTGCGGTGGGAAGCCCCGTAGAAAAGCGAAGGCATTCCCAGTCAATTCAGGCCCGGGGGAGATGCTTGTCTTCCCCGGGCCCACATGTCATTGCCGTCCATGTTGTTGTGCACGCAGGCACCTTGCCTGAGTACGCGCAACATGCCGCCGGAAAAACGGACTCGCGCAACAGAGATACGCTGGACGATGGTTGTATTGGACTGATAACGGCGCTGCAGAAATGCAGTTTGCTGTTTTTTTTCTAGCAAGTTACAGCTTGGCGGCACCAGATTGCTTGTTCCGGCGGGGGATAGGGCCCCCACCGTGAGCCAGTTTTGGGGAAAACAGCATCCTGTAACAGCCCGCGTATCGCGTCACGCTTCAAGTCCTGGGCTGCCCCCCGCCTTATCTGAAGGCTGCCGGTTGCAGCAAGGCGCTCTGTGTTGCCTGCACAAACGACTGCCTCCAAGTTTTCTCAGGGGGTTGTATCACAATCCGGCAGTCAAAAGCCTTTTGACTCTCTGAAGCCAGTGTCCCACATGCAAAGGACAATCCTGTTTCAACATAGGCTTTCTCATAGCACCTGATGTGGCGTTCTCTGCTCAAGTCCGGCGGCCAGGCGGGCTTCCATATAGATGGACAACGTCGCGATAGCCCGGTCGCAGACTTGGAATACGGGGATGCCTCTGTGGCGCAGTGCTTCGCGGAAGGGGGTAAACTGCGCGCCGCCGTCCACCACGGCCACCAGAGGCTTGTTGCTGCCCTTCCGGACGTGTTCCATGAGATCCAGCATGGTTCCAGGCACGTTCATGTCATAGGCGGGCACGTCGCCGCCATTGAGGGTGTGTGTTGCGGGCGAGAGCGGATCAAGCCCGATGATTACAGCGTCAATGCCCTCATCCTGAAGCAGAATTTCAGCCATTCTGGCATGCACGGTGTCGTCTGCACCGGGATTGATGTCTAGCGGGTTGCTGACAGTAACCAGTCTTTCCAGGTGATGCTCCTGGATGACCTGCTGAACGGCTTCGCGGGTTGTATCACTGAAGTGGCCCAGGGACATGGAAAAGTCGTCGGCATGGATGGAGTCGGCCATGCCGACAGCTTCAAAGCCTGCTCCGCTGACAACACCAAGCCGTTTACCCTGGATGACGGTATGCTTGAACGCTTCGGCCAGCAGGATCAGATCCTGAAACTCAGTGAAGTTGCGGGCGATGATGGCCCCGGCCTGCCGGATGGCGCTTTCACAGACCATGTAGTCGCCAGCCAGTGAGGCCGTGTGCCCGCTGGTAGCGCTTTTTCCTTCAGGTGTGCGGCCCGCTTTGTAGAAGATGACCTGTCTGCCCTTGCTGACGGCGTTGTGTACTGCCTTGGCAAAGGCCAGTCCGTCCAGCTCCTTGAAGCCTTCTGCATACACGGCGATGACATCTGCGGCGTCAGATTCGGTAAAAAAGCGCATCATGTCGCCAAGGGTCAGGTCGGTCTGGTTGCCCATGGAGATGAGGTACGCAGGGTTCATTTCCGGGGCCTGACTGAAGCGGTTCAGCAAAAAGGCACCGCTCTGGCTGACAATGGCGGTGCGGGCGTAGCCGGCCTGTCCTTCGGCATTGAATTTTTCCCTGGGGATGAACCAGGTGTCATAGTGGCCGGGACGGGAAATGACCCCCATGCAGTTGGCCCCGAGGAACACCGGGCCGCCGTCATTCTCCCTGTGAGCTTCGCGGATGCGCGTGATCATGCGCTCAGCCATGTCGCGGCTTGCGGCAGTTTCTCCGAGGCCGCCCGGAATCAGCATGACGCTGTGGGCTGCGCGGCGATCAATGACGTCATCGACCAGCGACGGCACATGCTCTGCACCGATGGCCACAACAAGCAGATCCAGCGGCTGTTCCAGGGCATCGAGTCCGGGCACACAGCGAACGCCGGAGGGATCGGGATTGCCGTCGCGGATGATCGTCAGGTTTTCTTTGGGAAAGCCGGCGTGTTGGATGTTGTCCAGAATGGTGCGTCCGAAATTGTGTCGTCTGGCCGATGCGCCGATGATGCCTATCTGCCGGGGGTGCAGAAGGTTTTCGATTTTTTGGACAGGGCGGCCTGGGAGCTCTTTGCCAGGCAGGGAGAAGTGGCACATGCCGTCCAGCGGCACCATGAGGTAGTCGGTAAAGGTGAACGGGTTGATTTCAAGCTCTTCAATGACAAATGGCGCATCCGGGTTACAGGGGGAAAAGTAGTTGCCCATCCGGATAAATGACTCGAAGCACTCGATCAGCTGATCATCAGTGACGATCCGGCGCTGTCCCCGGGTCAGCCCTGCCATCTTGCGGTAGGAGACCGTATGCCGGAACAGGCGGAAAAAGGACTCGCCGTCATTCATTTCGCAGAGTGCGGCGACAATAGCCTGTCCCTTGCGGAACCGTTCAGCATAAAGCTCGGTATCCGTCCCCCCGAGTCCGGCGCTGATGACCATGCCAAATTCCCTGGTGCGGCGCAGACCGACGATCAGTTCGTTGCCGAAGGCCGTGGAGTCTGGCGGCATAAACTGGACCTGGAGCACTCCTTTCAAGTCCGCGGCGATAGCCTCACGCAGGGGGTCGCCTGTCAGTTCTCTGTAGACTGCCGGGGAGCTGGAAGGGTGGCGCTCAATCCAGTCGGCATAGCGCTCGGGGACTTCACTGAGCATCCTGCGCACGGCCGAGCGGACTTTGTCCGGGGTTTTGGGCACGATACTGACGCCTCCCACTTCCGTTTTATGGATAATGGTCGGTGAGACAATTTTGAGGACCGCCTTTTCTCCGGGCAGGGCCATAACTTCTTCGTCTACCGGCCTGGCGTTGCGAGGTATGAAATTGCATTTGGGCGGCGTTTCTGCGCCGGAAAGACTGAGCAGGGTATACACTTCATATTCAAAGAGCGTATGGCGGCCTTCCGCAGCGGCGTTGCGGAACAGATCCGCAATGGGCCCGTATTCCACGGTCAGATTCATAGGCGTATTCCTCAAGCAAGTTCGTGGGAGGGGTATCCTCTCGTGGGTTAAACCAATGGCGTTTGGACGTGTGCCCGCACGGGATATTTTGTTCAGACCAGGCCCTTCAGGCCCGTGTAGGATATTTTTGTGCCGGCTTGTGGTTGTTCGTGTGCCCCTGCCGCCGCTCCACCATGATGTCCTGTACAAGCGCACAGCCACCTGGCCAGGCCTTTTGTCGTCCGAGGACAAAAGCCTTCTTGCAGCGGCCCCGCTCACAGGCCACTGCATCCGGCCGCCGTTCATGGCCATACCTTCGCAGACGGCATGGAGTCTTATGGAGGCCGCGTTGCCCTGACAACATATTTTGAAAGTCAATCCGGTTTGGTGTCAACACCGGGGCACGGCGCATCCTACCAGGTTTTATCCGTTGTTGGGTGTACGGTCTGTCCTGTTCTGGCAGCGGGCAACAGTCATGAAAATTTTTTCCCTGGAAGCCTGAACGCATTTTTAACGACGCGGTCATCCTGAGAGGAACCGGCGGCCTCAGAGCGGTTTGCCATTGAAAAAGGCAGAACTCGAGGCGGCAGCACAGTGCCGCCCGGCCAGAGCTGAGCGGAAAAACCGCGGTGTTTGCGCGAAACGACAGGCCGTATGGTTGAAAACGCAAAGCGTTTCAAACTGAAAAGACTCTAGTGTATGTTGCCGCGCAATACTGGTACAATCAGGCAGAATCCAGCATGCCAGGGGCAGTCCCGTCAAGCGGTGATTGCGAGTCTGTGCCGGCGATAACCTTTCCGGTTCTGGTCCTTCTCCGGTATAGCTGTGACAGAATGCCGGCCGGGCTGGCTTGTCGTGTGTCAGATGTGCATTCATCCGGCAGCGGTACGCCTTGTCTGAAGCGCCTCTGACAGGCGCTTGCAGGCTGGCAGTGTGTTTGACAATGCTGGTGCCTTGCGGGTAAATGACAAAGTTTGAACTATGTAACACCACTGTCCGTTTTTCAACCGAGAGGAAAAGACCGATGACGTTACCCTTTGGATTGAATTACCTGGATGGCGCATTGCTGCTTATCCTGCTGATCATGGCAGGTCGTGGCGGACTTCGCGGTTTCCTGGCCGAGATTGCAGGGCTGATCGGGCTGGTGGGCGGTGTGATCCTTGCCGGACGATACTATCCGGAGCTTGCTGATCGCCTGACAACCGCGCTGGGCCAGGCCGCCTGGATTCCTGTCGTTTCGTATGTGGTCATTCTGTTCGGTTTCATGCTCGGCATAGGGCTTGTTGCCCGCCTGCTGCACCGTATTCTTACCGTAGCCTGTGCGGATGCCGTCAATCACATGCTTGGCGTGGGAGCTGGTTTTCTTAAGGGACTCGCCATTTGCTGTGTGGTGGTGTATGCATTGCGGCTGTTGATTCCCAGCTCCGAACTGGTGAAGACATCAGTCATGGTGGGCTTCATTGAACAGGTTATGGGGCTGATCGGCACCTATTTGCCTCAAACGGGACTTGATAAATATCTCCCGTCAGGATTGGACATCCCCAAAATATGACTCTATGGGCAGTGGGGAATTCCCGCTGCGACAGAAAGGAAGATGACATGGCAGATGCACAAGCGCTGCACGAGGCGGTCGATCGCCTGCGTGCGCTGGTTGACCGTCTGACGGGTGAGGGCGGCTGCCCCTGGGATATGGCTCAGACCCCGGAATCATTGACGGAATACCTGGTTGAGGAGTGCCACGAACTTGTAGACGCCATCCGTTCCGGTTCGCTCGAGCATGTGCGCGAGGAACTGGGCGATGTGGCGTTTTTGCTGTTTTTCCTCGATAATATCTATACACGCCGGGGCGAACCCATGCTTGCTGCGGCGCTGAATGAGACGACAGCCAAAATGATCCGGCGTCATCCGCATGTCTTTTCGGACACAGAGATCAGTTCGCAGGAAGAACTGCTCAAGAACTGGGAGCAGATTAAGCGTGCCGAAAAGACGGCTCACGGTGAAGATGCCCGCAAGGGGTTGTTTTCCGGCCTTCCTGCCGGTCTGCCTCCTCTGACCAAGGCGTACAGGCTGCATTCCAAGGCTGCCAGAGTGGGCTTTACCTGGCCTGAAGATGAGGAGGTCGAGCAGCAGGTTGAAGCCGAATGGCTTGAATTGCTTGATGCGTGTGCTGATGGCGATGAAAAGCGCATCGAGCACGAGTATGGCGACCACCTGTTCACGCTGGTTGAACTTGGCCGGCGTCATGGTCTCAAGGCAGCCATAGCTCTTGATGCGGCGAACCGGCGTTTTCTGGCCAGATATGAGGCAATGGAAAACCTGGCTGCCGATCGTGGTAAGGATTTTGCCGCACTGTCCCTTGATGAAAAGGATGAGCTGTGGGAAGAGGTCAAGGCGGCGGAACAGGCTGCGGGTGTTGCTCCGGACCAGGAATCGACACCATCTGACTGATGGTGTCAGGCCTGTTGGCAACGTGGTTGCGGCAAGAGTAGAATTTGTCCCTTTGCACCAGGCATGGACGGGGATAGTGTAGGCTCCTTCATGCTGGCATGCATTCTGTGAAATCCAGATTGTACTACCCGCCTAGAGATGGCCGCCTGAATTTCTGGGGGCTTTTTTCTGGGAACAAGATGCAACAGCCGCTGTTTGTTTATGAACGGCGGCTGTTGGTGTATCTGGAGCAAACCGGACATGGTGGCGCACTGTAGTGGATGGCGGGAGTGCGTAAGCCCAGATACGTTCCAGGACGGGACAGGCGCTGCAGGATGGTGTCCTGTCGGTATTGCGTATGGGGTCTGCCGGTGTGCCCGGTCGGGTATTGATACACATCTGTGCCAGCGGGCAGGGATGCCCCTATACGGAGAGTAACCCCGTCATGGGATTCTGAGATGTTTGACGGCACAGCGAAGCCGTCAGGCTCTTTGAGCAATGCGGCAGTACAAGGCCGCAAGGCTTCACACCGGATTCAGCCGGATTCGAAATGCAGGAACGGCAATGTTGGCGTTGCGGGGGAGGTCTGTACGGTCGCTGGGGACAGTGTCCGTTGCCACAATGTTCGTCTGCGAGTTTGAAAGGGGAAACAGGGCGGTTGTCTGTTATGGCCGGGGAGGACGCCGGAAAGTGCCGGCGTTGACTGTAACCGGGGGGCAACCATGGGGATTGTCCGGCTTCGGCTGGATATGGCCCGTTCGAAACTGGGGCGCCGCCTGCGGTATAACAGGCGGCTCCAAGGGGCAGGATTATTTTTTTCGGGATGCGAGCAGCATCCTGTGGCGTCGCCGCAACGGCACAGTGCGGATGTAGCCGGCGGCCAGGAGGATAACCAGCAGGGCTTCCGCACCCAGGGTTCGCAGCAGGCGCGGCGAATCGGCGTGGTAGCCGGCCGAAAGCCACAAGGTGGGGCTTGAGGGATCAGAGTGGTGGATAATGAGGCCCAGCCCCGCAATGCCGCCAAGCATGGCCAGCGCACCGATTGTCCAGCTGAACGAAAGTGTCAGCCGCCACAGGCTGGCTGCGCGGGTGCAGCGGCTGCGGAATGGCAGCAGGCAGAGCAGCAGGACGAGACAGAGCAGCGATGCCTGCCAGCTGAGGCTGCTCAAGAAGGCGCAAATACAGCCGATAAGCAACATCATCAGGACTATTCTGTAGGCGATGACCTTGCGGTGCTGGATTCCAGGAGCCAGGAAAAGCAGCATGACCCCGCACAAGGCCGCCAGCATGTGCGAGATTTCCAGCAGGGCAAGCGGTTCCAGATCGGCCAATTGGGCGACCTTATCGGCATTGACGGGGCGGATGGCCCAGAAGAGCAGCATCACACCACAGGCAAAGATGGAGCCGGCAAGGATTGTCGGTGCGTAAGCGCGTATCCAGCGGCTGGCGTCGTGCAGCACGCCGGAGGCTTTCAGGCTCTGGCAGCGGATTTCATAGATGGCAAAGAAAATGGCAGCCATGAGCAGAGGGATGAGGTAGTAGATGGCCCGGAAGCAGATGAGCGCGGCAAAGACGCCTTTGGGCTCGGCCGTGGACAGATGAATGATGACGACTTCCAGCACGCCGACACCGCCGGGAACGTGTGAAAGCACGACCAGCACCATACCCATCAGGTAGCTGGGCAGAAACTGCAGGAAGGACACGTCCACATCAGGCGGCAGCAGCACATACAGGCAGGCTCCGGCGCAGACGAGATCCGCACCGGCAACGAGCGTCTGGGCTATGGCGATGCGGAAGGGCGGGAAGGAGAATTCCTTGCCAAAGATATGGATAGGCTTGTGAACGAAACGGCAGATGACCAGATAACTCATGGCAATCGCAAACAGGATTGCCCCGAGCGGACGTACGCCAATACTCAAGTGCATGCCAAGCTCTGCGGGGATGTCCGGAGGGGCAATCATGAAGATGGCCCCGACAAGCCCCAGGGCTCCAACCCAGAAGGTGACGGCCAGCATGAGTACCAGCCGGACAATGTCCATGGGGGAAAAGCCCCAGGAGCTGTAGAAGCGATACCTGACGGTGGTGCCGCCAAGCAATGCGCCGAAGTTGTAGCTTACAGCCTGCCCCACGAACGAGACAAGTGCCACTTTGGAAAAAGGCAGAACTTTATGGATTCCTTTCAGGGCCAGCCAATCATAGCCGATCAGAATGGTATAGTTGACGATCATCAGCCCCAGGGAAAGAATCACGCCGGAAGTGGGAATCTGATTCAGGCTTGACTGGATGTCTGCCAGGCTGAACTTGCTGATTTGCCTGTAGAGCAGCCAGACGGCCCCCAGGAAAATACAGATGACGAGCAGAGGGCCCATTGCACGGAAAATCCGACGGAGCAAAGAGAGCAGTTTGGGCATGACAAGTCCTTGGAGCAGCCAGCGTGCGGAAAAGTCGGTTGGGACATCTTGAGACAGCGTATACAGCCTGCTCCTGATAAAGTGTAGCTTGTTGCGCAGGCAAGTGCAAGGTATTGCGAGGCGCTCAGTGCGTGACAGCCAGCGTTTTCTGATCTGTGTGCGGCTTATGCAGCAGGGCTTGACTTGGGGAGCTGCATTCGCTATGATTAATTTCACGGATCCAGAGAGTCCGCGCCGTTACCCGTTGTCCTGTGCCAGGACGACGGGGCACTTTTTTTTACCCGGGTACATGTCTCCGGGCATAAATGGTTCCGCAGCGCGGGATCATAAGGAGCAGAACATCATGTCCATTCCCATTTCCCGTCAAGGGTTCCAGGCACTGGAAGCCGAGCTAGAACAGCTGAAGAAGGAACGCCCCCTGGTCATTCAGGCAATCAAGGAAGCCCGTGAAGAGGGCGACTTGCGTGAAAATGCCGGCTATGACGCCGCCCGTGAGCGTCAGGGACTTCTGGAAGCCCGGATCAACTATATCGAGACGCGGATGCACGAATGCAACGTGATCGATCTTGACAAACTTTCCGGAGACAAAGTGACCTTTGGTGCCACGGTTGTGGTGGAAGATGAGGATTCAGGGGATCAGCGCCGCTTCACCCTGCTGGGGCCGGACGAGGCTGATTATTCGAAGGGCAGCATCTCTACACTGTCACCCATGGGCAAGGCCCTGCTGGGCAAGGAAGTGGGGGATGAAGTGGTTGTGGATGCCCCGCGTGGAAAAATCAACTACGAAATTATTGAAATTACATTTGGCACACAGGGGGCGAAGTAGCCTGGTGCTGTGTGGGGAGGCGCCGCCCGCAACGCCGGGCCGCCTGCCTGCGCCGGCAGGCCAGCTGCCTGTAAGGTTTTATCCGGCCCCTTCCGTGTGGAGGGGCTTTTTTTGTCACGCGGGCTGTGGCGGAGTGTGTATGCAGAACGGCGCACGAAGTTTTTATATCCTGACCTTTGGTTGCAAGGTCAATCAATACGAGTCCGAGGCGCTGAGCGAAGCGTGGACAGCGCTTGGCGGCAAGGAGGCAGAGTCGCCAGCCGAAGCGGATCTGATCCTGATCAATTCCTGTGCAGTGACCGCCATGGCAGTGAGTGATCTGCGGCAGGCTGTGCGCCGCTTGCATCGGGAAGCTCCGGAAGCCGCTATCGTGATCACAGGCTGTGCCGCATCCAGGGCGGCGCGCGGTGCTGAGCGCCCCGGGGAAGTGCTGGCGGATTTACCTGGCGTTACAGGGCTTGTAGACGCGCGGCGCAAGGATGAGCTGTTGTCCTTCCTTGCAGAGCCTGAATTCCCCGTCCCCGCGCAATCTTTGGCCAATCCTCCGGAAAAGTTGGCCTATCCGTCATTTTCCATCAAACGTTTTCAAAGGTCCAGGCCGGTTCTCAAGGTGCAGGATGGCTGCTCGCATGGGTGTGCCTACTGCATTGTGCCGCTGTCGCGTGGTCCTTCACGCAGCCGATCCGCATCCGACATCCTAGCCGAAGCGCGCCGTTTGCTTGAGGCTGGTTATGCCGAAATCATGATTTCGGGTGTCAATTTGAGGCAGTATGCCTGCCATGCAGAAGGCTGTCCGGATTTCTGGGCTCTTCTGCAGTATCTGGATCAGGCGCTTGCTCCGCAATGGGCTGGCCATGCCCGGTTCCGTCTCAGTTCCGTAGAGCCAGGTCAGCTCGATGCGCGTGGCCTTGACACACTGGCTTCCTCCAGAATGTTGTGCCCGCACCTGCACATTTCACTGCAAAGCGGGAGTCCCTCGGTGTTGCAGCGAATGGGGCGTGGTCATTACGGTCCGGATGAGCTCATGCGGGCTGTGGAGGCGATGCGCGGATTCTGGTCTGTCTTTGGTCTTGGTGCTGATATTCTGGTAGGCTTCCCCGGGGAAACAGAGGCTGAGGCGGCGGAAACACTGAATTTTATCCGGGATCTTCCCCTGACCTACGCGCATGTCTTCCCCTATTCCGAACGTCCCGGAACCAGGGCTGCCGTCATGCCCCTGTCTGTGCCCGTACCTGAGCGCAAGGCGCGGGCTGCGGTCCTGCGTAAAGCCGTTGCCGCCAAAAAGGCGGCGTTCCTGCACTCGCTCATAGGCCGGCGCTGCCTTGTGGCCCTGGAGCGCGACAATATGGGGCATACCGAATGGTATGCTCCCTGCCGCCTGCATGGATTGCCTTCGCAGGGGGACAAGGCTGGCATGGCGTTGTTGCCGGCGGTTGTCGAGCGTGTGGAAGGCGAAACGTTGCTGGCGGGGCTTGCGCCAGCAGTCCTGCAAGACTTGTAGAAGATGGGATGCGGTGCTGGGCGCCCGCTTGGATTCCTTGTCCTGGCCGTGCCAGTCCGACAGCAAAAGTCCTGGAGTCTGGCTGGCCATGCCGGTACAGGCGTAATCTGAACACTCGTTCTTGCTGACAGGGCAGCGCCTTGGGGCACAAGTCCTCAGCAGCCGGCGGGGAGCTGTCTGGCCTGCAATGACCGCTATGGTACGCTTGAAAGATATTTTTATATGGAGGCCGGCTTGCCTGGCCGCGCCACTGCTCGTGCGGCAACCCGGGGCATAACGGTTGTGCTGGGGCCTGGCTCGAGTCGTGTGAGCCTGCCGGCAGGTTCCGGCGCCGTGCCTGCGATCCAGGTCTTGGAGCGTGCCTGAGGGTTCTGTTCTTTTAGGCGGCGTTATCGGAGCGTGAGTAAAGGATGGCCCTGCCACCGGTACCTCATCGGTCGTGCCCTGTCGTTTTTAGTCTGATGGCCTTCGGGATCGGTGTTCCGGTTGCCGTGAAGAAATGTATTGCTCTGGGAAGCCTGTC
>CALUZP010000075.1 GCA_944325325.1 uncultured Desulfovibrionaceae bacterium
TCCCGATTTCGACTTGTCAAACCGTCTCGGCGAACTCGTTCACCGCAGCGGCGAAGACGGGTTATGCGCTTTTTACCACGACCTGTCAACAACTTTTTTATTTTTTCTTGCTTTTTGTTTACATTCCCATGCTAACACTAAAGTTTTACTTATTTTTTCATATATCCACCGCCTGTTCAGCCTGAATCCGGATCAGTCCAGCCACAAATCCCCCCCGGAGCCCCGCTGCTCCGATGTATGAGCGCCCCTCAAAAATACATCAAGGTCAGGGCAGCCTGTCCCCTGCCCTGCTGCTACCGCAACCCTGCCGGAGTTCTTGTGTTCATCATGATGCTGTTTTCCAGAGGCCGGCCATATGACACAGGCAGCTTTTCCACCCCGCGAGACTGTTGCCGTGTGCGGCCTACGTACGAACCGGAAGGACGGCATTTCCATGCAAAGGACGCTGTGTTCTGTGCGTCTGCAACTTCTCCAAGAGTGCTGCCAGGTGATTTTCCACAAGCGCGTGCATGGCGGTAACCTGCCGTTACTGCTGCCTTTCCTTGTCTTCTGATCTCCTCCAACTCTGGCAGAAGGCCATTGCCCCTTGCTGGATCGTCTGCTATAGCTACCTCCTGGTTAGGTTCACGTTCACGAAATGAGGCTTTTTTCATGGCGACATCTCCCAGTGATCAGTTGTTGTCTCTCGCCTGCGAGACCCTTGGCGTGCATAGCGCGTTGCTGTTCAGAAATGACGACGACGGCGCCGTTCTGACTTCTGCCGCATGCATGGGCGCGCCGACGCCGGTTCCTGTGACCATCGCGCCCGGCCGGGGGCTTGTGGGCTGGATCCTGCGCAACAGGCAGCCGCTGATTCTGAATAATTTTGATACGGGCCACAGTTCGCTGGGCTATTACGACGACAGCGACGAAGAGCAGATTGCGGCTTTCATGGGCCTGCCGCTGCCTTCCGGCGGTGTTCTGTGCGTCGACGCTCTTCCCGGCCGGACGTTCGAGCCCCGGGATCAGCAGCAGCTGCAGCGTTTTGCCGAACTGGCCGAGTCCATGGAAGAGCTGATCCGGAATAAAGGCTCTGAAACAGAAACCCATGCTTTTTTTGAGGCCATGGCCAGTCTGCGGAAGCTCCATGACGACGCGCCGCCGTGGAGCAGCTATCTGCGCAGTCTGCTCAGCGTGCTGGCCAAGGCTACGTCATTCGACTATGTGATGCTGGCCATGCTTCCGGAAAACGCCCGGGAATACATCATCGAAGGCGAATCGTCGCCGTTGTTGTGCACGCAGGGCGGCCCGGCAAAACTGCCTCTCGAAAACGGTCTGGTCGGCTGGGTCTTTGAAGAGGGCCGTCCCTACTTTGGCGACGGACAGAGCAGCGCCGTGGCTCCGCTGTTCGGCAGAATTCCACAGGATCCCGGCTTCCAGTCTGTGATCTGCGTGCCTGTGATGCACTCGCGCAACGTCTGCGGGACGCTGGGCTTTGCCGGCCTGCAGCACCGGACCTTCTCTGACGATCTGCGGACGTTTGTCGGTCTGGCTGCCAGCGAACTGGGACAGCATATTGAAACGCTGTACCTGCGGCACAGACTGCTTGCCCTGCTGCCCAAAGCCCAGATGGTTTTTGACGCCGCACCGCATGATCCGGATACGGCCCCCATGCCCAATGAAGAAAACGCCTGAGCCGGAGCGCCCGTTTCCAGCCCGTAGCAAGTCAGAGGACGCCGCATGTTCCGCAAACACATAGCTGTAGATCTTGGCACCGCCAACACGCTGATCCATGTGCCCGGGCGGGGAGTCGTCTTGAACGCGCCTTCCATGGTGGCCATTGACAGCGAAAGCCGCAGGATTCTGGCTGTCGGTTCCGACGCCAAAACCTTTCTTGGCAAAACGCCGCAGGGGATTGAGGTGGTCCGTCCCCTCAAGGATGGCGTCATCGCTGATTTTGATATGGCCGGAGAGCTGCTGCGTCAGCTTTTGCGGCAATCCATCGGCCTCAGCAACCTTTCCAAGCCCGATGTGCTGATCTGCGTGCCGCTGAACATATCCAACGTCGAACGCCGCGCCGTCATCGAGGCCGCCCAGGCTGCCGGAGCACACAGCGTCCAGCTGATTGCCGAGCCCATGGCCGGCGCTGTCGGTGCAAACCTGGCTGTGCTTGAGCCTGAAGGGCATATGGTGGTGGACATCGGCGGCGGGACGACGGACATTGCGGTCATCAGTGTGGGAGCGATGGCCGGGGCACGGTGCCTGCGCCTTGCCGGCGACACGTTTACCCGGGTCATTCAGGATTGCCTGCGCGAGACGTTCAATCTGAGCATCGGCGAAAACATGGCCGAACGCACCAAGATTGCCGCTGGAGCCCTGTTTCCCCTGAGCGAACCGCTCTGCGCCGTGGTATCCGGCAAGGACCTGCGTACAGGCGCCCCCAAGACTGTACAGATTACCGATGCGGATCTGCGCCCGGTGCTGCTTGACACCGCTCAGCCCATTGTGGATGCCGTCCTGGAAGTCCTGGAACAGACCCCGCCGGAACTGGGGGGCGATCTGCTTTCCCGCGGCATGCTTCTGACGGGCGGTGGTGCGTTGCTGCGCGGCATGGATACGCTGTTGTCAAACGCTGCCCACATTCCCGCCGTTCTCGACGACGAACCGCTGACAACCGTTCTGCGCGGTGCGGCCGTCGTACTTGAACACCTCGACCGGTACAGTGATCTGCTGCTGCAGGAATGATCTTTAACTTGACGGGGCAAGGCCCGGGCCGTATCCCTTCTTCACCTTCGGCAGAAGCACGCAGCGCTCCGCCGGAGGCAGCAGACGGCTCTCGCCGTATGGCGCTGGCAGTGCCCGGCCTGAGCTGAGACAGCCATGGCGGGCGGCGCCTGCGGGCGCTCCTGCTGCGCGCTTTTCAAACCCGCTGCGCAAGGATATGCCATGGCCGAGACTCACGCCGTTGTCACCCTGCTTACGCACACCCCCGATCCTCTTTCCCTGGTTTATGCCGCATTCAGGCAGTGTTATCACGCCGGGAGCGTTGCAGACATGTGGCCACGCCTGCTGAATGGGGACATTCCCCGGGAAAGGCAGGCCGAGTTTGTAAGCCGGATTCTTGAATCAGGCCATGTCAGTCCCATTGAGCATGTGTCCTTCACCTTTGTGCTGGATGGCGTCTCCCGCGCATTGACGCATCAGCTGGTCCGCCACCGCATTGCTTCCTATTCCCAGCAGAGCCAGCGCTATGTGGCCGCACAGGACTTTGACTATCTGGTCCCGCCGCGCGTGGCAGAAAACCCTGAAGCACTGCGCCGTTTCAACGACTGCATGGCCACCATCGGCAAAACCTACACTGAACTCAAAGCGCTGCTGGAGGCCGACGGCCATGCCAGCGCCAACGAGGATGCCCGGTTCGTACTGCCGCAGGCCGCGGCCAGCCGCATCGTCGTCACCATGAACTGCCGTTCACTCCTCAACTTTTTTGAGCACCGCACCTGCATGCGGGCTCAGTGGGAAATCCGCGGCGTTGCGCGGCAGATGCTGCGCCTGTGCCAGGGAGTGCTGCCGGAAATTTTCCGTCATGCCGGTCCGCGCTGCGAACGTCTGGGCTATTGCCCGGAAGGGGCGTTCAGCTGCGGGCGCCATCCCGCCAAGGGTACGCTATAACCAGAGTGCTGCCATAATGAAAATAGCCATCACACCCCACAGCTTTGCGCGCTACAGCAAAGCCTCGCTACGAATGCTGGAGGAAGCCGGCCTGAGCTGGGTCCTTAACGAAACGGGCCGCCGCATCGGTGAAGACGAAACGATTGCGCTGCTGGAAGGCTGCGTCGGGCTTATTGCCGGCAGCGGCCCCATCACGCGCAAGGTCATCGACGCCTGCCCCGGCCTCAAAGTCATTTCACGCTGCGGCCCTACGGCGGACAACGTGGATACGGCCTATGCCGAACAGAAGGGAATCCGGGTAGCCATCGCCCCCAGCGGGCACGGCATTGCCGCCGCAGAACTTGCCGTCGGGCTCATGCTGTCCCTGCTGCGCCAGGTGCCGCATATGGATCGCAACGTCCGCTGCGGGGTATGGAAAAAGCGCATGGGCGTCCTGATGCAGCACAAGAAAGTCGGGATTATCGGCTTTGGCACAACAGGGCATACCGTGATGCGGCTTCTCGCTCCCTTTGACGTGCAGGTAGCCTACACCGACCCCTTTGTTGACGATCCTTCCGCAACGCGCATGAAGCTTGACGAGCTGATGGCCTGGGCCGACATCGTGACCCTGCACTGCCCCAGAGTCGAGGGCGGCTATCTGCTGGACGCCGGACGGCTGGCGCTGATGCGGCCTGGCGGGCTGGTGCTCAACCTGGCCAAAGCCGGCCTGGTGGACGAAAACGCGCTGAACGGCCTGCTGCTGGCCGGACACCTTGCCGGCGCGGCGCTCGACGTCTTCGGCAAGGAACCTTACGACGGCCCTCTGCGCGAACGTGAAAACGTCATTCTCACCCCGCACATCGCCGCTCACACCAAGGAATCGCGTGTGATTATGGAAATCGAATCCGTGCGCAACATCCTTGAAGCCCTGACGGAGTAGTCCCATGTCTTTGCAATTGCTGGCTTTTGACTGTGACGGCATCATTCTGGAAAGCATGGATGTCAAGTCCGACGCCTACGCGAGGCTGGCCGAACCCTTCGGCCCTGAAGCCATGGACAGAATCCGGGTATTCCATGCGCTGAGCGGCGGCGTGAACCGGCTGGAAAAATTCCGCTGGATGTATCTGACCTTTGCCGGCCGCGAACCGCTGCCTGCCGAACTGGATGCCGCGGCAGCCCGCTTTGCGGATCTGATCCGGGACGGCATGCGTCATGCCGCCCTGGTTCCGGGAATTCTGGATGTGCTGAAGCGCTGGCACGGACAGGTGCCCATGGTCGTCTGCTCAGGCGCGCCCCAGGAAGAACTGACCAAATTCCTCTCCGAACGGGGCCTTGCCGGCTACTTCGACATCATCGGCGGCGCGCCGCCCTCCAAGACGCCGCTGCTGCGCTCCCTGCTGCAGCGAACCGGCGGCGATCTTGACAGAACCGTCATGATCGGGGATTCACTCAAGGATCTGGAAGCCGCCCGCGCCACAGGAACCCATTTTTACGGGCGTGGCGAACGCTTTGCGGCAGAAGGCGTCCCGTGGCACACCGATCTGACCCGGTTCAACGCCTGGCTTGAAGCCCAGAACATGTAGCTTTTCTTCATCACCATCACTGTTGCAGAAGGCCGTTTCCGGCACGCCGCCCGGCAGGAGCGCGTGCCGGAAACGCCGTTTTGAACCAGTCCATCTGTGGAGCTCTATGTTTGATCCTTCCACTCTCAACGCGGCCCAGCTCGAGGCCGTCACCGCCAAGGACGGCCCCGTCCTCGTCATTGCCGGCGCAGGCAGCGGCAAAACCCGCACCCTCGTACACCGGCTGGCCTGGCTGACCGAACAGGGCGTCCGTGCAGAAGACATCCTGCTGCTGACCTTCACCCGCAAAGCCAGCCGCGAAATGCTCCAGCGCGCGCAGGATCTGCTGGGCTACAGTCTGGGCGAAGTCCATGGCGGAACCTTCCACGGCTTTGCCTACAGCATCCTGCGCCGGAACCGGCCCGAATGGGCACAGGGCCAGGTGACCGTCATGGATTCCTCAGACTGCACAGCCGCCATTCAGCAGTGCCGTGCTGATCTGAACATCGCGCGCGGCAACCGCTCCTTTCCCAAGGCACAGAGCGTGCTCGGCCTGTTGAGCAAGGCCCGCAACAAGGAACGCCCGTTGAGCGACATCCTCCAGCGCGACGCCGCACACCTGCTGGCCTTCGGCGATGATCTGATCCGGCTCGAAGAAGCCTATACGGCCTACAAGCGTGCCCACAACCTGCTTGATTACGACGATCTGCTGTTTGAACTCGAGACGCTGCTGCGCGGCCCGCTGGCTGAAGCCTTCTGCAATCGCTACCGCTATCTGCTGGTCGACGAATATCAGGACACCAACAAGGTACAGGCCCGTCTGGTGCGCCTTCTGGCCGGCAGCGCCGGCAACGTCATGGCCGTAGGCGACGACGCGCAGTCCATCTATGCGTTTCGTGGCGCAGATGTGCGCAACATCCTGGACTTTCCCAAGCTTTTCCCGGGAACGACCATCATCCGCCTGGAAGAGAACTACCGATCCACACGCCCTGTGCTGGACGTGGCCAACGCCGTGCTTTCAGGAGCGCTGGAAGGATATGCCAAAACGCTGTATACCCGCCGGCAGGGCGGCGCGCCCGTACGGCTCATCCGTCCGCTGAGCGACCACTCACAGGCCAGGATTGTCGCACGGCGCATCGAGGAGCTGCTCGAGACCTACCGTCCTTCCGAGATCGCCGTGCTGTTCCGTGCGGGCTTCCATTCCTACCATCTTGAAATCGAGCTCAACCGCATGGGGCGGCGCTTCCGCAAATATGGAGGCCTCAAGTATACAGAGGCCGCACACATCCGGGACGTGCTCGCTTACGCACGGCTTGTGGTCAACCCGCTGGATCTGCCTTCGTTTCTCCGGATGGCCGGGCTCTGCCAGGGAATCGGGCCCAAGACGGCCCAGCGCATCTATCAGGCTGCCGCCAGCGGCAACAGCGTGGCTCTGGCCAAGGCCTGCGCCAAGCATCAGGCACTGAAGGAAGATCTGGATCTGCTCAACGCCCTGCGTGCCGAACAGCCCGTCCCGGAAGCGCTGCTGCGGCGCATCATCGACCACTACACCCCGCGCATGGAAGCCGCCTATCCAGACGACTGGCCACGCCGGCTGCAGGGTCTTGAGGAAATGGCCAACATCGCCGCCACCTATACGGAACTGGATGATTTCGTAGCCTCGCTGGCACTGGAGAACCCTGAGGAAGAACAGGCCGGTCTGGAAGAGGACAGCATAGTCCTGTCCACCATCCACTCGGCCAAGGGGCTGGAGTGGGATGCCGTCATCCTGCTTGATCTGGTGGAGGATCGGTTCCCCTCCAGGCATGCCGTCGTCCATCCTGAAGATTTTGAAGAAGAGCGGCGGCTCATGTATGTTGCCTGCACCCGGGCCCGGGAGCGCCTCGAGCTGTGCGTGCCCCGTTCGCTGTACAGCCGTCAGGATCAGGGAAGCTGCCCCGCCGCGCCAAGCCCTTTCCTCAACGAGCTGCGCCCGGGGCAATACGAGGAATGGGTGGAAGGCTATAACGGCCAGCTGACCCGCCGTGACGCCGACGCCCGTCTGTCCGCCTGGGCCGCACAGCCTCCGGCAAGCCTTGTCCGGCCGTTTCATCCGGCACCGTCGCCGGCCGCCCGTGCAACCAGCCTGTCCGCCGACGGTGTGCCCGAAGGCCCGGTGAGCGAGCCCGTCGCGCCAGCCGGCAGCGAAGAACCGTGCGGCTTCTGCCGGCACCGTATTTTCGGCCGGGGCAAAATTGTAGAACGAATCCCTCCGGACAAATGCCGGGTCAACTTTCCCGGCCTCGGCCTCAAAGTCATTCTTACCAACTATCTGATCATGGAGGATCAGGCATGACACGCGCCCCCGCCGCTCCTGCGCCCTCACCGGCCCTGCGCCGCCGGGCCCAACGGGTTCTCGAACTGCTCAAAATCCGCTATCCCGAACCCCAGACGCACCTTGTCGCCCGCGACGGCTGGGAACTGCTCGTTGCCACAGTGCTTGCCGCGCAATGCACCGATGCCCGCGTCAATACGGTTACACCGGAACTGTTCCGGCGCTGGCCCAGTCCAGCTGCCCTGGCAGACGCGCCGCTTGAAGAAGTCGAGCGTGTCGTGCGCCCCACAGGCTTTTACCACAACAAGGCGGCCAACCTGATCAAGGCCGCGCGGCGCGTTACCGACGTATACGGCGGCAAGCTCCCGCGCACCATTGCCGAACTCACTACCCTGCCAGGCGTAGCCCGCAAAACAGCCAACGTCGTGCTCTGGGGCGCGTTCGGCATCAACGAAGGCCTGGCTGTGGACACCCATGTAGGCCGCATTGCCGTCCGCCTCGGCCTGACAGAGCACCGCGATCCCGTGCGGGCGGAACGCGATCTCATGGCATTGTTCCCACGGGAAGAATGGGGCAACGTCAATCACCGCCTCGTCTGGTTCGGCCGCCATGTCTGTGACGCCCGCAAACCCCGCTGCAACGAATGCGAAATGGCGGAATTCTGCCCTTCAGCACAGCCTGCCTCCACGCAGTCCGGCGCATGACGCCGGTGCCGGTACAGGTCAGTGCCTCCAAAAGCGCGAAGAACGGGATCAGTA
>CALUZP010000076.1 GCA_944325325.1 uncultured Desulfovibrionaceae bacterium
CACATGATCTGCAATCCGTCGTACACTGGACAGATCATGGGTCACCACGACCAGCGTCATCTGCGGGTAGCGGGCCTTCATGTCCAGGAGAAGCTGATCCATCTGCGCCGCGTTGATAGGATCAAGACCGGATGTCGGCTCATCGCAGAACAGCACTGGAGGTTCGGTCACAATGGCCCTGGCCAGGCCGCCGCGCTTGCGCATGCCGCCTGACAGCTCATGGGGATAGTAATCAGCAAAAGGCTCAAGGCCCACCAGGGACAATGTCCGTAACGCCGCTTCGCGAACTACGCGTGGCTTAAGCCTGGTATGTTCACTGAGAGGCAGACCCACGTTTTCGGCCAGAGTCAGCGAGCCAAGCAGTGCTCCATCCTGGAACAGCACCCCAAAACGCCGCCGCACACGACGAAAATAAGCTGGCGGCAACGCAAAAAAGTCCTGCCCGCCATAAAGAATCCGACCAGCCATTGGCCTGGCCAAACCGACGATGTGCCGCAGCAGCGTCGACTTGCCGCACCCCGATTCGCCAAGCACCATGCTGATGGCCCCTGCCGGGAACTCAGTACTCACATCATCCAGCACCACACGATCACCATAGCCTGCGCGCAGTCGCTCGATTCGGATATCCCATGCACTATGGCTGTCCACACCGTGAAATACTTTCTGCGTCATGGCCTCACCGCAACATGGAAGATGTCAATACATAGTCAGCAACCAGCACGGCCACACACGAAATCACCACGGCTGAAGTGGTTGCGTTGGCCACAGCCTCCGGCCCCTTGCCATCAGTGCGCTTGTGAGCATTGTAGCCCTGCCGGCAGCAGATCAGCGTCATCAACAACGCAAATACAACAGACTTGAGTATGCCTTCCACAATGTCAGTCATGGTCAGCGAGGCCTCAATCCGGCCAAAGTAAACACCTTCACTGATGCCCAGCAGCTGCACGCCGGTCAGATACCCGCCCAGAATACCGACAACATCAAAAATTGAGGTCAGCAGAGGAAAAACAAGCACTGCGGCAACAAACCGTGGGGCCACCAGATACCCCATACCGGGGATGTCCATCACTTCGAGTGCGTCGATCTGATCAGTAATACGCATGACACCAATCTCAGCCACCATGGCCGATCCCGCACGTCCTGTCAGCATGATGGCTGTCAGGACAGGGCCGAGTTCCCGTACCAGCGTCAGCGATACCGCCGCGCCAAGAAATCCGGTGGAACCGAACTTGACAAGCACATAGTAGCCCTGAAGGCCCAACACCAGACCGGTAAACAGACCGATAAGCACAATCACGAAAAGCGACTGCACACCAATGGCGTGCATCTGTCGCACAATTTTGGGCAGCAGTTTTGGCGTCGTAAACACATGGCGAACGCCGTCCACAAAGAACAGCAAAAATTCTCCCAGCGTCGCCAATATGGACAGCGACCAGTGGCCCAAGCCGGCCAGATACTGCATATGTTACCCTCTTTCAATAGTCGGCAGGCCGGCGTGCACCGGCACGGGGCTGGCAGTCCTTCCCTGCATGGCTGAACCCCGCATCGACCTGACTGGATGATTTCCAAAACAACAGCGCCTTATGGGCAGCATCGGCCTTCATCGCTCTATGGCTGACGTCCGCAAAAGGCAGTATGACGAGTCGTCCAGGTCAAAACCTGACAGAGGAATAAGACAGGGGAGCCTACCCGTCAGCCGGAATCGCATGGGAATAGGCACAGCCGGGCACAACGCCCCTGAACCCGATACAAAAGGCTTGAATGTCGCCTTGCTGCCAAGATACAGGCATACCTTTAACTTCTGTGTACAGCACAGCCCTGGTGCCGGCTTCTCACGTCACCGTGCCAGCAGGCCGCAGCACAGCAGCCACGCACAACAAGACCGCGTTGGCGTCTACTGATACGCATACCTGCCAGACTTTCCAGGAGACTTCAATGATGCATCTGCCCTGCACGCCTTTACCGTACGGGTTTGCGGGAAATGATCAGCGCGTCATGAATGCCGATAGCGGCCAGATCAGCCTTGATACCGGCCGCAGCCTCCTCAGTACCGCGGAACAGCACATGGACCCTGTACCAACGGCTTTTCCCGCTGGATGTCTTTTCGTTGGACAGCCGCGTCCTCATACCGAGTCCTTCCAGCCGCTCACGCAGTGCCTCAGCAGGTTCAGGCGATTTATAGGTAGCCACCTGAAAAACAAAATCCTGCATCCTCTCATCGGCCACGCTGCCCGCCTTCTTCGACGTCTGCGGGGGAACAGTCTCACGTGCGGCCTGCTGAACCGGCTGGGCAGACGCACCATTCGCAGGCGGCCTGACCTGAGCCTGCGGCTTGGCAACCGGATGAGCCGGTGCCGCCGCACCTTCAGGCTGCTTAAGTTCGCGAAAGAACGTCAGCTCCTCAGCACTCAGGATCGTACTTTCAGGCGTCTCTTCCGCGGGATCCGGATCAATTTTTGCCAGGAGCGCCGCTCCCGGCACCGTCGTTTCCGGATTGTATCCCCGCCCAACAATGATTCCAAAAAAGAACACCCATGCCAGAAGGACAACCAATCCGATACCTGAAGCCAAGACACCGCCAACGCTGAGCGTGATCGTCAGCCCCTTCCAGCCTGTCCGACCAGCTCTCTCGTCCTTGGGCTGGGCAGAGGCTTCCCTTGCATTACGGTGTGACCGCAGCGCATTGTGCGCTGAAAACAATGACTTCAGATTGAACATGACGCGATCCACCCGAAGACGCTACATACTGTCCGGAGCAGAAACGCCCAGCAGGTCAAGACCGTTGGCAAGCACCTGACGCACAGCCCGCAACAGCGCCAGACGGGCTGGCACCTGTTTCGGATCAGCAGCCTGGAGCACAGGATGACTGGCATAATAGCTGTGCAGCTGTCCGGCAAGCTCCATCAGATAATGGCTTACATACTGCGGCGCCAGCTGTTCGGCGGCACTGGCAGTTACGTTTTCAAACTGGTCAAGCGTCCTCAGCAAAGCCAGTTCATCAGCGTCTTCCAGCGCTGCCAGCATTTCTGGAGTACTCCGCGCCGGCAGAGCCACGCCGCTCTCTGCACTCTTGCGCAGCATGGCGCAGATGCGCGCGTGTGCGTACTGTACATAGTACACGGGATTATCCATGCTGCGCTGGCGCACCAGATCAAGATCAAAATCGAGCGGGCTGTCAGCCTTGCGCAGAAGGAACATGAACCGCGTGGCATCCACACCAACCTCGCGCACCACGTCAGCCAGTGTTTCAAACTGCCCTGCGCGAGTAGACATGGCAACCTGTTCGCCGTTCTTGATCAGGTTCACAAGCTGAATAAGCACCACATGGAATGACTCGACAGGCTGCTGCAGCGCCTGCACTGCTGCACGCATCCGGGGCACATAACCGTGATGATCTGCGCCCCATACGTCCACCAGTTCGTTGAATCCACGCTTGTACTTGTTGTGATGGTAGGCGATGTCCGACGCAAAATACGTCAACGATCCGTCAGACTTGCGTAGTACGCGATCCCTGTCGTCACCGAACATCGTGCTCTTGAACCACAGAGCTCCATCCTGCTCGTACGTCAGCCCGGCCGCGTTCAACGTTTCAAAAGCCTGATCCACAGCGCCGCTGTCGACCAGTGTCTTTTCCGAAAACCACACGTCGTGCTGTACCCTAAACTCTGCCAAATCCTCTTTGATGCCTTCAAATATGACCGCCATGCCCTTTTCATAACAGCGCTGCTGCCCTTCCTCGTCAGACAGCTTGGCAAGATGGGGATCTTCAGCCAGCATATCGTGTGCGATGTCGGCAATATAGGAACCACGATAATATTCCTCAGGCCACTCGACGGGCAGTCCTGACTGCTCCTTCACCCGCAGCCAGACAGACAAACCAAGCAGACGCATCTGCCTTCCTGCATCATTAATATAATACTCTGACTGCGCATCATATCCGGCAAACCGCAACACGCGCATCAGACTGTCGCCAACAGCTGCACCGCGTCCGTGCCCGATATGCAGCGGCCCTGTCGGGTTGGCAGAGACAAATTCTACCTGGATCTTTTTCCCTGCTCCGCTGTTCCCCGCTCCAAACGCCTTGCCGCCCCGCTCCACGCGCATGACAACCTCGCGCCAGAAATCCGGGCTGAACGTCACATTCAGAAATCCAGGACCGGCAATCTCCACCGACGACAGCGCCGGTTCGGCTTTACGCAGGGCCTCTGCCATCGTTGCGGCCAGTTCTCTCGGGGCCTGTCCGGCCTGCTTGGCCAGTACCATGGCCATGTTGGACGCCAAGTCTCCATGCCGGGCATCCCTGGGCGGCTCAATAACGGCCTTGGCAGGCCAGTCAAAATGGCTTTCAGACAAAACGGTCTTAAATGCGGCCGTCAGGCATTGCTCTGCACGCATGGTTACCTCAGCACACAGCAAAAGGGTTAATCGAAACCCGCCAGACGCATTCAGCGGGATGATCATGTTTACCTGAACGCGGCCTTTTGTCAAAGGGGCTTGCCGTGTCCGGCCTGCCCGGGCCCTCCTGGCCCCCTGCGAGACCGGTCGATGGCACATTACGTCTTCTCACGCCTTGCCGAATACGCTCGAGCAGCAGGCCAGATTGAACCATTCCCCGTACAGCACATATCCTGTCCCATCGTTCATCACAAAAGGCCAGGCCTCCCGGCCGGGCAATCACAGCCAGCAATCTGGATGCCTTCTGCATCCTCGTTATAACCCGGCGCCCATGTTCTGGCCTTCCCAGAGACACGCAGGCCATCTCATGCCTGCCAGTTACAGGACTGGCCGCTATATCCAAAAAGCACCGGCCACCAGGGCAATGCCATTCAGCAGATACAACTTGCGCACAAGACCGCCATGTCCGTCCAGAGCCAGCCAGTCTTCCGACGAGCGTGCGGCATGCAGCAGGCGGGAAGCCCGCACATAAAGCGGTATGGTGAGAAGTCCCAGCGCCACAGGCCAGCCTACAAGGCCCGATGCCCAGAGATTGAGCATGATGACCCAGACCACCGGCCACCAGATGTCGAAAATCAGCTTTGCCCGCTGCTTGCCAAGGTGTACCGCCAGCGTACGTTTGTCTGCCATGGCGTCAGTCTCGATTTCCGGTAAGCTCTGAAAGTACAGAATGCCTGCAACCATCAGCCCGACAGGCAGTCCGAAGGCTAGCGAGCGTGGCGAAAAAGTTCCTGCCAGAACGGCATGCGTGCCGCACACCATCAAAAATCCCATATTCAGAGCAACGAAAAGCTCGCCAAAGCCCCTGTGTCCGTAACGGACAGGCGGCGCCACATAGAATACTGCCGAAAATGCGGCAAAGACCAGCAGCGGTACCAGCCAGAACTGCCGGCTTGCCGCCAGAAGCACACAGGCAATCAAAAAGCCGGCAGCCAGCAGAAAGAAAATGGCCAGCGTAATT
>CALUZP010000077.1 GCA_944325325.1 uncultured Desulfovibrionaceae bacterium
TAGTGGACAACAGCCCCCGACTTGAGATCCAGGCAGAAATACTGATTGGCATGCTGCCCCACAGCAAACGGCAGCAGATGATCGGGCACGAGCTTCTTGTCACGCAGCTTGCGCAGCAGCGATTCCACAGTGCGCCGTCCTTTGGCCACGGCATAAAACTCGTTCACCATGCAGGGGGGAAATTCGTCGAGACTGTCCCACCAAGCGCGCTCGGGGACGCCGCCGTTGCGCTTTTTGTAGTGCGCCCTGAAATCGGCAGGCAGAGGATGGCCGGCCATTTCGGCCAGCGCATCCAGTTCTGCGTCGCCAACCGGCGCCTCACATTTCTTAAAATTATTCTCAGCCATGTTTTCTGAGCCTCCAGAAACCGTTTTTTTGCACGTTGCCCGCAACCTTACAGGGCCCGCCGGGAAACTACGGCAGGCCCCAGGGCGTTCATTGCGGAATTGCGGATGTTAACAGAAAAAAGATTAGCCAAGCAGGCCCGCACGCGTCAGGATGTCACGCAGGGCCGCCTCGTTCTTGGGCTGCAGCGGCACAAGCGGCAGGCGCAGCTCCGGAGACATCCGGCCAAGCATGGACATGGCGATCTTTGCGGGGACAGGATTGGTTTCAAGGAACATCGCCCGATTGAGGGGTTCAAGCTCGTAGTGGAGACGACGGGCTTTGGCATAGTCACCGGCAAAAACCGCGTTGCACAGCGCCGCAACCTTGTCGGGCACCACGTTGGCCGTCACTGAAATGACCCCTTTCGCTCCCAGCGACATGGCCGGCAGCACCGTGAAATCGTCACCGGAAAGCACGCAGAAGTCAGGGCCGCACTGCTCAATGATGTTGGAAGCTACCGTCATGTTTGCCGTGGCTTCCTTGATGCCTACGACGCCGGGCACGTCCCTGGCGATGCGGGCCACTGTCTCAGGGGCAAGGTTGCAGCCGGTGCGCCCGGGCACGTTGTACATGATGATGGGCAGCGATACAGCCTCTCCAATAGCTTTAAAATGCTGGTAGAGGCCTTCCTGCGTCGGTTTGTTGTAATATGGCGTGATGTGCAGCACAGCATCGGCCCCGGCAGCCTTGGCACAGCGAGAGAGGCTGATGGCCTCTGCCGTATTGTTGGATCCGGCGCCTGCAATGACCGGCACGCGGCCCCGGGTCTGCTCCACGCACATTTTGATGACCGCCTCATGCTCCGCATGACTGAGCGTCGCCGATTCCCCCGTTGTTCCACAGGGCACCAGCCCGTGAATGCCAAGCTCAATCTGGCGCTCGACATGCTGGCGAAACGCTTCTTCGTCCACCATTCCATTCTTGAATGGCGTCACCAACGCAGTAAATGCTCCCTTAAACATGCTCGGCCTCCTTAAGTTCCCGGGAGCCCTCCGAAAGCGTCCTGCTGGTCGTCTTCCGTTCCCGGCGGTGGATATTTCTCTTATCATGACGGCGCGGTCAGGTAAAGCCTTCAAGGGCATGTTGGCACAACGAATCAGCCGTTTCAGGCGCCTTTTGCAGCAGGGCTGCGTGGCCCGGCGTATCCGGATTTTTGCCATTCTCGGGCACGTCTCTTCCCGGCAGGCCCGTATCCCTCCCCTGCCTTCTTGACCCCTGCCATGCACGGGACACCCTCAGCAGGGACCGCGCCTGCACGGCCAGGCCTTTCCGCGCGGACTGCCGTGACACACTGCCAACGGCTGCGTCATCTTTCTGCCATACCGCAGGAAGCCTCTGCCGGTGGCCCCGGTTATGCTTTTTAAGGATCCACAGGCGGCATGAAACTGCCGGCGCGAGACTGAGACAGCACCCGGCTCATCTTTCTCCGGCTGCGGCTTGTCCGAACGCCATGCAACGCCAGGCGTTCCGCCTGGAATCCCTGAGGCTGCGCCTGGCAGACAGCCCGCCTGACAAATCCCGGCTGACCGGCACAGGGCGCAGCACGGCCTGGACGCCATACGCCTCCAGGACAGCTCAGACCTTATGCATAACTCGCACCAACGGTTGATTCTCATCTAAAAAACACACGCTGCAACACCTCTGCCCCGGGTCGATTCCCTTGACATTTCGCCACGAAGCACGGTAGAGCTGCATTGAGTTACGTCTCCAAGCCGGGGTGTAAAGGGATCCGCGTGCTCCTTCCCCGGATCTGCAAACAGGCATGTGGCCTGTTTCAGCGCGGATTAACTACATAAATGTGGAGGTAAGGTAATGGCGAAACATTCAACCCCCATGTTGGACCAACTTGAATCCGGGCCCTGGCCCAGCTTCGTGTCCGACATCAAGCAGGAGGTTGCCAACCGGGCCGCGAATCCCAAGGGTCTGGATTATCAGATTCCGGCTGACGCCCCGGAAGACCTTCTTGGCGTGCTTGAACTGTCTTATGAAGACAAGGAAACCCACTGGAAGCACGGCGGTATCGTGGGCGTGTTCGGTTACGGCGGCGGCGTTATCGGCCGTTACTGCGACCAGCCCCAGATGTTCCCCGGCGTGGCCCACTTCCACACCATCCGTGTGGCCCAGCCCTCCGGCAAGTACTACAACAGCGACTACATCCGTCAGCTGTGCGACATCTGGGATCTGCGCGGTTCCGGCCTGACCAACATGCACGGTTCCACGGGCGACATCGTGCTGCTTGGCACGCAGACCCCGCAGCTGGAAGAAATCTTCCATGACCTGACCCACAAGATGCACACCGACCTCGGTGGCTCCGGCTCCAACCTGCGTACGCCGGAAGCCTGCCTCGGCCAGAGCCGCTGCGAATTTGCCTGCTACAACACGCAGGACATGTGCTATCAGCTCACCCAGGACTACCAGGACGAACTGCACCGTCCGGCCTTCCCCTACAAGTTCAAGTTCAAGTTCGACGGCTGCCCCAACGGCTGCGTGTTCGCCATGGCCCGTTCCGCCTTCGCCGTCGTGGGGACCTGGAAGGCCGACATCAAGATCGACCAGGAAGCCGTCAAGGCCTATGTGGGTGGCGAATACAAGCCCAACGCGGGCGCTCATGCCGGCCGTGACTGGGGCGCATTCGACATCGAAGCCGAAGTCGTCAACCTCTGCCCCTCCAAGTGCATGAAGTGGGACGGCTCCAAGCTGACCATCAACAACCGCGAATGCGTGCGCTGCATGCACTGCATCAACGTCATGCCCCGCGCCCTGCACATCGGCGACGAACGCGGCGCTTCCATCCTCGTGGGCGCCAAGGCCCCGATCCTCGACGGCGCCCAGATGGGCTCGCTGCTCGTGCCCTTCATCCCCACCGAAGCCCCCTACAATGAAGTCAAGGAACTCATTGAAAAGATTTGGGATTGGTGGATGGAAGAAGGCAAGAACCGTGAACGTGTCGGTGAAACCATCAAGCGCCTCTCCTTCCAGAAGCTGCTTGAAGCCACCGAAATCTCGGCCATTCCCCAGCATGTGAAGTCTCCTCGCGCCAACCCGTACATCTTCTTCAAGGAAGAAGAAGTGCCCGGCGGCTGGACCCGTGACCTGACGGCTTACCGTCAGAGACATCAACGCTAACGCACAGGGGGAATAGAACCATGGCGTTTATTTCTTCAGGATATGATCCCAGCAAGCCGATGGAAGGTCGTATTTCCGACATCGGTCCCCGCAAATATGACGAGTTCTTCCCGCCCGTCATTGCCAAGAACTTTGGCAAGTGGCTGTATCACGAAATTCTTGCCCCCGGCGTGCTGGTCCATGTGGCCGAATCCGGCGACAAGATCTACACCGTCCGCTGCGGCGCTTCCCGTCTGATGTCCACCACGCACATCCGCGAAATCTGTGACATCGCCGACAAGTACTGCGACGGCCACTTCCGCTTCACCACGCGTAACAACGTGGAATTCCTTGTCTCTGACGAAGCCAAGCTGGAACCCCTGCGCGCTGACCTTGCCAGCCGCAAGTTCGCGGGCGGCTCCTACGCCTTCCCCGTGGGCGGCACCGGCGCCGGCATCTCCAACATCGTGCACACCCAGGGCTGGGTGCACTGCCACACGCCGGCCACCGACGCTTCCGGCCCGGTCAAGGCCATCATGGACACCGTGTTTGACGACTTCCAGTCCATGCGTCTGCCTGCGCCCCTGCGCATCTCGCTGGCCTGCTGTCTGAACATGTGCGGCGCCGTGCACTGCTCCGACATCGGTATCGTGGGCATTCACCGCAAGCCCCCGATGATCGACAACGAATGGGTTGACCAGCTGTGCGAAATCCCGCTGGCCGTCGCCGCCTGCCCCACCGCCGCCGTGCGCCCGGTGAAGGTTGAGCATGACGGACAGAAGGTCAACTCCGTGGCCATCAAGAACGACCGCTGCATGTACTGCGGCAACTGCTACACCATGTGCCCGGCCCTGCCCATCTCCGACGGTGAAGGCGACGGCTGCGTGATCATGGTCGGCGGCAAGGTCTCCAACCGCATCTCCATGCCCAAGTTCTCCAAGGTGGTCGTGGCCTACATCCCCAACGAACCGCCCCGTTGGAAGACCCTGACCGATACCGTCAAGCACATCATCGAAGTCTACGCTGAGAACGCCAACAAGTACGAACGCCTGGGCGACTGGGCCGAACGTATCGGCTGGGAAAAGTTCTTTGAACTGACTGGCATTGAGTTCTCGCACCACCTGATCGACGACTTCCGCGATCCGGCCTACTACACCTGGCGCCAGAGCACCCAGTTCAAGTTCACCGATGTGGACGCCTATATCGGCCACGCCGGCGATCATGAAGGCGGCGCCGTCTCCACCGTGACCGAAGAAGATCGCGAAACCGTCGTGAACTTCCTGAAGTCCAAGGCCGGCAGCAAGTCGAAGTTCTATTTCAACAACTTCGTCGAACTGTTCCCGAACAAGTCGGCCCGCGAAGTGAAGCACATTCTGTCTGTGCTTGTGAACGAAGAAGTGATGGAATACTGGTCCTCCGGCTCCACGACCATGTACGGTCTGAAGGGTGCCGGCAAGCAGGGCTAGTTCCCTTTTGCCCCGCCACCGGATCCTCCGGTGGCGGCCCGAAGAACACAAAGGCCGGGGACTTCCCCGGCCTTTGTCGTGTCTGAAGAGCAGCAGCCCGCCCCTAACAGCTCTGAAGACAGCGCGCCGTGTGCAGGAGCGTGCTTGCACCGGCCTGCAAACCCGGTGTCTGGGCGCAGACCGGGCCCGTGTGGTCCTCTGCCCTCAGGACGCGCAGTTCTGGCACAATGTATTGGTCAGCGTGCCTATGCCGTCGATGTGCACTTCAATCACATCGCCGGCCTTCAGCCATGTCCGTTCGGCTTTCGGACGTTCACAGGCGACACCGCTCGGCGTGCCTGTAAAAATCAGGTCGCCCGGTTCCAGCTTCATATACCGTGACGCGTAGCTGATAATCCTGGCGCAGCTGAAGATCATGCTTGTGATGTCGTCATTCTGGCGCAACTCACCGTTCACCGTGCAGGTAAGCGCATGACTGACGCCGGGATCAAAGTCGTCCGCCGTGACGATGCAGGGCCCGCAGGGGGCAAACCCCGGCAGGGTCTTGCCGATAAGCCACTGACTGCTGCGCACCTGTGGCGCACGACAGCTCAAATCGTTGCCGCAGGTATACCCGAAAACATGCTCCAGCGCGTCGTCAACACTGACATTCCATGTTTCCCTGCCGATGACCACCACAAGCTCCGCCTCATAGTCGTAGCTGCGCTCCCAGGTCGGCAGATCAATCACGGCTCCCGACGGAGCCAGCGCGTCGGAAAACTTGGCAAACAGCACCGGTTCCCTGGTCAGATCCATCTGGACGTTGGCGGCATGTGTCGGGTAATTCAGCCCCACACAGAGAATTTTTCCCGGCCGGCTGATCACGTTGGCCAGACGGGGACTGCTGACCGGCACCAGTCCCGCGGACGCAAGACGTGTCAGCTCCTGCCTGCCCTGCCCCTGCACTACCTGCTCCATGGCATACGGAAAGCCTGCGGCGGTCAAATCGACAATGCCGGCCTCATCATACAGGGCCAGATGGACAGCTCCTTCTGCCAGGATGTTGCAAAGCTTCATCGGGTATTCCTTCTGATTCTGGTTAGGCGTCTGTTTTTTCCGGATCTTGCTGCCTGTTCCGGAGGGGAAGGCTGCAACCGCAATCCAGACTGTGCACGGCATTGCGGCAGTACAGTGCATCCCGCACTGCGCACAGGGCACACAGCGTGAGGGGTGCCCCCCGATATGCTGTGGCCTCTCTGCAGGCAGGATTCTCCAGAAAAAACAGCCCGGACAAAGCTGACTGGCGGCAAAAGCAGACGCCTGCACCAGAGACGCCAGGCGGGGGCAGCTCTGCAACAAGGGCTTCGGCAGGTGCAAAGGCGGGAAAAAACGTGTCTGTAAAGCGGGAACACGGGCGCACCGGAACTGGCAGGCCGTGGACGGCTCAGCAGTTCGCTGCGCGCAGCGTATCCTCCACCACAGCAAGATCAATCGAGGGCGACACCTGCTTGTCCAGCCCCACAAGAGCCTGAACGGCCAGCAGAAGCAGGGGCAGCTCAATCGTCAT
Source organism: uncultured Desulfovibrionaceae bacterium (assembly GCA_944325325.1). GTDB lineage: Bacteria > Desulfobacterota > Desulfovibrionia > Desulfovibrionales > Desulfovibrionaceae > Avidesulfovibrio. Next base: position 6,505 of record CALUZP010000077.1, read on the forward strand.
TTCCTGCCTGCCGTCGTGGATGGTGCACAAATCATCCTGGACCGAAATCCGATAGGCGCGCCGGCTGCGCTGGCCCCCCCGCGCTGTGGTCAGCGCGTAGACCTGTTCATTGGCAGACGTGACGTAGAGTGTCTGCCGGGTCAGGGTTGCAGACTCCTCATCATACCAGGAGCCCCCGGCAAACTGCCGGCCCGTGAACTGCATTGTTGCACCGTTGTCAAGCCGGAGCGTAACGCGTTCCATGGATGGATCGCCCTGCAACGCCTGTGCGGCGCCATATAACGAATCGTCGGCCATCCCCGTTACCTCCTTGCCAAAATGTCTGTTCGGGCCAATGTCAAAACGATAGCATCGGCCACCTGGCCTGTCAACGAAGCCTCTGCCCCGGAGGCTGGCAGGAAGTCCAGCACCCGCCTCTGGCCGGACGGGACTATTCGGTACGCAGGCCAAGCCCCTTCAGCTTGCGGTGCAGATAGCTTCTTTCCAGCCCCACGCTTTCAGCCAGCCGGGTCACGTTGCCGCCGCACTCACGCAGGCGCGCCGTCAGGTAACGGGCCTCAAAGGCGGCGCGGGCCGACTTGAAATCCAGGCTCAACAGATCGTCGTCCGCACTGTCACCGTCCTGCATGGGCGGGCAGCATGCGGCCATTTCCGGCGGCAGATCAGCCAGGGTGATGGTCCGGCCCGCATACAGGATAGCCATGCGTTCGGCAAAATTGCGCAGTTCACGCACGTTGCCGGGCCAGCTGTAGGCCTCAAGCGCACGCAGCGCCTCTTCCGAAAACTCCGGCGCACGAAAACCGTGCATGCGCTCCTGCCGGCCGATAAAGGTCATGAGCAGCGGGCGCACGTCGCCTGTGCGTTCCCGCAGCGGCGGCAGATGCAGCGGCACCACCCGCAGCCGGTAATACAGGTCTTCACGAAACGTGCCGGCGGCAATGGCTTCTTCAAGGTTTTTGTTCGTTGCGGCAATCACGCGCACGTCAACCCGGATGGTGCGCGTTCCTCCCACGCGTTCGAAACTCTGCTCCTGCAGGATACGCAGAATCTTGGCCTGGGTGCGCAGGCTCATATCACCGATTTCATCAAGGAAGAGCGTTCCCTTGTTGGCCATTTCAAAACGGCCTATCCGCGCGCCTTCGGCACTGGTGAAGGCGCCTTTCTCGTGGCCGAACAGCTCGCTCTCAATCAGTTCCTCGGGAATGGCCGCACAGTTGACCGCCACAAGCGGCTCGGAAGCACGCCGGCTGCCTGCGTGCAGGGCCCGTGCGGCCAGCTCCTTGCCCGTTCCGTTTTCGCCTGTCAGCAGCACCCAGGCGTCCGTCGGTGCGACACGGTGCAGCATCTCAAGAAATTTCTTCATGACCGGCGACTGCCCGATCAGCTGATCCTGCTCCGGCTGGGCTGTTTTCAGCAGGGCGTTCTCCCGGCGCAGCGAGCCTGTTTCAAGGGCCCGCGCGGCGATGATGACAACCTTGTCCAGTGACAGGGGCTTCTCGATAAAGTCGTACGCGCCCTGCCGGATGGCCGTGACTGCGGTTTCAATGGAGCCATGGCCTGAAATGATGATTACCGGCAGTTCAGGATGCGCCGCATGCAGCGTCTCCTGTGCGGCAAGTCCGTCCATCCCCGGCAGCCAGACATCCAGAAAAACAAGATCCGGCGCGGCACTGTCCACCAGAGCCAGGCCCTCTTCGGCAGAACCGGCCTCAAGGACTTCGTAGCCCTCATCTTCCAGAATGCCGCGCAACGAGAAGCGGATGGCCTCCTCGTCATCGATAATCAACACTTTCGCCGCCATGGCCGTCACTCCTGCCGCACTGTTGATTGCCCAACGGACCCCGGCTCCCCTGGCGCAGCCACAGGGAAAACGTTCTGTCCCCTCTGACGGTGCACAGACCGTGCCCTGCCCGCCCGGAGTGCGCCTCAGTGCCCTGAATACTCGAGAACCTGGTTGAGATCGCGCTGCCCCCGACAAAGCCGGCCGGCGTCAAACGTGTAGCGGGTCAGTGTCCAGTCCTCAAAATTCAGGATGTCCAGCTTGCCGGTCGAGGCCGGTGTCAGAAACGGTCTGATCGCCTCAACGGCATCGTCCTCCGGGAAAAAAACGCCTTCAAAGCCGAGGCGCAGCAGATCCCCGTTGGAACCGGCAAGCTCCAGCTCCACCGTAAGCCCCCAGGAGTCAAAAACCGCTTCCAGCGCCTGCAGCGCCCGTCCGTCAGCAGGGTGCAGGTTACCATAAGCCTTTACAGGTTCCTGACGCATATCCCCTCGATCGTTGTTGTTTCAATCGCAGCCTGGAAGTGTATCCGCCTTTTTTTCTCTTGCCAAGCGCGTGCGTCGGCTGGCAAAAAGAAGGCGTGCGGAACCAGTGCGCTGCAGGGCCCTGGTGAGGCAGAAGCGATTTTTCGGAGAGCCGTTCATGAAAACAGTCGTCATCAGTGTCATCGGGCTGGACTGCCCCGGCGTGGTCTATCTGGTTTCGGATGTCCTGTCCACACTCAAGGTCAACATTGAGGCCGTAACGCAAACCATCCTGCAAGGGCAGTTTGCCGCTATTTTCGTGGTAGCCCTGCCTGATGGCGTTGCCCCGGACTCTGTTCAAAAGCAGCTTGCCAGACGCGTTGCAGAGCGGGGCATGCACCTTACAGTGAACGTGCACCCCTTCGAACAGGGCAGCGCATTCACCCCGCCGCCCAGCGAGCCCTTTGTCGTCACAGTCACGGGTCCCGACCGGCTGGACGTAATCTCGTCCATTTCACGCATTTTTGCCGAGCATGACGTCAATATCGAAAACCTGAAGGCCATCCTTCCGGAACTGGACGACGGCTCGTGCCTGCTGGTCTTTGAAGTGGCTCTGCCGATCAGTGTCGACCGCAGCGCCTTCAGGCGCACGCTGCTTGCCAAGGCCGAGGAGCTCGGGCTGCAGCTGAGCATCCAGCATCGGGATATTTTTGAAGCGCTGCACAGGGTTTCGCCCCTGTAAAGCCAGCCTGACCGGCTTCAGCGGATGCAGGAGCGCTGTGCACGCCAGAACCACAGACGCACACCCCCCCAGCATTCCGGACGCCAGCCGGAGCATGCGCCTTGCCCCTGCCAGCCAGACTGTCTGATCAGGGGTGCAGAAGCGGTATCCGGCCATCCTGCCGTCCTGACGGCAAAGCAGCCGCACAACCGGCCCTGCTGCCCGCGCCCGGTCCCGGAAGCCCTGCAGCACCCCGTCCGAGAGGAACGCGGCCGCGCGGCGCGTCCGCCATCAACGCCCGCTCAACACCGGCACGGCGTCTTTCAGGCAGGCTATCGTTCCGGCCGCCTGAGGGAAAGCCGCAGCAGGCCAGCCCCACACCATGAGGATCTTGCAATGCTTACAGAAAATGAAGTTCTCAGCACACTGAACATGCTCCGCAACGAGCACCTCGACGTGCGCACCGTCACCCTGGGCATCAGCCTGTTTGACTGCGCCAGTCACGATTTCGACATGTTTGCCTACAAGGTGCGCGCCAAAATCAACAAATACGCTTCCACACTGGTGCGCGTGTGCAACGAGGTCGGCGAGCGCTACGGCATCCCCGTGGTCAACAAGCGCATCAGCGTCAGTCCCATCGGGGTAGTCGGCGCGTCCTTCTCCCGCGCTCAGATGGTCCGTGCCTGCCGGGTGCTGGACGAATCGGCCAAAGAAGCCGGCGTTGACTTCCTGGGCGGTTTCGGCTGTCTGGTGGAAAAAGGCATGACCCCCGGCGAACGGGCACTCATCGACTCGCTGCCCGAAGCGCTGGCCGTAACCGACCGGATCTGCTCTTCCATCAACGTGGCCTCGTCGCGCTGCGGCATCAATATGGACGCCGTGGCCCTCATGGGCCAGACTATCCTGGATGTGGCCGCGGCCACAGCCGACCGCGACGGTCTCGGTTGCGCCAAGCTGGTTGTCTTTGCCAACATTCCGTCAGACGTGCCGTTCATGGCCGGCGCGTATCTGGGCGTCGGCGAGCCGGATGTGGTGATCAATGTGGGCGTGTCCGGCCCCGGCGTGGTCAAGAAGGCCATTGACCGCGCCGTCAGCCGCAACCCGCAGCTCACCCTCGGTCAGGCCGCCGAAGTTATCAAACATACGGCCTACAAAGTGACGCGCGTAGGAGAAATCATCGGCGGCGAAGTCGCCCGCCAGCTCAATGTGCCCTTTGGCGTGGCCGACCTGTCGCTTGCGCCTACGCCTGCTGTGGGCGACTCGGTAGGTGAAATTTTCCAGAGCCTCGGTCTGTCCTCCATCGGCGCGCCGGGTTCCACCGCCGTACTGGCCATGCTCAACGACGCCGTCAAGAAAGGCGGCTCGTTCGCCTCCTCCCATGTGGGCGGACTGTCCGGCGCGTTTATCCCGGTTTCCGAAGATTCGAGCATCGAAGCGGCAACGCGGGCGGGCGCGCTCAGCATCGAAAAACTGGAGGCGCTGACCAGCGTCTGTTCCGTGGGTCTTGACATGATCGCCATTCCAGGAGACACGCCGGCCTCCACCATCGCGGGCATCATCGCCGACGAAATGGCCATCGGCATGATCAATTCCAAAACTACCGCCGTCCGGGTCATCCCCGTGCCGGGCAAGGGCGTTGGCGAAAAGGCCAGCTTTGGCGGACTGCTTGGCGAGGCGTACATCATCCCTGTGCCGGGCGGTGACGCTTCAGGCTTCATTGCCCACGGAGGCCGCATCCCGGCCCCCATCCACAGCCTTAAAAATTAGCCAGGATTGCCGCGACTCTGCCCCGGTGGACGCCGCAACGGGCGATCCTGCCGCAACAGACAAGCTGCGTCATCCTGTTACACCAAAAGGCCGCGTGCCGTGTGAACGCCAGAGACATTCACACGGCACGCGGCCCTGATGTTCACTGTTTCCACCGTGGGCTTTGCTCTGTCGCACGGCTCAGCAACCCCCGCAGCAGGTCGGTCAGAGCCCCCTAAAGCAGCGTACGCGCCGTCCAGCCGTGCTCTTCGGCAGCCTTTGTCACGCCATTGCCGCCCAGAGCGCAGACAGTCGAGGTGGCCATGGCTGCGGCCAGGGCGTCGCCAAAGGCATGGAAATCCTGCACGGTGGTGCTCAGCACTTCCTCACGGCGACGCTGGCGAGCCTCGTCGTCATCGCCGGCAAGATAACGGGAAAGGGCTGTCCAGCCCCGGGCGTCCGGCAGCTGGTAGGCGTCCATATCGCCAATAGCGCCCACAATAGCCAGCTCCAGATCCCTTTGGGAAAGCGTCAGCTTCTGCAGGTAGCCGGCCGATCCGGCATACGCCGCCAGGGTCCTGTCAACGTTGGGATCGCGGTAGGAAACCTGCGCCACAGCACCTGTGATGCGATCGATGGTGCAGAACGCGCCGTATGCGCCACCCTGCACGCGCACCTGATCCCACAGCCAGGCCATGCGCAAATGCCGCGCCGCCACAGCTGCCGAAGCATGCCAGCGGTAACCTGTATCGTACAGATTGCATCCGGCTCCTACATAGTTGACCTGCGAAGGCACGATCAGCGCTTCCTTGTCCGGCGCAAGGCCGGGCGTCCAGACGGCGGCTTCCAGTGCCTGTTCAGGCAGGGCACGGGCCAGGGCCGACGCGGCAGCCAGGGCCGGGTCAATCCCCTGTTTGTCGGCAGTCAGGTTGAACAGCGCGCCGTTGCGGCGGACAATCAGCGTGTGCAGGCGGTTCAAATCGGCCAGCACCCCTTCCCAGTCGGCGCTGATGCGCTCTGTCAGGCGGCGTACAGCCTCCAGATATTCCACACCGGAAGTCAGCTCGCCAAGCCAGCCGGCCACACTGTGCCGTGCCCGAAGGCGTCCGGATACCACGCGGTGCCCGGACGGAATGAGCCCCTGCTCCAGGCGGGCACGTTCTTCAAGGGCCATCTGGGCAAAGCGCTCACGGTTGTCAAAGGCCGGTTCAAGCAGGATTTCCTGCATCAGGTCAAACAGTGCCGGCGTCTTTTCCGCCGTGGCCTTGCCGCTGACCACAAGGTGCGCGACCGGCGCGCGATCGCCAGCATGCGAGAGCAGTGACGGCCCGGCGCCCAGCCCTCCGGTGCGCGAGGCAACCAGTGTGCCCAGAGCAACGAAGTCGTGCCGCCTGGTGCCGAGCTCGGTCAGCGCCCGGCCATACAGCGGCACAAGGGGCATCAGTTCTGCGGGGACGGCCTCAAGCGACAGCAGTAACGCCGGATAGACAATGCCTGTCGTGTCAAGATCGTGCACCAGCGCAGTCACGCCGCCGGCCTCAGCCATCGCCGTGGGAATCGTCCTGTTTTTAACCGGCAGATCGGCTACGGTCAGCCCGGGGATGGTGGCCAGGGCCTCCGGGCTGTCAGGGGTCTGCTGGGCCTTGCGGAAGGCGTCGACCTCCTCGGCCAGCTGAACTTTTTCGGCCTGACTCAGGCCCGCCTGGATGGCCGCAAGATGGGCACGCTCGGCCTCTTCGCGGCGGGTGGCCAGATCAGCGTCCGGCAGCAGCAGCACGGTTGCCGGAGGATTATCCAGGAACCACCGGCGGATGGCCTTTTCAAAAACCGGCTCGCCCGAGGCTATCCGGGCCTTGAGCGCCGACAGGGGGGCTTCCCAGGCCAGCTGAGCGAAGGGATCGCCGTCATGCAGCCAGGTGGACAGGCAGGACACCATGGCCGAAAGGCCGCGGGGGAAGGAGCCGGTATTGTTTTCACGCAGGTGAAATTCCAGGCTGTTCAGGGCCGCTTCCACAGCGTCGGCGGGCACACCCTCTTCGGCAAGGCCGGCGAGCGTGTCCATGATGAGCACCTCAACATCCTGCGCCCGCGCCGGATCAATGGAGCGCAGTCCCACGGAATAGTATGCCTGGCGCAAATCTGTCTCAAGCCCGCAGCCGGCAATGTCCTCGCCAAGCCCCGATTCAATGAGCGCCTTGCGCAGGGGCGATCCAGGCAATCCCTGCAGAATGTGCCCGAGCATGTCGAGCAGGAACAACTCTTCCGTGTCCGCAGTTTCGCACAGCAGCCAGTTCATGGTAATGTGCCCGCTGGTTTCATCCTTGCCGGCCACAAAGGGCACTTCAAGGAACCGCGGGACAGATGGCCGTTGCTGCAAGGGCACCATGGGTCCGGCCTGACCGCGCGTAAAGCGCTGCAGGTAAGGTTCGAGCATGGCAAAGCGCCCTTCCTCCGGATCGTCTCCCCAAAAGAAAAACCGTGCGTTGGACGGATGGTACAGGGTCTTGTGGAAGTTGATGAAGGCGTCATACGACAGGGTCGGAATGACTTCCGGATTGCCCCCGGAATCGAGTCCGTAGGTGTTGTCCGGAAAGACGGCGTACTGCGACTGCTCGGACAGCACAGAATCGGGCGAGGAATAGACGCCCTTCATCTCGTTAAAGACAACCCCCTTGTAGCTCAACGGACCGGAAACGGGATCTGCGGCGTCGGTTTCGACGTGCCAGCCTTCCTGACGGAACACGTTTTCCGAAAGTCTGGGGAAAAACACCGCGTCAAGGTACACGTCCACCAGGTTGCGAAAGTCCTGCAGATTGGCGCTGGCCACAGGATAGCAGGTCTTGTCCGGAAAGGTGAAGGCGTTCAGGAAGGTCTGCAGCGATCCCTTAAGCAGTTCGACAAAGGGTTCGCGCACAGGATATTTTTCCGATCCGCACAGTACCGAGTGCTCCAGGATATGCGGCACGCCTGTGGAGTCGTCCGGCGGCGTACGGAAGGTCACGCCAAAACATTTGTTTTCGTCATTGTTGCAGACGGAAAGCAATTCTGCACCGGTGGCGTCATGCCGCCACCAGCGGGCCACGCCGCCGACCTCGGCGAGCGTTTTTTCCATAATAAGGCTAAAACCATGTGATTTCATGTTGATTTTTCCTACATAAGCCCACTCAGGAGCTGGGTGAACAACATCACGGTCAAAACAAGGCACAGCCAGCCGCACAGCATGGCCGGCTTGCGGCGCATGGGTACGGCGTCGCGGACAATGAGCACAAACGCCAGCTCAGCCAGAAGCGGCGCCACAAGCAGTGCAGGAACAAGCCATACCCTTTCAGGCAGGCGCAGCACAGCCGCACTTACGCTGTCACGCAGGGCGGCAAGAGAAACGGTTTCGGGCGTCAGCGGCAGCCCGGACATGAGCGGAAGCATCAGCACCAGCAGCGCCATGAGCCCGAGCAGCGTCACCATGGCGATCCATCCGGCAATTCTGGCATAGCGCCGTGCGGCAAAGGCGTAGTAGTCACGGCCGAACGCGTCACGGTTGCGCCGCGCGAGCAGCCAGATCAGCCCGGTGGCGGCACAAACGCCAAGCCCGCACAGGATCATGAGCACCCCGGCCGAAAGCATGGGCCCGTCCAGCGGGATCGGCAGCGGCCAGAAGGCGCGCTGCCCGGCAACCCCGACAGCCACAGGCAGCACCACAAGCAGTGCCGTACAGCACCACAGCGCTGCGGATTTGGGCCGCAGCCGCTTCCAGCTGCAGGCAAGCACGAACGACAGCACGATTTCACCAAGTCCTCCGGCCAGCATCACACCAATCCAGACGCGCTGCGGCCCGTGCCACCAGGCGTAGCCCTCCAACCCCAGAAATTCGCCGTTCACGGGGCTGGCTCCTTCGGGCAGCGGCGGCATGGCCATAAGCAAACCGCCCACCCCCGCCAGGACCAGCAAAATCCACAGCAGGCCATTCAGACCGTACAGCTGGCGGACCGCAAGCAGATTCAGCGGACGGGAGCGGGTCGCTGAGACGCCGGCAAGAGCAAGCAGGGGCGTCCACGCCGCTGCCAGCAGCACAACCAGCGCTGCGCCGGCACAGATTGAAGAAGGTATTGAAGCCAAAGGACAGTTAACCATCATGAAATCCTACCTGCCTGTATCGGGTTAGAGCGGTTTCGCCTTGACGTAAAGCCATTCAGGCGGACGCGAGAGCGGACGCCCAGTATCTGTCATATTGTCTGTTCCCCCCAGTCAGTGTTCAGTCCTTGCCGGGCTCCTGCCGCAGGCTGCCGGCGCTCCCGGACCGGCGTCTTTCAGGACGGCCGCTGCACGGAGACATGCCGCCTGCAGCCACCGGCACTGCCGTCATGCCCCCACGACAGTACCGTGCCGTCTGAGCCGCCGGCCGGCTATCCCGCCGACGTCACTTTGCGGACCAGAAGTTCGTCGCCAGGCAGCACGGCCCTGTCTGGCGTGAGCAGTTCGCGCCCGCGGGCAACGATGGCTGTTCCCGGCCTGATGTCCAGCGCACGCAACAGCGTCATGACGCTTTTGACCTTGTGCCTGGGCAGTTCCACAATCTTTTCTTCCGGCTGAAGCCGTACGCGAACCATGGGCGGCGGCGTACGAAGTTCTTCCTGCATCACGGCATGCCTCTTGCCGCACAGCGCGGCCTGGTTTTGCAGCGTGGACGGCCACCTGGCCGGAACCCACGCAACGGGATCGTATACAAGGCCCGAACCGGCCTGACGGCGTTCGGACAGTCTTGTCTTACGCGATGTCACGACAAAAGAAAACCGCATTCAGTTCCCAGCCTGCCCCGTTGTCTTCACTGCAACGCCACCCCGCCTCACCGGTGTTACAGTGGCATGCGCCTGCGGCAACAGCCTGTGCAATCTGCCTTTATGCCGGCCGCCGGGCCGCTCAATGTCCGCTGTGTGACCTGACACGCACACATGCCGCTACACCAGCCGCTGACCTTAGCAATTCACACGCGCAACAAACGGTGCACGCCAGAGTGCATCCCGCGCTGCATCATCCTGGGCAGCGCCACCGGTCCTCTGCCTGGATTGCAGGATACGTCCGCATGCAAGACAGTCCCTCAAAGGCAGAAGGCTGATCCCGATCCGCACGCCACCAGCTTCTCCGCATTTTCTCATGCGCACGACACCTGACGCTGCGCGCCATGGCAAACATTTGCCAGCCCGCCTGCCTGCTGCAGGCATGCTGTTCCGTATGGCCTCTGACTGTGTACTGCCGGCCCCATGACGGCATTTGTACTGGAGCCCGTCACAAGGCTCATTCCATGCTCACGTTTATGGCGTCCGGCTCTTGACGCAAGCGCCACTCTGGGTGAAGGTACTTGAATCTGTCTTTCGTATGGGCACCAACCGGCAGCCTATGTTTGCCGTTCTGAGGTCCGGCCATGCGTGATACCGCCACGACGCTTGACGCCGCCACACGACGCAAGGGAGCCCTGACGCTGCTGTGCGTCTTTACTGGCTGGGGATTCATGCCTTTGTACTGGATGCTGCTGAAGCATCTTTCCGCGCTCGAAATCCTTTCCTACCGCTCCATCTGCGCGTTTTTCTGGGCACTGCTGCTGTTGCTGATCGCGCGTGAGGGGCCGGCCATGGGCGCGGCACTCCGGATTCGGGACAACTGGACATACATCGGCCTGGGCAGCTGCCTGCATATGTTCGTCTGGTTTTTGAACGTCTGGGGTGCCACGAACGGGCGCGTTCTGGATGTCGGCCTTGGCCAGTACATCCAGCCTCTGGCCTCCATTCTTGTCGGGACGCTTATTTTCCGGCAGCGGCTCAGCCGGCTGCAGGCCATCGCGGCGGGCGTAGCCTGCGGCGGCGTATGCCTCATGGCGCTGCTGTACGGCGTGATCCCCTGGCTTGCTCTGTGCATCGGCATTTCGTCCGCATTCTTTCCTGCGCTGCGCAAACAGGCGCCGGCAGGCGTCCTGCCCGGCATGGTACTGGAAATGGGCTTCAACAGTGTCATCGGCGTCGGCATCCTGCTCTGGATGGCGGACGGCGATCCCATGACCTTCATCAACCATGACGCCACAACCCTCTGGCTGTTTGCAGGCGCGGGACTCCTGACCGCCGTGCCCCAGTCGATCTACGTCTATGGCCTGCAGCGTTCGACCATGCTGACCATCGGCTTCATGCAGTACATCATGCCGACCGTCACGGTCATTGTCGGGGCAACGCTCGGCGGGGAACCGCTTTCACAGGCCAAGCTGGTCGGCTTTGTCGTTGTCTGGGCCGCGCTCGGCCTGTACGGGATCGATCAATTCCGCACGCTGCGCCAGCCCCGCAAGACGACCTGCCTCACAGAAAAGGAGTATGCGTGATGACGCCACAGCAACCAGCACGTTCTGCATGCCCTGTCTGCCCGCGGCACTGTACACTGGCCCCGGGGGAAACCGGATCCTGCCACGCGCGACGCAATGACAACGGCCTGATTGTCGCTGCAAGCCGGAACAGAGTCTGTGCGCTCGCGCTCGATCCCATCGAAAAAAAACCGCTGTTCCATTTTTATCCGGGCACGGAAATCCTTTCGCTCGGGATGGCCGGTTGCAACCTGCACTGCCTGAACTGTCAGAACGCTTCCATTTCTCAGTGCGCTCCCGACGCGCTGCCCTCCCGCAGGCTGACGCCTGACGGGCTCGTGGATCTGCTG
>CALUZP010000078.1 GCA_944325325.1 uncultured Desulfovibrionaceae bacterium
GGGCTTTCTGTGCCCATGTCGCGGTACAGTTCTTCGGCCGCCTGCACGACTTCGGGATTGTCCGCCCAGTTCTTCGGCAAGTCGTTGTAGTCGAGGCTGTCCGCAAACTTGCCGAGCAGCCCCATAAACTTCTGCGGAATCTTTGCCATCATACCCGCTCCAGCGTTGTGCGGAAGGCACGGTTATCAGGGGCGTTCAGAAATTTGCGCATGGCTTCCGGATCGCTCAGAATGTCCAGCCCCTGAGCTGCGGCAATGTCCACCACGGCCACCGGAGCTGTTTATTCTGTCTTTTGAAAACGTATCAAAAACATAGTCAGTGTTGTGATGCACGATAAGGGGACGGCCTTCACCGTCAACAACCCTGGAAGATCGCTTGACATCATCAAGCTGTTGTCCCAGAATCAACCGTGAGGCTTGGGGTGCGCTTCCTTCAGTGGGAGTCTTGAACGCATCTTCAAGCCTCTTTTTGTTTCCGACTTCCTGATAGGCTTTTGCCGCAGGCCAGTTTCCGAACCACGCCTTGAAGAACGGGCTTTCTGTGCCCATGTCGCGGTACAGTTCTTCGGCCGCCTGCACGACTTCGGGATTGTCCGCCCAGTTCTTCGGCAAGTCGTTGTAGTCGAGGCTGTCCGCAAACTTGCCGGGCAGCCCCATAAACTTCTGCGGAATCTTTGCCATCATACCCGCTCCAGCGTTGTGCGGAAGGCACGGTTATCAGGGTCGTTCAAAAACTGCCGCATGGCTTCCGGATCGCCCAGGATGTCCAGCCCCTGAGCTGCGGCAATGTCCACCACGGCCACCGGAATGGAGGCCACCCGCCGGAACACGGGCGCGGGCGCAAACCCGCATTTGGGCACATTCTGCGCCGCCTTGTTGGCGCGCAGGATGTCCGTCACGTCCTGCCTGCGGGAAAGCATCCCGTCCTCGGTGACAAAGTCGGCCACACCGCCGGAACAATCAAAGCACACGCCGCGCGTGCCCTGGGTAAGATCAAGCATGACACACCCTCCCTGTGTCTTTTGACGTTGCAGGCCCGCCCGTTTTCAGGGATATGAGGCGGCCAGAAAATCTGGCCTGTGCCGCCCCTCTGCCTTGCCCTGTCCTGGCCGCGCCGGTCAGTCGCTCTCCAAAAACAGATTGAGCAGTCCGCCGGTCAGCGCATCCGTGCCGGGCGTTGTGGCGAGCGCTGCGCCCGCCCCGCGCGCCACCGGGCCTGTTGCCAGGCTGGCTGCCGCCATCCCCTCGGCGGTCATGGGCAGCCCCCCGGCCGCGCCACGGATAAAGGCCGAGTTGAACCTTTCCATCTCCGTTTCCGGTTCGGGCAGTCCCGCAAGGTCGGCCAGCGCCGCGCCGGGGTTGCGCAGGCCCGGATCATAGCCGAGCCAGTTCCCTATTGCATTGATGGGCTGGTTGAGTACGATGTCTGGAAGCGTGCCCAGCCCTTCCAGCAGGTCGCGTGCGCCAAGGGCCAGCCCGCGTTTCATGCTTTCCCAGCGCGAAGGCTGTGGGGCTGCCATGCTTTCCGCCGCCTCTGCCTCATTCGGGAACAGGGCGACCGCCGTGCCGCCTGCGATGCCCGTTTTTTTTTGTTTTGACGGACGAAAGAGAATCGCCTAACCTAAAACCGAACGGGGTGCCGGTGACATCAGAAATATTAGGCTGCAGCTGACTGCTCCCCTTGGACAGATGCCCGCTATGAGCCAGGTCAGCATTGGTAAGGGCGTCCGAGGCATGAGGTATGAGGGGTTTGCCTCCCTCCACTCGGTACCCCGTTCTCTCTCTCTTTCTCTTTTTCTTTCTCTCTCTTCTTTTCTTCCGGTTTTTTCTTCCGGCGGCACGCTGGAGCGGCAAGGCTTGTCAACAGTGCCGTTTTCTTGTTGCGCCTGCCGCAAACAAGGGCAGCAATCCGCCCTTTAACGTGGTCCAATCAAGCGTCATCCCCGGTTTCTTTTTAAGGTTTTTGAGTTCTCCGCCAGGCTGACGGCCCGGCGTTGGGGCTCTGACACGGCTCTGGCAATCCTGGCACAGGCGCCGGTGGACCCCAGGCGGCTGCCCGCGTCCTGTGTGTCCAGCTGCGGCAATCCCGGCGCGGGAGCATCGTTTCTGCCGTGCCTGCCAGCGGCCGCAACCCCGGGCGCAAAGCCCCACTTCACGGGCAGAAGTCCTTGACGGTGGCGCTCCGTAAGTCCCGGGCGCGGGGAGTCCCGAGACCACCCAGGGCAGGGGCATCAAAGAATGCCGTAATCTCCGGGCGCGGGGAGTCCCCCGGCCCGGACGCGCAGCGCGGTAGTGCCCGCAACAGGGCATCGGCTCCGGTCTCCGTTCCCGCGTCGCCTGCGCGATATTGATGCGGATACTGTAGCAGGGCCGCATTGCGCGGCACAGGGTGTGCCGCGGCTGCCGCGTCCTGACCTGCGGCGGCCGGGCCTGTGACGGCCGCGGACAGGGACGGCCAGCCGCACCAGCCTGAACCGGCCATGACGAAAGAACACGGGCCCGGCAGGCGCAAGGTACGGGTACGCGTCCACCCCGGGTGCGGCTGGGAGCAGGCGGCTTCTGCGTGCACAGGCCCTGCGGACACCAGTCCACCGGGCGCGAGCACCACAGTCGCAAGCACCACAGGCGCACGCCCTCGGGCGCATCACGGGCGAACCCTCGCCGCTACAGGCCCACCGGGGTACCACAGGCGCGGGCACCACAGACGCACGCCGCGCAGGCGTCCCCCGGCATGAGTGCCCCGGGCGCAGGTATCACAGGCACGGGCGCCACAAACACGGGTGAGCCATAAGCACAGGGCCCTCACGGGTGTTACGGGTACAGACAGCACAGGTGTTCCCCCACAGGCACGGGGGCCTCTGGCACCCCCGGCGCATAGCAGGGCAGCGGCCCAGGGCCGCTGCGGCTTGACAGTCTGGTTCGCCTTTCTGCACACTTGCAGGCAGCATCCGGGACGCGCGTTGTCAGCGAATGCGGGCGTTGCCGGGACATTTGGTCTGGGTGCGCCGCCCGGGCTGCGGGCTGGAGACGTGCTGACCGTTCCTGTGGCGTCCGGCACGGGGGACGCCGGCCGGAGGCGGGCGGTGTGGTGTCTGTCAGTGCCGTCCTGCCGTCCGGGACTCAGAAGCGCCCGGGAGCTCAAGCCCTTCCGGCGGCGGGGCCGGGCGGCGATCTTTCATGGAGCGCCTGCCTGGCTGTGGTGCGTGGCGGTTTTCGCCACCCACAGCGTTGCCGTCTGTGCAGGCAGGGGGTTGGCTGCGGTGCATGACGGTTTTTTGAGCAGGCGGGCGGGGGCAGTCGTGGCCGTCTGGCAGGAGGTTGAGCATGAGCACGTCGAACGGGCAGCCTGTAGTCTGGATCTGGCGGACGCCTTCCGGGCAGGCTCCACGGCGCTTTACCGTGGCGGGCGCGGAGCGCGCGCAGGCCTTTCACCGCACTCTGCCGGGGTATCAGCCCACGCCGCTGGTGCCGCTGCGCGATCTGGCGGCCATGCTGGGCCTTGCCGCGCTGCACGTCAAGGACGAAAGCGGGCGTTTTGGGCAGCAGGCGTTCAAGGTGCTGGGCGGGAGTTTTTGCCTGCACCGCTGCATGGAAGAAAACTGGGATCTGCGCGAACCCGGCGCGCCGCAACCTGCTGCGGGCTGCGAGCCGCTGCCCGGGGCCGGGGTGGCGGGGGCTGCACAGCCGAGCCGCACGGTGGTCACGGCCACAGACGGCAATCACGGCCGGGGCCTTGCCTGGAGCGCCAGCCGTCTGGGGCTGGGCTGCGTGGTGTATCTGCCGCGGGGCAGTGCGCCGGAACGGGTGGAGGCGATACGGGCGCTGGGCGCGCAGGCCGTGGTGACGGACTGGAACTATGACGAAACGGTCCGGTTTGCCGGCCGGCAGGCCGAACGGCACGGCTGGGTGCTGGTGCAGGATACGTCGTGGGAGGGGTACGAACAGATTCCGGCCTGGATCATGCAGGGCTACACCACCATGGGCCTTGAGATTGCCCGCCAGCTTGACCGGCCGCCCACGCACATTTTTCTGCAGGCCGGTGTAGGGGCCATGGCCGGGGCGTTGTGCGGCTTTTTTGCGGACTGCTATGCCGCCGCCCGTCCTGTGATCACCATTGTGGAGCCTCATCAGGCCAGCTGCCTGTTCCAGACAGCCCGCCACGACGACGGCCGCCTGCATCGCGTGGACGGCGAGTTGCGCACCATCATGGCGGGTCTGGCCTGCGGTGAGCCCTGTCACCTGGGCTGGGAGCAGATCCGGGCCCATGCCGGCTGCTTTGTCTCCACGCCGGATGCGGTGGCCGCCACCGGTATGCGCGTGCTGGGCAACCCGGCCGGTGCGGACGCGCGGATTGTTTCCGGCGAAAGCGGCGCGGTCACCACCGGGCTTGTCTATGCCATCATGCGTGACCCGGCTCTTGGCGATCTCAGGCGGCAGCTGCGTCTTGACGGCCAGGCCCGCGTGCTGTGCCTCTCCACCGAAGGCGATACCGACCGCGAACAGTACCGCCGCATTGTCTGGGACGGCCTGTACTGAACCGGGCCGGCAGGCGCACGCCCCGCCACGGCCGGAGCGTGGAACAGCTCGTGCCCTTGCTCAACGGGGGACTGCGCTGTCCATGGAGTTTTGGAAGGCATGGCCGCGTATCCGGCCAGCCCGGCAATGCCCGCAGAGCGGGCCTGACGGCGTGGGATCATGCCAGTCATCATTGTTCCCGGGAAAACAGATTCAGCAACCCTCCAGTCGCCATCGATTCCCACGGTGAACCGGCGAGCGTGCTGCCTGCGCCCCTGGTTACAGGGCTGGCGGCCCACCGCGCCAGCCCGGCTCCGCCACCCAGCATGGGCAGGGCTTCTGCTGCGCCGCTTACCAGGGCGGAAACGTTTTTTTCAAAGTCTGTTTCCGGCTTGGGCAGGTTCATCCAGTCAGCAACCACGCGTCCCGGATCGCCCAGCCACCCCGAGGCGCTCCGGCCACCCCCTTCCAGCAGACTGCGCACGCCGAGGGCCAGCGGGCGCTTGGCGCTGTCCCACCAGGATGGCGCCGTTTCCGGCGTGCTGTCTGGAGTGTTCGCCTGGGGCGGGTTCTGGGCAAGCGCGGTGTCCGCCTTTTGGGCGTCGAACGCTGACCGGATTTTCTGACTGATGATTTCCGGATCCGAGAGCGTCGGATCCTGGAACAGCTCGTGCCCTTGCTCAACGGGGGACTGCGCTGTCCATGGAGCTTTGGAAGGCATGGCCGCGTATCCGGCCAGCGGATCATCCAGACCGCCATACGGGGCGAGTGTGTTTTGGGCAAGGTCATGCCACGGGCTGTCCCACCAGAGCGCGGCAGACGGTGCGGCGGCCTGGATGTTGCCTGGCGCGGGCGCGGCGGCTGCGGCCGGATCCGTATTGCCGGATGAGGCCGGAACTCCGGCCCCGAGAACCTTTTGGGGCTTGCCATGGGTTGCCGTATCTGCTATATTGGCGTCATAGGGAACGCCGTCAGCAGAGAACGCTCGCTGCGTGGCCCCTCCTTTCGAGGAGTGTGAGGTAGTAGGATGGACGGCGGAACCATCCGGCGTTCCCCAGACACGGCTCCTCATTTTGAGGAGCCTTTTGTTGTCTAACGGGTTTACCTGATGCAGATAGGTATATTCCGGGGAAGGCCGGAGCGAACCGCGCCCGCCGGAATGTTCGCCCAGCACGGCAAGGCTTTCGGCATAGGGCTTGTTGGCGCGCACATAAAAGCGTGCGTTCCC
>CALUZP010000079.1 GCA_944325325.1 uncultured Desulfovibrionaceae bacterium
GTTACTACACCCGTGACGGGCATATCCGCTCCGACGGCAACGGCGGGTTCTACATGCCGAACTAAACGCCGCCTGCCTTGCAGGAAGGCGATGCCCTCCGGCCAGCCTCTTGTGTGTTGGGCAGGACGCTGGCAAAGGCGGCCTCTTTCAGCACCGGTGCCGCTGCGGGCTATACAAACACAACGGAACCGGCATGTTGCCCGTATTGCGTCCATGAGACGGTGCACGACAGAAGCGCCCGTTGCCTGGAAGTAAAGGCACGCGCGGAGTCCTGACGGGCAGCGCGAGCGACAGTCTTCTTCCGGACCGACAGCGTCAGGGGGTCGACTGCCGTCTGAACCGGCGCGCCAGTGTGGGCCAGGGCCACGTCCATACCCAGTCCGTGACGAGCACCAGCCCGCAGATAACGCCCCAGGCTCCGGCCATGGATACCAGGGTGTCCGCCATGAAGTGCTGTCCACGGAATATCTGGTACAGGCCCATGGCAACGCCGCAAGCCAGACCGAGCAGCAACCCTCCCCAGCTGGCGCGCCCGGGACGGAGGACAAAAAACAGCATCATCAGGGCAAAGCCTCCCGACGCGTGTCCGGCAGGAAAACACATGCCGGCAAGACGCCCCGGGCCGAGGTTCGCGGGAACGGCCGGTCCCAGGATCCGCTGCAGCACATAATCGCCGCCAAATTCCACGAGCTGACTGGGACAATACATGTTGGTGAACGAACGCGAACCGGCCAGGATGGCAGGGACGACGGCCAGCGCCAGCAGCATGAGCACGCATCGCTTGCGCCGGGCGCCCCACACCGGATTGCGCACGCCCCGGAACAGGCCAAACGCGCAATACATTCCCAAGGCCATCAGGGCCACTTTTGGCGCGGTATAAACAAACGGTTTAAGCTGTGCATGCAGTCCCCGGGACAGGAGCCACTCTCCCGTGCTGGAATCAAACAGCCGGCGCTGCAGCGCGATGTCCACATCGGTGAACGTTTGCAGACAGCAGACGGCCGCAATCGCCAGCACAGCCGCTGCCACATGCCAAAGGAGAGCGACATGGCGGGGGAACCTGCCTTCCGGTTCCACCGCCCGTGCAAAAAGCCAGCCGCCCATCATCGTCCCTGTCCCGTCAGCAGCGCCACTAGCTCCATGGACGCCGTTGCTGGTCCACGGAACGGCATGGAGAGCCTGCCATCATCCAGCCCGGCCAGAACAGCGCTCTCCTGCAGTCTGCCCTGCACAAACAGATCCTGTGCGATCTGGTAGTCGGCAATGGTTTCATCCTGGAGCCGTTGCGCTGCGGCAGGGGCAGCCCCCTGCACAACCGGCCTGGCCAGCGGTTCAAGCATGACGAACCCGTCTGGAGACACTCGTCCCAGCAGCTGATAGGTGCCAATCCAGGCGCGGCCTTCCTCTGGAGCCATGCCCAGCACGCTGCGTCCCATGAATCCCGAATGATAGCTGAATCCCAGCAGATCAAACAAGGTCGGCGCAACATCGATCTGGCTGCACAGCGTGCCGATGCTGCCAGGCGCAATGTTGGCAGGGCTGTAAATCAGACAGGGGATCCGGTAGCGATCGACAGGCAGGTCTGCGCGCCCTGCACTGCCGTTGGTATGGTCAGCCACGATGACAAACACCGTATCCCTGAACCATGGACGCCCGGCTGCCTCACGGAGAAATTCGCCGATGGCGTAATCCGTATACTGCACGGCGCCATGGCGTCCCTCGCCTGAAGGCACGCTGACCTTGCCGCCGGGATAGGTGAACGGCCGGTGGTTCGAGGTGGTCAGCACAAACTGATAAAAAGGCCGTCCGGCGGCATGGGTCGCGTCTGCCTCCCGCAGCGAGGCGCGCAGCAGATCCTCGTCACAGACGCCCCAGGCATTGCTGAACGTGACTTCCCTGTCCGGAATCGCGGCCCGGTCGACAATGCGGTAGCCATTGCCGGCAAAAAAGGCGTTCATGTTGTCAAAGTAGCCGTATCCCCCGTAGATGAAGCTCGTATCGTATCCATGCCTGCGAAAGACGCTCCCCGCGCAGAACAGCTGCCGCACGCCGCCAGGCCTGCGCACAATCGACGCTCCCGGTGTGGGCGGGATGGACAGCGTCAGGGCCTCAATGCCGCGAACCGTACGCGTTCCCGTGGCCAGCATGCCATCAAGGCGCAAACTGTCCGCGGCTACGGCATTCAGATTCGGCGTCTTCGGGCCCAGCAGATCCTTGCCGAGGCTTTCAACGACAATTTCAATGACGTTAAGCCGCCGTTCAGGCCGCGACGCGGTGATCACGCGCCTCCATTCCTCCGGATCATCACTGACGAACCTTGCTTCTGGCGCGGTCAGCTCCCGGCGCACCAGGGCCATGGCCTCGTGGTTCTCTATCAGCGGGTAAAACTGCCTGTAATCCAGCTGGTTATGCCGGTATGCAGCAAACAGGGACCAGACGCTGTTTGCCGAAATCTCACGCGTATAGGTATTCGTGGCGTCTGATGCAACCGGTGTATAGAACGAGGTCAGGGCAGCCAGAAGCAGCCAGATCAGGGCTCCCCTGCGCACCGCCGGGGAAGGAGCGGACAGGCCATCACGCAGAGGCCGCAACACCCCAAAGGCCAGTACGCAGGCAGCGGCCAGCACCGCCGCAAGCAGAGGAACTACAGGGTAGGACTCGACAATATTCCTGACGACTTCTGTTGTGTAGATCAGATAATCGACCGCGATGAAGTTGAACCGGCTGGCAAATTCGCCCCAAAACAGGGCTTCTGCCACAGCGGTGAACAGGAATATTGCCAGGTACAGCACAAGCAGCATACGATAGGCCAGCCGCCATCCAGGAGCAGGAATCCCCGCCCTGGGCAGAAAAAGCAGCAGCACGAACGGCAGCGCCATAAGCACAAACACGGGAATGTCGTTGACCAGACCGCCAAGCAGCATCAGCAGCAGGGCCGGCCAGCTGTCGAACGCTTCCCTGCCGGCCGCAGCCATGAGACCGCACCGGACAAACAGGTTAATGAGCAGAAACAGCACTCCCAGTCTGACGACAAGCCGGATGCGAACATTGCTGAACATTGTGAACTCTCCTCGACGTTGAGATGCCGCCCCTTGTATCCTCCGCCAGGTAACAGTGCCGTCACTGGATGTAACGAAGTGTAACCGGGGCGCTTTCAACAGGATCACGCCGGCAGGATATGGTACACCTCTGCGCATGAGGAACCGGCCGCCCGGATCGGACGGTCTGTCCCTGCCAATCTGGAGCAAGCCGGCAGTCCGGCGGGCTTGCCCCGTGTACGGAGCCGCCTATGCGCCATATACTGATTATTGACGATGACACGGAACTCTGCGCCCTGCTTAAGGACTATCTCTCGCTGGAGGACTTTGCCTGCGAGACAGCCCACGACGGCGTTGACGGGCTGCGCAAACTGGCCCGCCATCCTGCGGATCTTGTCATCCTTGACGTGATGCTGCCTGAAAAGAACGGCTTTGAGGTGCTCACGGAGCTGCGTTCCCTGCCGGCAAGCCGGGATCTGCCCGTGATCATGCTTACGGCACGGGGGGACGATGTGGACAGGGTTGTCGGTCTGGAAATGGGCGCCGACGACTATTTGCCAAAACCGTTCAACCCGCGTGAGCTGCTTGCCAGAATCCGGGCTGTACTGCGCCGCACAGCCTCCCGGGCTGAACTGCGCAGCACCCCGACAGCTGCGGACATCCGCCTGGATGAAGGCGCCCTGAAAGTGCAGGTCGGGGGACACAGCGTCGCCCTCACAGGACAGGAATGCCGCCTGCTCAAAATCCTTCTGGCCACACCAGGCGAACTGGTCTCGCGCGATCGGCTGTACCGGGAGGTGTTCGGCCGCTCACCCATGCCCTTTGAACGCGGGCTGGATATGCAGATCAGCCGCCTGCGGAAAAAACTGGGCCGAACGGATAACGGTTCCGAACGGATTCTGGCGGTACGCGGTGAAGGGTATCTGTATGCCCTTGAAGGACGGAAGGAGGAAGAAGCCTCATGATGAAGGCGTGCCGCGCTCTGGCCGGCTGGTGGCAGGACATGCCTCTATTCTGGAAAATCTATCTGGTCACGCTGGGATTCACGGCCTCCATTGTCACAGTCGGTGAAATCGGCGAAGACGTCCTGGCCAGAATGCTGTATGGCATAGAAGATCTTTCGGAAGGCGAAGAGTTTTTTGTTTGGACCGTGGTCACCATCCTTCCGACGGTGCTGGGCAGCTATCTGCTGGCCCGCCAGCTTGCAGATCCCCTGCGCCGCCTCACCCGCGTGGCCTCGCAGCTTTCCAGGGGGGATCTCAAGGCGCGCGGGGCCACACAGGATGCAGCCAGAGGTGATGAGATCGGCGAACTGACGCGCGCCTTCAACTACATGGCCACGCACTTTGAACACGAATTTAATAACGAACGCCGGCTGCTGGCCGACATCTCCCACGAACTGCGCTCGCCGCTGACAAGAATGGGCCTGGCCGTCGCCCTGATGCGCCGGCAGGCCACCCCCCAGCAGACATTGTATCTGGACCGGCTGGAACTCGAGTCCGAACGCATGAACAAGCTGATTGCCAGCCTGCTCGACTATGCACGCCGGGAGCTGAAGACCATACTGCCCCAGCCTGTCGACCTCTGCGACCTGGTGCGCGACGTGGCACAGGACGCCAGTTTTGAAGGCATGCATGAAGGCAAAACCCTGCGAATCGCAATGCCTGACTCGGCCAGGATGTTCGGCAATCCCGTCCTGCTGCGACAGGCACTGGACAATGTGGTGCGCAACGCCCTGCGCCATACGCCCCCCCGCTCAACAGTCGACGTGACGCTGACGCCGCTGGGAGAACCACAGCCCCAGTGCATGGAAATCCGTGTCAGGGATCACGGCAGCGGCGTGCCTGACACCGCACTGAAAGACATTTTCCGCCCCTTTTACCGGGTGGAGGCCGCCAGAAACCGGGACAAGGGCGGCGTCGGGCTGGGACTTGCACTCACCGAACAGGCCGTGCGGATCCACCATGGCCATGTCAAGGCCTACAACGCCAATGGCGGCGGACTTGAAGTCGTTATCCTGCTTCCTTTCGTGCCTGGAGACAGCGAAAAGGCCGCCCCGGCCGCCTCTTGTGATGCATAAGCCTGCCCGGAGGCAGCATCTCTGCCGGCGCACAACAGGCGTCCGTCCCGTCATGTGGCGAACATTGACAATGTCCCTGCCTGGTTAGATGCCTTCTCCGGCCTTGCACTAAAAATCAGCTGTCAGCCCTCTTTCGTTCCTTGCCTGTCTATGCTACCTAAGCTCAACAGACCTTGCGCATAAAACCCAATGCCAGCGGGCTGCGCTGAATACGCCATACCGTCTTCCGGCCGCCTCAAAACGCTTCAGAAGCCGGCAGCAGGACAACAGACGGCCCGCGAGGAATACCGCCTATGAACCTGGCCTTCCGCTTCACGCCCGATGGTGCTCTCCCGGGCTCTCCGGCTTCGCCAGCCGCAAGGACCATCCTTCCTGCCGTGCTGGCCTGTACCCTGCTGGCCGGAGGGTGTGCGGTCCAGCCCCAGCCTCAGCCCCCTGCACCGGAACGTGAACTTTTGTCTTCCCTGCTTGCCGAGGCGCCTGTCGTCTCCGCACCTCTGGTGCTGCCGAATCCCTATCCGGATCCCCCGGCACCCCCCAAAAAGCCTTCCACTGTAGCCAAAACGGCGGCACAGCCAGCCGCCAGGCAGACAAGCCCCCGGCCCGATCCTCAGAAGCAGGCGCAAAAGAAAGTCCTGGCTGCCAATGCCAGTCAGGCAACGATACAGCTGCCCCTTGTACAGACCCCGCCGGACAGCGCGCCTGCCGAAGAGCTGGCCGACACGGCAGCATTCGGAGCCGCAAACGTCAGAGCCCTGGCCAGGGAACTGGCTGCAGCCCCCTTCAGCGCCCCACAGACAACAATTCCTGATGTGCTGCGCAACTTGAGCCCCGAACAATGGGAGCAGCTGCGTTTCCACGAGGAACACACACTGTGGCGGAGCGAAGGTCTGCCCTTTGAAGTACAGTTCTTCCACCCCGGTTCTGTGTACGACACGCCAATCAAGGTCTCGGTGATCGATGACGGCAAGGTGCTTCCTGTGGCCTTTTCTCCGGACATGTTTGCCATTGCCGATCCCGCTCTGGCTGCCGCACTGCGTGACGTGCCCCTCGACTTTGCCGGCCTGCGCCTGCTGTACTCCCTCCAGGGAGGCGCTCACAAGGATGAGATTGCCTCGTTCCTTGGTGCAAGTTTCTTCCGCGCCGTAGGGCGTGATTCCGGATACGGTCTGTCGGCACTGGGGCTGACGGTAGACACCGCCTCGCCCAACGGAGAAGAAATTCCCTGGTTCCGTGAATTCTGGCTGGTCAAACCCGCGCCCGGCGACACGACTCTGACGGTCTATGCCCTGATGGATTCACCAAGCCTGACAGGCGCCTATACCTTCACACTGACGCCCGGCGACACGACCGTCATGGATGTCCGCTGCTCGCTGTTTGCCCGCAACGGCGCACGAACCGGCCACAAACTGGGGATAGCTCCCATATCGAGCATGTATCTTTCCGGCGGCGGCACCGGCGAAGACGGCACACCCGTCCCCGA
This sequence comes from uncultured Desulfovibrionaceae bacterium, assembly GCA_944325325.1. Taxonomy (GTDB): domain Bacteria; phylum Desulfobacterota; class Desulfovibrionia; order Desulfovibrionales; family Desulfovibrionaceae; genus Avidesulfovibrio. The sequence continues at coordinate 6,602 of CALUZP010000079.1, forward strand.
AATCCACAACTCCGACGGCCTGCTGCTGTGCAACGACAGCGGACAGTGGGCCTGGACACCGCTTGCCAACCCCAGGCGCCTGTCCTTCCACTCCTATGCCCTGTCCGCCCCGCGCGGCTTCGGTCTGATGCAGCGCGACACCGTGGCCGGACACTATATGGCCAACACGGCGGCGTATCAGCAGCGCCCTTCGCTCTGGGTCGAACCCCAGGGCAACTGGGGCAGCGGGCATCTCGAACTCATCGAGATCCCTTCAAAAACAGAAATTCATAACAATATCATTGCATTCTGGATCCCGGAAACTCCCAGGCTGTTTGACGCCGGCGATACACAGGCGGGCAGCTCCTATGCCTATCGCCTCTACTGGATGCCGGCCGGTGCGTCTCCGCACAACCTCGGCCGGGTGGACGACACACGGGTTTCCATCGATGCCGAAACGAATACGGCAGAATTCGTCGTGCATTTCACCGGGGAAGAAATCAACGCAATCCCGGCGGAAACCGGCCTGTCGTGCCCTGTGGAGCTGCCACAGGAAGCCACGCTTGTCGGCAAACAGCTGACCAAGAACCCTGAAACCGGCGGCTGGACGCTGTCGTTCCAGGCCAGGCTGCCCAAAGAAGAAGGCCTGCTGAAAACCATTCTGCCAAACATGCGGCAGCCGGTTTTGCCACTGCAGTTCCGCGCCGTGCTCAAACGAGGCGAGAACATTCCGGACCCGCTCACGGAAACGTGGCTTTTTGACCTACAACGCTGAGGTGAACCTTTGCTGGTAAACGCTGAACTTCGTACTGACGAACACGCCCTGCGCGTCCGGGACCGGGTGCTCCTGTATGTGCGCGGCATGACGCTGCCCACCCCGGATATGCTGGATGTGGCCGCAGCAGCCCTGCGCCGCGTGGGACCCGACGCCTCGACAGCCGAGGCCATGGACAGCCTGCGCGAGCTTCTGACCGAACGCGGCGCCCCGCCCATCAAGCCCGCCACACGGGGCTGGCCCCTCATGGAACGGGCCCCCACCCCCCCTGCAGCGCTGGCACCCCCCCCCTGGCTCCCCGCCCCCGCCC
>CALUZP010000080.1 GCA_944325325.1 uncultured Desulfovibrionaceae bacterium
AACCCCTTTGCAAAGGGGTTCTCCGCCTTCCCCCCGGAACACGGCACGCCAGCCTGTTCCCTCTGTTGCCTGTCCTCTGCCCCGAATGTGCGGACACGCAAAAACCGCCGGCGTCGTGGTGTGTCGCCGGCGGTTTGTCAGGGCGGTTTTATCCGCGCAAGGGGGAACGGGGTTGCGTTACTGCGGCAGGTTCATGCCCTTTTCCTTATAGAACCTGGCTGCCCCGGGGTGCAGGGGGATGGTCAGGCCGTCAAGGGCGGTTTCCAGCTTGATTTCCCTGGCCATGGCGTGGGAGGCGTGCACGTCGGCGAGGTGGCCGTACAGTTCCTTGGTGAACTGGTAAATGACGTTTTCCGGCACTTCGTCGTTGGTCACGAGGATGGCCATGACGGCGGGGGTGTTGATGGCCTGATCGATGCCCTGGTAGGTGCCGGCGGGGATGACGCTGGGCACGAAGTAGGGGTGTTCCTTGGAGAGTTGTCCGAGGAAGGCGGCGTCAAAGTTCAGCAGGGTGATCGGCTTGGAGGTGGCCAGGTCCATGATGGAGGCCGTGGGGTAGCCTGCGACCACGAAGCCGGCGTCGATCTGGTTGTCCTTAAAGCGGCTGGTGGTCGCGCCGAAGTCCAGGTAGTCGACCTTCATGTCCTTATAGCTGAGCTTGGCGACCTGGAAGATGGCCTGCACGTCCGCTTCCACGCCGGAGCCGGGAGCGCCCACGCTGACTCTTTTGCCCTTCAGGTCGGCGATGGCCTTGATGTTGCTGTCCTTCAGCGTGATAAGCTGCACATGTTCAGGATACAGCGCGGCGACGGCCCGCAGGTTCTTCAGCGGCTTTTTGAACATCTGCTGCCCGTTGTAGGCCCAGTAGGCAATATCGTTCTGGGCGAAGGCCACTTCGATTTCCCCAGCCGCAACCAGATTGATGTTGGCCACAGAGGCGTTGCCCGTTTCGGCCGTCACCTGCAGTGTGCCACCTTCGCTGACCACCTTGGCGATGGCGCCGCCAATGGGATAATAGGTCCCCGAAGTGCCGCCGGTGGCGATCGACAGGTAGTCTTTCGCCTGGGCGGTGGGCGTGAACGCGAAGACGAAAGCCGCACATGCCAGCATCAGGAACTGAGACTTGAACTTCATGAGGGACTCCTGGTTTGAAGGGTTAGGAAAGGACAGCTCTTTTTCTGGTTTTGGCGAGCTGGATCACATAGATGAAGGCCAGAATGCCAAGCCCGATCAAATCGGTCACTGTGCCAGGATGCAGGAGGCCGAGTGCGCCAATCAGCGCAAGGCACCGCAAAGGCCAAGCAAGGTGTGTCCTGAAGTGACCGATGGTAAACATGGAAAGCAGAAACACCCCGATGAACGAGCTGATAATGGCCTGGAACATAGGCCAGAACGACGCCTCAATGAACAGCAGCATGGGGTTGAACACATAGATGTAGGGGATAATCAGCCCCGCCAGCGCTAGTTTGAACGCTGTAACCCCTGTCTTCATGGGATCCGCGCCGGCAATGCCCGCACCGGCGTAAGCAGCAAGGGCCACAGGCGGCGTCAGGTCGGCGGCAATGCCAAAATAGAACACGAACATGTAAGCGGCAAGGGGCGGCACACCCAGTTCCAGCAGTGCCGGGGCGGCCATGGTGCTGGTCACGATGAAGTTGGCCGTGGTGGGCAGGCCCGTGCCCAGAAGGATACTCGCGCACATAGTCAGCACCAGCGTGGGCAGGAGCATCCCGCCAGAAAGCTCCACAATGCCGCTGGCGATGCGCAGCGCAAGGCCGGTCAGGGTGCTGGTGCCCACCACCATGCCCACGCAGGCGCAGGCACAGGCCACGCTGAGCGAGGCGCGCGCGCCAGACTCGAACGCTTCAAACAGCTTTTTCGGGGTCAGGCGTGTTTCACGGTTCAGCCAGGACAGGGGGATACAGATCAAAATCCCGTAAAACGCGGCCTTGAGCGGGGTAAACCCGGCCAGCAGCAGATAGATGATACCCACCAAGGGCAACAGCAGAAAGCCCTTGGTTTTCAGCAAATACCACAGGCTTGGGAGCTGCTCGCGGGGCAGGCCCTTCAGGCCGAGGCGCTGGGCCTCGAAATGCACCTGGATGAGCACCGCGCCGTAATAGAGTAGCGCCGGGATAACGGCAGCCAGAGCCACGGTGGTGTAAGGCATGCCGAGGAACTGGGCCATGATGAACGCGCCCGCGCCCATGACCGGCGGCATGATCTGGCCGCCCGTGGAGGCCGTTGCCTCTACCGCGCCCGCAAAATAAGGCCGGTAGCCCACGCTTTTCATGAGCGGGATGGTAAACATCCCCGTGGTGCAGACGTTGGCCACCGACGAGCCGGACACAGTGCCCATAAGCCCGGAAGACACCACGGCCACTTTGGCCGGTCCGCCGACGGACCAGCCGGCAATGGCCAAGGACAGGTCGATGATGAACTTGCCAATACCGGTTTTTTCCAGTACCGCGCCAAACAGGATGAACATGAACACAAACGTGGCGGACACTTCAAGCGGCGTGCCGAAAATGCCTTCCGTGCCCAGATACATGTGATTGACGATACGCGTGATGGAAAAGCCGCGGTGTGCGAACATGTCCGGCAGGGCGCGCCCGAAGAAGCAGTACAGCAGCGCGGCAATGGCCAAACAGGACAGGACAGGGTTGGATATCCGGCGCGTGGCCTCAAGCAGCACCAGGATAAGCAGCATCCCCATAATCAGATCGGTGTCTGTCGGCAGACCGGCCCGGTACGTCAGCTCGATGAAGTTATAGACCAGGTACAGGCAAGTCAGCGCGGAAAGGCCGGCCAGAATATAGTCGTACCAGGGGATGTCGTTCTTGCGCGCGCTATGCTGGCGGGCGGGATACAGCAGGAAGGTCAGCGCCAGCGCAAAGGCCAGATGGACAGCCCCCTGCGTCTGGGCTGGCAGCAGCCCCGTGCCGGCCGTATAGAAGTGAAAACAGGCCATGGCAAACGCCAAGATGCCGGCCAGCTTTGTGCGCCAGCCGCTCAAAATCCTATACCTGGCCTCAGTATCGTACTTGCGCAGGAGGGCGTCGAAATCAATGGATCCGCCTGGGGTGGAAGGGTCATGGTGGCTGCTCATATCATCCTACTCCTCCTCAATAAAAGGGTAATGGGAAACGACGGGAACCTGCGGGCACTCCCCTTCCGCAACATAACACGGCCAAGAACAACGCCCAGAAACGATCTCAAGACGGCCCCGAAAAGGGCGAAACATGTTCAAAACCGCGTGAGACGATCCCCCAAAGCCTCCTCCTCGTCGCTTTGTTGCCGCCAGTTATGCAGCACCGGCAATGCTAACTCTTTTTCTATGCTATTTAAATAGGTAAATTACATAATGTCAAGCGGCACTACATTGTTAAAAAACAGACGAAAGATGGCCAGATGCAGTCTTCAACCGTCCTTGTGCCAGACCGTCCACAGGGGGACGCGCCCTGCCGCAAGGCACAGGCGTTCGCCGGGGAACTGGCGGTACAGGTCCTCCCAGGAGCCGGATCCAACCCGGAGCTCATTGTGGCCAAAGGTCTCGTTGCCTACGCGCAACCGGATGCTTTCCAGGGCCGGCAGGCCGCCTTCCAGCACCAGCCAGCCTTCTTCACGCAGAAAACGTCCACGTTCTGGTGCTTTCCAGGGCAGTCCGGCGTTATGCGAGCGGGAACGGGTCCGCCACTGATGCAGCATCCCGCCCATGGGGTAGTAGCTGTCCTCAACCGGCGTGCGCTCAACCGAGTGGATATAGCGCGTCACAACCGCCTGCCCCAGAGGAACCGGCACGCGCCAGACATCACCCCGCGGGCCCTGCACGCACAGCGCCTCCACCGGCCGCCACGGCAGCGCTGCGCACAACAGCAGCAGCGCGGCCGCAAGCCAGCCCCAGGCAGACAGCCCGCCCCGGCCAGAGTCCCCGACCACCCTGCCCGGCCGCACCAGACCCGCCGCCTTGGCGGCCACGCCAAACCGTGATACCTTCACCATACCCCACTCCTGAAAAAGGATTGCTTATGCAGCATAGTTCTGCAATGTTGATATGTTGCTGCGCCTTCCTGGGCGGTATCGCCTGCCTGACCCGGTTTGTGATCCTTGTGCGCAGATCACATGTTCTAAAAATCACAATGTCACCGGTACAACACATTCTTCTCACGGGCGGAGTCCTCTGTGCGCTGGGCAGCTTCCTGTTTCTGCCCGCTGGCTCCTTCCCCGCCTGGATCGCCTGCAGCGCGCCGGCCCTCTGGTGGCTTGCCGCCTTCGGTCTGGCCTGCACCGCCCTGGCCCTGCTGCTCCGTCCACGCAGCCAGGCTGCACGGGCGCTCATCGCCCCGGCTGTCCTGAGCCTGACCTGTGTCCTCTGCGCCTGGTTCGCCACCCGGCACGGCCTGCCGGGCGCCTTCTGGAACACGGAACGCTTTGCCGCCGTGCCCCTGCTGACCCACGCCAGCCCCGCAGCCTGCGCCAGTCTGCTGCTCCTGGCCTGTTCCGCCATTCTGGCCTGCGCCACTGCCTTTGGCGCACAAAACGCCTTTCCGTTCCTCGCAACCAGCCTCCAGCTCGCCGCCGCCCAGTTCATCGTCTGTCTGTTCGTTCCCCCGCTGTCCTCCTGCCTGACAGGCCTCCCCACGGCCGCCAGCCTGCTCGCCGACGTCTTCGCGTGCTGGGCCTGCACCCTCCTGCTGCTGCCGCTCTTCCACGCAGCCGGACGCATCCCTGTCTGGCTCCCCTGGGTTCTGGCCGCCGGCAGCGCCGCCGGTCTGCTCGCCGCCTCCTGAACGTGCCGTCCTCCCGGCTGTACCACAGGCATGCGGCGCCAGAACGCGGGGAAGAGGGGAAAGAGACAAGGGTGGCAGTTCCGGGGGAAGAGGGAAACCCCTTTGCAAAGGGGTTCTCCCCCTTCCCCCGGACCCCCTTCCTCCTTCCCGAAACATGAAACGGAAGGACACCGATACCGCGAAGGACGGAAGCAGCTCTGCACAGACCAGAGAGAACAGAAAGGGGGTGGCCTGTCCGGCTATGCCATGAAGGGCCCGGAGCAGCCCCGCCACACGCGATCGGACAACGCCTGTCCGGCCCCGGAGTTCTCCACACGGGCTGCAGGACAGATCAGCAGCGAAAAAAACATGAAGAATTGTGCGAAGTCCTGTCCGGGCCGTGCGGAACAGACGGATAAGGGAACTGGAAGCACAGGCCGCGCGGAACAGACTGTCAGAAAAGGACGGCCCGCTTCCCCTCGACCGGAAAGAGCGTCACAGGAGGCACCAGCAGCAACGGCGCCGGACCCGGCCCCCGTGGCCGGAGAAAGCAGACGGGATGAAAGCGCTGAAGGCCTTGCCTGAGCCGCCTCCCCCGCACGGGCCGGAGAAAGCTGGCGGGAACCCCCTCCTCTGATGTTCGGACAGCCCTGCGCGGAACAGAAAGAGGGCATCGCCAGGAGGCCCAAAACCCCTTATGCGAGACAGTCCCGCACGAGCATCCGGAGGAGACGGGCTGTCTGCCCTATATACCGCCGCTGGCCTGCCGCAGCGGCCTTGCGCCTGCTGTCCGGGGTTGCAGGCCCTGTGCACGCCGCTGCACGCCACTGGCCTGCGCTGACCGTGTCCGGCCCTCTTCGGTCTGACCCGGCTGTATCTGGCCCATCCGGCAGCACCGGCGCGTCATCGCGGGCGGCATCCCTGCCGCAGCAGACCTTTTTGCCAGCGGCGGAAAGATTCCGCCGCAGCAGTGTCATTCCTACAGCAGCGTCCTGAGCGCCGCGACAACCGTGTCCACCTGCGCCTCGTCCATGCCGCTCCAGAGCGGCAGGCGCACCAGACGTTCAGACAGCGTCTCGGTCTGGCGCAGATCGCCGTGCGTGCGGCAGAACTTCTGCCCGGCAGGCGCGGAATGCAGCGGCACATAATGGAACACCGCGTTGATGCCGTGCTCCTTGAGGCCGTCAAGCACCTTCTGGCGCGGCAGGCCTTCGGGCAGCAGGATATAGAACAAGTGTGCGTTGTGCTGGCACTCAGCCGGAATCACCGGACGGCGCAACAACCCCTTTGCCTCCAGATCAGCCAGCCGCTCGTTGTACATGTTCCAGATGGTCATGCGCATGGCGTTGATCCGTTCGGCGTCCTCAAGCTGGGCATACAGAAACGCCGCCACAATCTCCGCCGGCAGGTACGAAGAACCCACATTCTGCCAGGTGTACTTGTCAACCTCACCGCGGAAAAAACGGCTGCGGTCTGTACCCTTTTCACGAATAATCTCGCTGGCCAGCACGTCCTTCTGCCGGTTGACGAGCAGCGCCCCGCCTTCACCGGCAATAATATTCTTGGTTTCATGAAAGCTCAGTGCACCCACGTCGCCCAGCGTGCCCAGAGGCCGCCCCTTGTAGGTGGCCATCAGCCCCTGCGCAGCATCCTCGACAAGCCACAGATGATGCCGGGCGGCGATGTCGCACAGCGTGTCCATCTCGCAGCCAACCCCGGCATAATGCACAGGCACGATGGCCTTTGTCCGGGGGGTGATGGCGTCTTCCACAAGCGTTTCATCCAGGTTGAGCGTGTCGGGCCGGATGTCCACAAACACCGGCACAGCCCCGCGCAACACAAACGCGTTGGCCGTAGAAACAAACGTAAACGACGGCATCATGACTTCATCGCCAGGCCCGGCCTGGGTCAGCAGCGCGGCCATCTCAAGAGCCGCCGTGCACGAGTGGGTCAGCAGCGCCTTGACGCAGCCCGTCCTTTCCTCAAGAATCCGGTGGCATTCGTGCGTAAACGAGCCGTCGCCGGCCAGCTTGCCCCGGTTCAGCGCCTCGGCGATACAGGCAAGCTCCTTGCCCGACACATACGGTTTGTTGAAGGGAATGCTATAACTCATCATGACCTCGGTTTGACTTACAATTCCTGCGCCGCAACCCGACTGCGCCGCAACAGGGCCATCAGCGCGGACCCCGCGCCCAGACGCACACCGCCATCATTTTCCCTTGCACATCCAGGCTATCGGGCGGAACCATGTCCGACACACACCACCCGGCCGGCCGTCTGCATGCCAGGCCTCCGGACAAACCGGAAACCCGGCGCCCGGACACCCCGGCAAACCTCAGGCCCGCCGCACGCCGGCATATCTCCGGCAGCCGGCTCGAAACACCTGCGGTCTGAGACAGCGGGCATCTGCACCCTGAAAACGGCAACGCCTGCGCCGGCTGGCCCTTGAGGCTGTGCAGACCCGGGGCCCGAGGCCCCGCTGCCGGACGCCACGCCCGCAAGGCGGGTCTTGCGGACGCTGTACCGTGTACGGCGAAAACAACCTCATACAGCGCATGGCTTGCTGTGCACACCCGGGACAAAACGCGTTCTGTCAGACTGTTACAAAACAGAATTTCACTGGCTTTGCCGTTTTGTCGATGGACTTTTTACCCCAACGCGCCCCACACCCCCGACCGACGCTCCCCCGGCAGGCCACGGCCTTCTGTCACAGCCAGGTGCGCCATCATCGCCAGCCGCGCCCGGCGGCCCGGTTCCCCTCTGCCTCCGGCCCGGACACAGTCCAGGCCGCAGCCCGCAGCCGCCACGCGTATGTGCACAACGCTGCCAGCCCCCCTGGTACGGCAAAGCCGGCAGTCCGGCTCCCGGTCATGATGGCGCGCCAGCGCCGCCTGTCTCACATCCCGGCCCCGGCTCCCGGCAGGCCACGGCCTTCTGCCGGCGCCGGTATCTTCCGTCATCCGGACAAACCCGCAGCTCAGATCAGCGCCACGGTGCACTGCCGGAGACTCCCGGCCGGTCATTCACAAACAATCTGTCCCGCACAGCCCCGTGCCGGGAGAACAGCGGCGGTTGCTCCGGCCCCGGGCGGGAACAGCCCCCGTGCACCGGCACAGACTGTCCGGTTCCCGCAGGCCGGCGCGGGGCTGCAAACCTGCCCCGCCTCCCGCAGACGGCCACCCCGTTTCTGGAGGAGCTCCTCATCATCAGCGCCCGCCCCCTGCACGGACAACCACCACGACGCCTCGATTCCCGCCGTTATTGGAACCTGCCCCGCCCCCTCGCACGGACGCCTGAACGGACGTACCGCCAGCCAGGCTGCGCCAGATTTCTTTCTGTGCCATCACTGCCCTGCCCCCTCACTGCTGGAGCGGGTCTGTCGCCTGCCGCAGCGCCGGAACCGCCAAATCTCTCACTGAGCCCCCGAGGTTCCCTCTTCCCTTTCTGTACGACCCGGGGTACGCTGAAGGCGTTTCCCCCGATTACAGGGCCCGCACCCTCTGCGGGAACAGGCCGCCGGCCCCCGGCCCCATGCAGGGAACAGGGCAGCCACAGGCTCTGCCCGGGAAAGAGGCTGCGGGTTGAAACACAAGGAGTTTTGCTATGGCACTATCAAGTCACCCGTTCAGAATGCTGGTCATCGCCATCTGCTGTACGCTCACGATGGCCTGTGCTCCGCTGAGCCGCGGCTTTGTCCAGGGCGAGCTGCTTTCATCGGCCTACCCGCCCGTCACCATTTCTTCCACGCTGCCTGTCATGGTGGAGGGCAAATGCTCGCCCTTCATGCTGGTGGACAGCAGCTACCAGTTCCCGGAAACCTGGATTGCCGTCTATGGGGAGCGTTCGCTCAACGCGCCCATGGCCATCGCCGTCTACAGCGTTGCGACCACGGCCACAGAATGGCGCGACGCCGACAAGCTGCCGCCCGACGGGCCGGTCATCTCCAGCGTTGACTTTGGCGGCAGCGCCTTTGCCGGTTCCATCCGGCTTGTCAGCGCCGACACGGACCCCTTTGCCCCGCTGCTGCTGTCACCTGAGGAAATCAAGGAAAAGGGCAGTGAAATCAAGTGGCTTGCCCAGCGCTTCAGCCTGGCCAGCGCCAACTTCTGGGAAACCAAGATCATTCTGGAATACCGGGAGCCCGCTCCGGAATGGCTCGGCTCGCTGGAGCTGAGCGCCTATATGACAACGCCTGAAATGCGCGCCTTCATGGACCGGGCCGCCAAGGCGTTCTCGGTGAGCTTCAGCTGCGACGAACCCCGCATCCCGCGTGCGCCCTACCTGCCCAAGGAGGCCATCAACCAGCGCTATCTTGGCAAGTTCCTTGGTGAACTTGTCATGAAGCCGGAAATGATGCTCCCGCTTGACGACGATTGATCACAGCCCCGCGCCTGCCTTCCCGCAGGCGCGGCCGGTTGCGGAGCCTTCAGCGCTCCGCGCCGGAAACCGTTGCAAAAGGCCATTTGATCGTACAGCACGGTCAAATGGCCTTTTGTATGCCCGAGAGGCTCTGTCATACAGGTCATGAAGGTCATGCAGCAGACACGCGCACAACGGCCAAACACCCGCAGGACGCCGGCCGCCAACCTGGAGCCTGTTCAGTTTGAAATGTGCAACGCTTTAAACCGTACGGCCTGTCGTTTCGTGGGGAAAACGCGGTGTTTCCGCTCAGTTCTGGCTGGTCGGCGCTGTGCTGCCGCTTCGCTTCCTGCCGTTTACAACGGCAAAGCGCGCCATGACTGATTGCTCCATGGATGCAGCGTAAGGAAACCCTGCCGCATCGCTCGTCTGTACGGCGCGCCTGAAGCGCTCCGCTGCCGTGATACCGCATCATACTGCAAACAAGCAGGCACAGGCCCGCGGGACACATCTCCAGCGGCTTGAAACGGCAAACAACTGCAAACGGCAGACAGAAGGGACAAACAAAAACAACGCAGGCAGAACAGCATGCGGCGCCCTGCCCGAAAAAAAGCAGCCGGCGTAGCAGGCGCTGCAACGCGGTCTGCACAGAGCCCGCCACGCCGGCAGAAGCCTCTCCCTGTTCCGGATGGGCCGCATCACCGTTCCGGAACTGCGTGCGGAAGAGGCCGTGCTATGCGAACAACAGATCCATGGCGCGGATAATCATCTCGCCATGGTCAAAAGCCAGACGTTCCTCTGAAAGGGGCGTCACCCGATAGCCGTTGGGTGAGGGCGCGTAACCGACGCGCAAGATGACATCCTCATGGCGCAGCGTCAGCACGCCGTTCTCTCTCTGGCAGGAAAACCACTCAGCCTGTGCGGCATCGTCACCAGCCACAGGTTTGACGGAATCCCACTCCACCAGCGCGGCATAGGTTTGCGAAACCACCCAGCCGCGGGGATCACGGCCAGGCGCGCTGAACAGCCCTACCGGACGCAGGGGGATTCCTTCAATGCCGGTTTCCTCCTGCAGCTCACGGGCGGCTGTGGCCTCCAGCGGCTCCATGGGATTGGCAAAGCCGCCGGGCAGCGCCCAGCAGCCAAGGCACGGATGCCCGCCACGACAAATCAAAAGCACATGCGGCACGCCGCCGTGCATGGCAAATATGGCAATGTCCGCCGTCAGCGACGGCTTGGGATATGACTTTTCCCGATACGCGGCCAGAAATTCGGCTTCGGTCAGGCCGTTTCGATCCCTGCGTTCCATACGTTCCTCCCAGTCCGGGCAGCCCTTGCTGCAGCGGGCTTCCCGGCGCGTGTCACAGCGCCGGAGACGCAGCCTGCGCACACACGCCGTGCGCGGCGCGGCCTGCCACGGCGCAAACTGTGGACGGACGCCAGGGCTGTTGATGCAAAAATTGCCGGGGCGACTGACGGGGTGGCTTTCCCGGCAGGCGCCCCGGCGGCGCGGAAATGACTGGCTGAACTCTGCGCTGCAAGGCTCTCGCAATACCTTGCCGGCAGAACGTCCGCCAGAGTGGTTTTTGTAATAAAGGCGGCAAGGCCTTCCGTCCGCCAGGCCCGGCGCGCCGCCACCTCCTGCCCTTTCAGAAGGTAGCGCGCTCTGTCCGGCCTGACGTCCGGGTCCCAAACCACAAAAGGGACTAAGCATGTATAAGACTTAGAAATCTACCTCAGTGTCGTAGTAGCAGCACTTGAGCAGGCGTTCCATGTCTTCCTGGCTGGGCTGACGGGGGTTGGAACCCGTGCAGGCGTCGCCAAGGGCGTTTTTGGCAATGGTGGACAGGCGTTCCAGGAACACCGCTTCAGGCACAAAGCCCTGTTCGCACGGATAGCTGTCCGCACCGTAGAACTTGATGCCGTGAGGAATGTTCAATTCGTCGTTCATCTTGCGCAGGTACGCAATCAGACGCTGGATCTTTTCCTCAAGCGTTGCGCCGCCCAGCTGCATGAAATCGGCGATTTCGCCATAGCGCACGGCCGCTTCGGCATTCTTGGCGTTGAAGGCGATGACCTTGGGCAGATACATGGCGTTGGCCGCGCCATGGATGATGTGCGCGCCATAGTCGGCAAACGCCGCGCCTGTCTTGTGAGCCATGGAGTGCACGATGCCCAGCAGCGCGTTGGAGAAGGCCATACCGGCCAGGCACTGGGCGTTGTGCATGGTGTCACGCATGGCCATGTCACCGTTGTAGGAGCCTGTCAGATTGCGCTGGATCAGCTTGATGGCATGCAGCGCCAGCGGATCGGTGTAGTCGCAGTGCGCGGTGGAGACATACGCTTCAATGGCATGCGTCATGGCGTCCATGCCGGTGTGCGCCACAAGCTTCTTGGGCATGGTCTCGGCCAGTTCCGGATCCACGAT
>CALUZP010000081.1 GCA_944325325.1 uncultured Desulfovibrionaceae bacterium
ATTTTGCTCAGCTGGCCGATCGCCTTTCAGGAGAAGAAGGCATTGCGGCGCTGGAGGTCAACATTTCGTGCCCCAACGTGCGTGAAGGAGGGGTTCTGTTCGGGCAGGATCCGGTTCTTGCCGCGCATGTGGTTTCTGCTGTCAAGCGCCGTGCCGGCAGAAAACCCGTCATCGTCAAGCTTTCTCCGAATGTTACGGATATTATGTCGATTGCACAGGCGGTGGAAGACGCAGGGGCAGACGCCATTTCGTGCATCAATACCCTGATGGGCATGGCTGTAGACGCGCGGACCCGCAAACCCTTGCTGGCCAACGTAATTGGTGGCCTTTCCGGTCCGGCCATCAAACCGGTGGCACTGCGGTGCGTGTGGCAGGTGTGCCGGACGGTTTCGATCCCCGTCATCGGAGTTGGTGGAATTACCTGCGCCCGCGATGTGCTGGAATTCATTCTGGTGGGCGCGCATGCCGTGCAGGTCGGCATGGCCAATTTCATCCGGCCGGATGCCACCAAGCAGATCCTGCATGATCTTCCGCTGCTGTGCGCTGAGCTTGGGATTACCGATCTTAACAGGTACCGCGGTTCTCTTGAGATTTAGCGCTGTCTGGCGTTTCTGCCGTATCCCTCTGGGGGAAGAAGGTTGTGGCCTTCTTCCCTTTATTTTTGCGTATCGTTCCCTTTGGATTCTGGTTGGTTTGAGTTGCATGGGCGAGTCTTCGTCTGAAGGGAAATACGCCAACAGAGGAGGACGGTACCGCCTGGTGACACCTCAGACCGGTCTCAGCATGGACAGTCTTTCTACTGGAGTACGTTTATGGCAAAGATTGCCGGAGGGCGTTGATTGTCTGCGCTTACGGAGTTCTCACATTTTTTCAGGATGAACAGAGATTGCTGCTTATGGCGGCAACTGTGGTGTATCAACAGGCCGTTTCGGCAGCCGGCAACACAAAAGACGCCGCCACATCGTTGGGTGTGGCGGCGCTCTGTATCAACAATCAAATGCAGGCCTGCAACTGCCGTTGCAGAGGTAAACAGGTGTCTTCTTCAAGGCGGTCCTGCTGGACGAGTCAATGGGGCAGGCGTTTTGTGCTGGCGGGGCGGTTTGCAGCCGTTTTGTCAGCAGGTGCCTTGTGCGCCCGGATTGCCTGATCCGGGAGCACAAGGGGTGTGTGCGCCCGATGTATGACTTACGCAGAGCTGTCCGCAGGCAGCCTTGATGTCTTGTCCTTTGCTTTTGCGTAAAATGGCAGTGATGTTTTTGTCCCAGAGGATTTTTTCAAAGGCGAGAATCGTTTCTGGCGTTGGTGCGGCGTAGGGCGCTGCATCCTTCCCGGGAACCTGTGACGGATTGTAGGCAATGAGGTTGAGCTTGGCCCGTTCAGGGCCCAGGGTCCTGTGGATGAGGCGGGCAAGTTCCCGGGCATGGTCTGGCGAATCATTCACGCCGCCCAGCAACAGATATTCGAAGGTGATGCGTTCCCGGGTTTTGAGCGGGTAGCTTGCCAGCGCAGTCATGAGGTCTTCAAGCGGCCAGCGTGCAGCCTTGGGCATGATACGGCTGCGCAAAGCCTGATTGGGCGCGTGCAGGGAGATGGCGAGAAAGGCAAGGCCGCTGTCGCCAAGTTCTCTGAGCCCCTTTTCAATGCCGCAGGTCGATACGGTGATGCGGCGTGGTGAAAAGTCCAGTCCTTTATCATGGTGCAGCATCGTCAGAGCGCGAGTCACTTCGCGAAGGTTGAGCAGGGGCTCGCCCATGCCCATAAAAACCAGGTTGCGGATGATGGGATGATCCGGCCGGTTATCGCCAAGGCGCTTTCTGGCCAGGAGCACCTGCGAGAGGATTTCGCCGGCGGTCATGTTGCGGACAAATCCCATGCCCCCTGTGCTGCAAAACGTGCAGCCCATGGCGCAGCCCACCTGCGACGACAGGCACTGGGCGATGCGGATGGAGCCGTCCTGCGCTTCACTGGGGATAATCACAGTTTCGACCATAGCGCCGTCGACAAGACGAAGCAGCAGCTTTTCCGTGCCATCGCCGGCCGTCTGCACAGTGACGACCTCTGGCAGGCGGCATTCAGCTATGTCGGCCAGACGCGCGCGTGTGGCCTTGGAAACATTGGTCATGGCCTCAAAGTCCGTGACGTTGCGCTGCCATATCCACTGCCATATCTGCAGGGCACGGAAACGGGGTTCGCCAAGCTCGGCCATGAAGGCCTCAAGTTCTGGCCAGGTGAGATTGAGCAGGTCGGTCATGCTGTGAAAGAGAGGGGGAACACGCCGGATTGCCGCGGCCTGTTCCCCCGGGACAAAGGTTGAAAGGAAATGATTACGGATGCGCCGCCATGCAGCACATCACAGGTTATTTCTGGTAGCGCTTGACGAATTCCACGGCGCTTTCCGTGTTGGTAATCAGACCGGCGATCTGGGCTTTGAGCAGCGCGTCACGGATATTGCCGACTTCCGGTCCCGGAGGCAGTCCCGTATACTCCATGATCTCGTTGCCATTGAGGAGCGGCTCGAGCATGAGCTCGGAGGTCTCGGCCCGGTTCATGTATTTCTGGTTGTGATTGAAGTAAGTATAGCTGCCATTGCGCGCCTTGATGTCAGCGCGGCAGATTTCAATCAGGCGTTCCTTTTCGGCCAGCGCGTTGAACCGGCGTATGCCACGGTCAGTCAGCATGAAGTGGAACATCATATGATGCCGGACAAGATGGCAGATCAGGTCGATGTCTTCAGGGCTGAAGTGCAGGCGGCGCAGGATCTTGCGCGTCACACCGGCGCCGACCCGGTGATGCTGGTAAAATGTCCAGTGCCCGTCATACTGTTCGGCGGTGTACAGCTTGCCGATATCGTGGAACAGTGTGGCCAGCACGCCATACCAGTCCATGGGCAATGAACCTTCCGGATAGTAGCGCATGCAGTCGATGGTGTGATCGAAGACGGTTTCGATTTCGCCATCGTCATTCTTTTCCTGTTTGACGCAGGCCAGGGCCGCAATTTCGGGGATCAGTCCGTGCAGAATCTGGGCGTCGAAAAGCAGGCGGACGAACTTCCACATGGATTCGGCGGCCACAAGTCGCCACTCTTCCATGATTTCCCTGGCAGGCACATAGTCAAGAATCCGGTTGGCCGACTGCACAATGGCCATCCATGTGGCTGGGTCAACCGGCAGATCGCAGTTGGCCGCGTGGCGCAGGGCACGGATGGCCAGCAGATAGTTGTGGGCCAGTGTCACACCGGGCAAGCCCTGAAGCTTGACCGTCCCGCACGAGAAGTCTTCAAAACCTTCTTCCGGATGTCCCGTGCGCGGCGCCTGAGCGTTGAACTTTTCAGACTGGCCAAGTTCATTCAGCATCCGGATCATGCGGGGGGTTATTCTGAGCTGCCCGCGCTCTGGGTGCGACGCATCTTCGACGTCTGTGGGATAGAAGTACAGGATGAATCCGTCTTCTTCGAGCGTCGCCATGGCTTCGCCGTCACAGGAAACGACGTTGGGGAAAATCTTGGCCAGCGTTTCGGGATCGCAGGCGCAGGCGATATCGACTTCATGCGTTCCTGTCTTGTCGATAATCAGGTTCTGCAGTGGAGCGTTGATGGCATAGGCGTCATAGCCGTTGCGCATCAACGATTTGCAGATGGCAATTGCGGCCTGGATACCGGATTTATGAGGTTCATTTTTGGACATGACAATCTCCTGATAGTATTGTCGAAACAGCTGGCAGATCAGCCTTCAAGGGCTTTTTCGTCCTTGACGATGACCTTGGCGGCATTTTGCAGTGTCTGCAGGAACGCCCGGTAGATGCCTTCCTTGCGGCTGCGGAGCATGGTATCCATGAGCAGCGGCTTGTCCTGTTCCCACATTGCTTCTGTCGCCGGAACGACAGTGCCCAGATGGGCGATGACAGCGCCGTCAGCCAGCGCATAAGGCTCGGGAAGCCAGTTCTGGGAGTCTGCGGCAAAGATCGCCCGGGTCAAAGCTGCGTTAGAGCCCATGCCATCAATCTGACCACTCCGGTTGATGGGGCCGGACTGGCGGACACGCGCGGCAAGTGCTTCAGGAAGCTTGCCGTCCTTGATTTCCCCAAGGGCGGCCTTGGCAGCGTCCATGGCCAGGCGGGCTTCATTTTCAGTGCGCAGGCGGTCTTCGATTTCGGCCCGGACTTCCTCAAGAGGCATAACTCCTTCCGGTGCGGTGTCGTTTACCTTGACCAGCACATAGCCTTCCTTGGTGATGAAAGGCGTGTCCTTGATCGTGCCCTTTGCCACGGTCAGCAGTGTGGCGGCTTCTTCAGGCTTGATGCCAAGGGTGGCGGCCAGTGCGTCGGCATCAAGCAGTCCGCTTTTTTTCGGAGTCAGCTTCCAGCTCTGAGCCGCGTCAGCCAGGTCCTTGCCGCCCATAACGGCCAGCAGGATCTGATCCAGGGTTTCCTGAAGCTTGCCCGCAGCCTGCTGGGAGCCGAGCTGCTGCCGGATTTCTTCACGTACGGTTTCAAAAGGCTGCGGTGCGGCATCCTGCCGTTCCTCAAGCTGGATGATGTGATAGCCGTATCCTGTCTTGATCGGTTCGGAGATTTCACCGGGCTTGAGGGCAAAGGCAGCGGCGTCGAATTCAGGAACCATCTGCCCATGGCCAAACCAGCCGAGTTCACCGCCGTTTTGAGCGGAAACCACGTCTTCGGAATTGGCCTTGGCCAGTTCAGCAAAGTCTTCTCCGGCCATCAGACGCTTGTGCAGTTCCTTGATCTTCTGCTCTGCGGCCTGGTTCTGTTTTTCAGCGTCCGAGCCGGGAGCGGCTCCTGAGGGAGCAAGGATCAGGATGTGTCTGGCCCGGACCTGTTCGGACGTCATGAACCGTTCTTTATGGGAGTCATAGAAGGCCTTGATGGCGGCTTCATCAGGTGCAAATGCGTCAGCGAGCGTGTCAGCGCCGATCAGCAGGTATTCCACATCGGCCTTGGCCGGGACCTTGAACATTGTGTTGCGCCCTTCGTCATACGCTGCGCGCACAGCTTCTTCAGTAGGGGTGGCCTGTTCGGCAAAGTCCGCCAGCGGGAAAAGCACATAATCCATAGTACGGCGTTCAGCCAGAAAATCGAAAAGGCTTCTGGCTTCCGTTTCGGACACCGCCGTGCCGGCGGTCACATGATCAAACAGTTTGCGCTGCAGCAGATCGCTGGTGACAGCCTTCTCAAAGGTGGCCGGCGAGCTGCCGTTATTTTCCAGAATTTGCTTGTAAAGGGCGGGATCAAACACGCCATCCTGATTTTTGAAGTAAGGGAGGGATTCGATCTCTTTGCGCAGTTCGAACGGCGTGACGGTAATGCCGACTCGCCGGGCTTCCTGATCCAGGATAAGGTTCATGATGAGCTGCTGCGCAGCGCGAAGACGAATTTGAGACTGCTTGAGCTGTTCATCGGTCAGATCCGGCCGGCTTTCCTTGAGCTGCCTGGTCATGTTGGCTGTCAGGGATTGCAGCTCATAGACAGTGATAGGCTGATCGTTGACCAGAATGATGTCGGAAACGGTGCCCCCGGTATAGCTTCCTACTCCCCAGAAGACGAAAACAACAATAATCAGCCCGAAAGCAATTTTTATGCCGAGGGACTGGGCATTGGAACGAATGACGTCCAGCATTGATGACTCCGGTTAATGTGCACGAAAGAACGCTATGCACAGGTGACAGGAAGGGCCGGAAAGCAGCTTTGGGCCGGCTTTCCGGGATCGCAGGCCATGCGGATGCCGACAGGGTTAAGAAGCCTTTTCCGGTCGCAAGCATCTGCCCACGAAATTACACGGACTGCGGACGCAACGCAAGAGGTTGCCATGGCAAAAGACAGGGGCTGCAGTTGTCTTGCAGGGCGTCTTGTTGTAGGTTTCAAGTACTGTCAAGGCAGGCTGTGACGTGTTTCAACAGGCACGTCAGTATTTGTGTGCCGTCGGAAAAGAGGGTGGCCCGGCCTGGTGCTGCGGAGCGTCCGGGCGCCTTTTGTGCATTTTTTCCTGATTGAAAAAGGCGTGCACGCGAAGGACTGGCCGGCCGGAGGCCGGCGGCAACTAAGCCCCCTGGTGCAGGCTCTGGGCCTTGTTGGACATTTCTTGACTGCTGGGTGGAAAACCACAGATGGAAGAGTTGCAGGAACGGATAGGCATCATCGCAGGGAGCGGACAGTTTCCAAGGCTGGTGGCGCGCGGAGCGCGTGAGGTCGGTTACTCTGTAGCGATTTGCGGGCTTGCGGGCAATGCTGATCCGGCTCTGGCCGAAGAGGCTGACGCGTTTCAGATGGTGGCGCTGGGACAGCTGAACGCCATGCTGCGCTTTTTTAAGGAGCAGGGGGTGACCAGGCTGTGCATGGCCGGAGCCGTAAGCAAGCCCAGGGCACTGGATCTGCGGCCGGATGCAAGGGCTGTGAAGTTGCTTTTTTCGTTGCGGGACAAAGGGGATGACGCCATTTTGCGTGCCTTGGTCCGTGACTATGAAAGTGAGGGGCTGGCTGTGCTTGGCGCGGCGGATCTTGTGCCGGCATTGCGCTGCCCGGCAGGGGTGTTGGGACGTGTAAAGCCGTCAGAGGCTGTCCGGAAGGCTGTGGCCTTTGGCTGGCCAAGGCTGGCACTGACAGGACGTATGGATATCGGCCAGTGCATGGTGGTGCGTGAGAATATGGTCATGGCCATTGAATGTCTTGAAGGCACCGATGCCACACTCCGGCGAGGGGGCACTCTGGGCGGGGCTGGTTGTGTGGCGCTCAAGATGCCCAAGCCGGGCCAGGAAGAGCGTGTGGATCTGCCTTCAGTGGGCCTTGAGACTGTACGCCTGCTTGTGGAGCTTGACTATGCTGCGCTTGTCCTTGAAGCCGGGAGGACACTGTTCTTTGATCGGGAGGAAGCGTTGCGACTGGCCGATCGCCATAAACTCTGCGTGCTGGCGCTGACGGCTGAAGCGTCGCACAATCTTGCGTCTGAGGCATCCTCTTTGCTGTCATCGGTTGTGCAGGGATGAAGAAACATGAGACTGTGGGGAGAGCAGAGCGTCCACAGCGGACAAGACAGCACGAGGGGAGTACACGCATGAAAGGGCGCTTGCGGAATATGCTGCTGGCAGGGCTTGTAGCCGTGGCCCTGACCGTGACGCCGGCCTTGTCTGCTGAGCCGCTGCGCGTGGGCATTTCGTTTGGCAGTGAACTTGGCAGTGCCGTTGTCAAGGCGTTCACGAGCCGGTATCCGGAAATTGAAGTTGTGCTGGAGCCTGTACCTTCAGAGCAGCTGCGCGATGTTCTCAAGTCCCGGCGCGGGCAGGACGGCGTTCGGTTTGATGTCCTGTGGCTCGACAGTCCCATGGAATGTTACCGGTTAAAGGCAGCCGGTTTTTTTTACCGGTATATTTCTCCGTACGTCCGAAACCTCGTCAATCCACTGCAGGATTATGACGGTTCGTTTACAGCCGCCCTCTTTGGTGTGGTCGGGATTGTGCAGAGAAGCGATCCCCGGCTCAAAACGCCTGCCCGCTGGGGCGCTCTGCCGGAGAATGAGCAACTGGTGGTTGCACTGGCCGATCCGTCTGCTTCTGACAAGGCGTATCTCATTGCAGCGCACCTGCGTGAAGCCTTCAGCCGGAATTTTTTCAGGGAACTGTTCAAGCATGGGGGGCGTCTGTTCAAGTCCACGGAGGAAGCCCTGGCGGTAACGGAAGCCGGTACGGCCGATGTCGCTTTTGCCGTGGATCGTGATGTCATACGGGCCCGGGGCGAGACCTC
>CALUZP010000082.1 GCA_944325325.1 uncultured Desulfovibrionaceae bacterium
TCTTTCCCTACACGACGCTCTTCCGATCTATGATGATCGCCCCCGTGACAAGAAAAAACCCTGTCATCAGCACGTCGGCAGGCCGCTTCTGCACCAGTTCCTTGCTCAGGACAACAAACAGAGCGTAGCTGCATCCGGCGGTAACGGCAAGAGCCACACCCGAGGCCATCTTGCCCCCTGCATCACCGCTCTTGCTGGCACCAAGGATGCCCACCCCCAGCAGGGCCATGGCCGTTGCCCGATACCAGATGCGCGACGGCTTCTCCTTCAGCAGAAGCCAGCCGAGGATGCCTACAGCTATCGGCGTCGTCCCGATGGTGACAACCGTGCCCACCGTCACCCCGGCATGCCCCAGCGACGCAAAAAAGAACAGCTGGAAAAAGACAAGGCCGGCAAGCGCGCCCAGCGCCCTTACGGAAATCCAGCTTGCCAGCGGCCTGAACTCCCCAAGCCTGCCGCACAGGACACACAACAAAAACAACGCCAGGCCGGCCCCGCCCGCCCGGACAATCCCAAGCGAAAAAACGTCAGCACCAGGCATGCACAAAGCCTGAATGCTGCCTGTCGTGCTGAAGGCCAGCGCCCCAAGCAATACCTGCAGGGGACCATGTCCTGCTTTTGCAGATGAACACTCTTTCATGACAACTCCAAACCCAAAGCGTCCGGTCCTTTCAGCTCTGCGCGTCTGCTGCGAAAGAAGCTGTGAAGTGCAGCAGCCACGGTGCGCAACAGCAAAGAGGCCACGATGCGTACACGCCTGCCCCGTTTGATCTGCAACGCCCCGCAGCCTGACGCCAGACACGCTTTTACATACGAGCCCGGGCTCCAGTCCTGCTTCAGCAAAATTTCTCCTAAACAGGAAAACGCCTTAGCTCTAGCGCAAGCCCAGATGAGAAACAAGCCCCTGCTGTCTCGTTTTGCCTGCGACGCAGCCAAGGCAGGTGGACGTGGGCCCTTTCTGCCCGCCATTCCTGCCGGAGCAGGCGGCGCGAACACCCGACGCCTGCTGAACAGTCATGGAACGGCTGTTGAACCCGGCGGAAGACAGGACGCTGCCTGCTCCACAACGACAGAAAAACAGGAAAGCCGCCATACCGGATCACGGCTGGCGTCCGTCCTGCCTGCGCACAGCACACCGGCAGGGCCCGGGAAACCGGGACGGGTGTGCCCCTGACGCCGCGTGAAGTGCCAGGCGGTCGGCATAAGGCCGCTCCATCCCCGTCACCCCGGGACGGTTCAACGATGCCACAGGGAGAGAACAAAGCAAACGCAGCCGGAAAAGGCCGTCCGCCGGAAACCGGCTTTGGACAACGCACCGGGGTGCGCTGCGCTGCTGCGCATGGGACAGGACTGCCGGCTGGGGAACGCGGACCGGTATGCAGCTACCGGTTCTGACTGGACGGAGCGTGCAGGAAAATACGCCTGGATACCGCCGCCGGGTGCAGGAGAGCCCCCCAGGCGAATCCTCCGGCAACGCCGCGTACATGACGGCCCGCATCAGAAAGACGCCTGTGCTCCGTGCTGGCAGCAGCAACCTCGCCGCACGCACCAATCCGCAAGGCTGAGCAGGAAAAGACGACATGCAGACAGTGCTGCCTGCAAAGAACGATAAAAAAATACTGCCCGAACCGGTCGCTATCAGCTGCGGAAGACTGTATCCGCGTCTGACACTCCGCTTCGGGCAGGCAGTGCTTTGACTTACGAAACGGCTAGAACACCCATTTGCCCCGGCTGTCGAAGCGGACAAGCTCACGCATGCGGCGGCTCTTGACCTGCTTGAAATTGCCACTCATGGCCTCAGCCCTGGTTTTACCAAGCGCTTCAAAGGTGTTCTCAATATAGATGATGTGCCCGATATATTTGGTATTCTTTTTATTCTTGCAGTCGTGCACCTCAGTTTTGAGTGTAGCGCGATCCACTTCCTGGAAACGGGCCTTGTACACCTCACCAACCTTGATGACTTCCACATGGTCACGGTTGGGACGCAGCGTCTTGTTGGCGCGGGCAATATGCATCCGCGCCGCTTCATCCAGCTTTGCCTGCGCTACTTCCCGCGAGTCTGCCTTGGCCTTGGCCGCCTGCGAGACACCCGCCAGCGAAAAGACGACCATCGACAGCATCAGCGGGAAAATCCAGAGCTTTTTAAGCATGAACAACATCCTCTATCAAGGTTCACATAGCATAATGGCCCGACGGAGTACCCGCCGGGCCACGGAACAATGCGGGCTATGGGTTATTCTTCAAAGGTCAGTTCGCAACGACGGTTCATGAAGCGGCCTTCTTCGGTCGCGTTGTCGTAGCGGAAGGACTTGCCCATACCACGGGCGATCATGTCGGAAGCAGGCACGCCGGCATTGACAAGGTACGCCTTCACCGCGTTGGCGCGGCGCTGGGACAGGCCAAGGTTGTACGCATCGGTGCCCACGCTGTCGGTGTAGCCGAGCAGCACAAGCTTCGGGTTGTCCATGCTCTTCACATGCGCAGCGGCTTCGTCAAGCACGGCGCGCGCGGCAGCGTCGAGTTCGGAAGAGTCAAAGGCAAAGTTGACGCCACGCAGGACGATCACTTCTTCAGTCATCGGCATGCAGAACACATCACCCACGAACTTGTCGACGGCGGCGTCGCTGGCCACGAGGTCAGAAGCCTTCACGAGCACGGCGCAGCTGCTCAGCGCAGCGATTTCTTCCAGCGTCTGCTGGCCTTCGGCGCTGTCGGCCACAGAAATGATATGGAAGCACACGTCAGGATTGGCGGCATAGATGGCCTTGGCTTCTTCAACCGGGTCAACACCGCGGTTGGCTTCACCGTCGGACACGATGATGACGGCAGCCTTGGGCGCCATGGACTTGATCACCGCGTCATGATCAGCCAGGCCGGGACCCATGGGCGTAAAGCGGCCGAACACGTCCAGATCGCTTTCGATCGCCGCAATGCCTTCAGCCATCTGCGCGCGATCCCAGGTGCTCTGTTCCACAAATTCCATGTAAGGAGCAAAGGTATACAGGCCACCGGAGTAGCCAAGATCGGGCACAGCCGCATTCACGCGGTCAATGGCCTGCTTGGCAAGGGCAATCTTCGAAGTCTTGCCGGCATCGCCACCCTTGTAATTCATCATCATGGATCCGGAATAGTCCACCAGATAGTTAAAACTGTCGATCCGCTTGACGCACGTTTCCGGGCTGTGCGCCGCAAAACCGGCTGTTGCCCAAGCGAACACCAGGGCAACAGTCAAAACGATAAGACGAGTGAGTTTCATGCAAGCCTCCGCTGCTTGGGTTGAATCTTCGTTCACTCCAAAGAAAAACAGACGACACAAAGATAGACGGAGTGTAACCGGGCACGCTTAAAAGGTAAAGCCCCCTGGACGGGATATTTTTTACCGGACAGCGCCTCTCATCGCCGCAGCTGTAGCAAAAAATGACGGCCCGCAATCGCTGTGGGGGCGACTCGGAGCGGACTGGACCTGGCAGGCCCTCCCCTGCGGCTTCTGTTGCAGCCCCTTGCCCTGCCGCGTCGCTTTTCTGCCAGTCTGAACACAACCATGTCGGCCGGCGCGCCGCCTGCGGCACGGCTCCAGCGCCGGATGTGACAGGCGCACAGCAAACACTGCCCAGCCAGCCTGCCCGTGCGGCAGGCCCGGCTGCAACAGTACGCCGGCCCCATCGTCATCAGTGCCATGCGTGACCGCAGGCATTCCTCCGCTGTCTGTCTGCGCGTTCCTCTTGCAATATATGATATTTTTTGCAGTTACATTATAAAAAACGCCCTTCTGGCAGGCGTCCGGCAGATGACGCGGCCATCCGGGCGTCCGTCAGCCCCGGCGGCAACGCCGGAAACCCGTTCCACACGGCTTTGCCATGCCGGTATGCAGTCCCTTCCCGGCGGCCCGGGCTGGCTCAGCCAAGCATGCGCGAAAGGAGCGTAACCATCAGCAGGCACAGCGAGACAATCAGGAATTTGCGCACCGCACCGGCGCCAGTACGGATGGCCATGCGGCTTCCCAGCCAGTTTCCGGCAATGCTTGCACAGGCCATGGGCAGCGCCACGGCATAAAGCACCTGCCCGCTGGCGCAGAACGCAATAAACGAACCGACATTGGAGGCCAGATTGAACAACTTGGCCGTCGCTGACGCTTCCACAAGGCCAAGAAACAAAATCCAGTGGAAGGCAATGATAAAAAAGCTGCCGGCCCCGGGACCGAAAAAGCCGTCATAAAAGGCCACGCCAAACGCCACAAGCGGCATGGCAACCCAGAACCGGACGCCACTGCAAATCAGCGGCCGGGCCTGCGCCTTTTCCTTGGGCATCAGGGTGACAAGCATGCCCACAGGAAGCAGGAACACCAGAATCCGGCCCAGCAGCGCACTGTCCAGATGCAGCGCAAGCTGGGAACCGCTCCAGGAACCGATCAGAGCGCACAGCACGCCAAGCGGGGCAATCCGCCAGTTGACCAGCCGGTTGCGTGCGTAGTTCAGCAGGGCAACCAGCGTGCCCAGTGTCGCTGCGAACTTGCCGGTCCCCAGCGCCATATGCGGAGGAAGCCCGGCAAGCAGCATGGCCGGCAGGGTAATCAGCCCGCCACCGCCTGCAATGCTGTCAATGAATCCTGCAATGAAACTGGCCGTCACACAGATGGAAAGCGTCACAAGCATGGCACCAGAAGGCACTCCTTTGTCAAAAATGGCCATGATGATATACCCCGGCCATGGGGAAGGCAATCCATCCCTGGCGTCTTCCGGCATAATTTGCCAGCCGTCCTGCCGCATTCTCCGACGCTTTGCAGCCTGCCGCCGGCCGGCATAACACGTCGTACCCCCCTTGCACATACGCTCCACATGCGCGCCACCGGCTTCCGCACAGCGCCGCCCCCTGCGGCAGGCGCCGCAGGCACGTCTTTTGACACGCCTGCCAATTGGATGTAGCAATAACCGCAGGTACGCTGAACGCTTATCTTTATACAGGAGTTATGAATGTTACTGATCACCAAACAGATCCAGCAGGCCATGGAAGGCGGCTCCTGGATCCGCCGTATGTTCGACGCCGGGATCCAGCTCAAGAAGGAATTTGGTGAAGACGCTGTCTGCGACTTCAGCCTTGGCAATCCTGACCTGCCGCCACCACCCGCTGTTGCCGACGGGCTGCGTGCGATGGCCGACCACGCTGGCGAACCCTTCAGCTTCGGCTATATGCCGAACGCCGGCTTTGACTGGGCCCGCAACAAGCTGGCCGACTATCTCAGCAAGGAACAGGGCGTGACGTTACAAGGCTCCGATGTGGTCCTCGGCTGCGGTGCAGCCGGCGCGCTCAATGCCTTCTTCCACTCTGTCCTGGAGCCGGGCGATCAGGTGTTCTCGTTCCGCCCCTACTTTGTGGAATACAATTCCTATGTGGCCAACCATGGCGGGGTGTTTTCCACCCTGCCCAGCAAGCCGGAAACCTTCCGGCTTGATCCCGAAGCGCTGGCTGCAGCCATCACGCCCAAAACCCGCGCGCTGATCATCAACTCGCCCAACAACCCCACCGGGGTCATCTACACCAAAGAAGAGCTCGCCGCCATCATCGCCGTGCTCGATGACGCCTCCAAACGCAACGGCCGCCCCATCTACCTGATCGCGGACGAGCCGTACCGCTTCCTCGCCTTCGACGGCGCCACCGTGCCCTCGGTGCTGCCCATGTATGACTACAGCGTCGTGGTCAGCTCGTTCTCCAAGAACCTGTCGCTGCCTGGCGAACGCGTTGGCTATATTGCGCTCTCGCCGCGGATGGAAGGCCGCGAAGTCCTCGTCGCCGCCATCACCATGTCCACCCGGACACTGGGCTTCGTCAATCCGCCGGTTGTTGGCCAGCACCTCATGGCCGCCGCCCTGGGTACCCAGGTTGACGCAGGCATTTATGAACGCCGGCGGGATCTGATGGCCGACGTGCTGCGCCGGGCCGGCTACGAATTCCAGATGCCCGCAGGCGCCTTCTACTTCTTCCCCAAGGCTCCGGGCGGAGACGACATCCGCTTTGTCAGCGAAAAGCTGCAGGCCCAGCGTATCCTGGCCGTCCCCGGTACGGGCTTTGGCGGGCCGGGCCACTTCCGGCTGGCCTTCTGCGTCCAGGAAGAAGTCATCGCCCGCTCCTATGAAGGCTTCAAACGTGCGCTGGACAGCTAAAACCCCTCCTCTTTCGCTTGACAAAGCGCAAAGGGACAGGTAAAACCCTCAGATCGAAAGGGACGTTAACTCAGTAGGTAGAGTATCTGCCTTTTAAGCAGAGAGTCGCAGGTTCGATCCCCGCACGTCCCACCACAGACAATAAAAGCCCTTACGACAATATGCCGTAAGGGCTTTTTGCTGTGCTTTCAGCACAGAAGTATAGCAATAACTCTATGGAATAAATACATATCGTTACGAAACACCGTAACCCGGACGGGCTGGAGTTCCCCTGCCCCGTGCTCCGCCGGGCGTCAGTGTGTCCTCCCTGAATCCGGTCACAGGGCCCGGAGCGGTCACACGGTTCCTGCTGCCGGGGCCAGAGCTGGCCGGCCAGGCATGACCTGAGGAGCCTCCCGCGGCACAAGGCGCCCAGGTGCTTCAGACACTGTGCTACGCATCCGGCCCGCAGGCCCCTTTCTGCGGCGGCAGCTTGCCCGGCTCTCCATGCATGTGGCACACAGCTCCCGTCTGCAACGCCCCGGCAACACCGCATGCAGCGCGTATGCGCCCTGCACCGGCAGCACCAGGACACCAGCAGCAGCAGCCTTCCGGGGCTACAGCGTGTTATCTTTGAAAAAAAGAGAACGCGAGGCGGCAGCACAGCGCTGCCCGGCCAAAAGAGAACAGAAAAACCGCGGTGTTTGCGCGAAACGGCAGGCCGTAGCGTTTGAAACGCACTGCTCTGCAAACGAACCATGCTCTATGGCGGCCCCCCCTGCGCTTTTGCCTTCTGCATCCGGCCTACCGGTGGTGCAAAAGAACCGGCACCTGCCGCTTTTGCCACTGATACAGGATGGTCAAGGGCGATCCCACATACGGACGCAGCATGGGAAACGCATAATAGGCCCGCAGGCCAGCCCTGACATCATGGCAGGCCGCCAGCGCACAGGCCCGGCTCCAGTGCAGGGCCATGACTTCCAAGAGCCCCTGCTCGTCAAGCCAGTCCACCTGCCTGGCAGCATCCCGCATGCGCTCAAACAACGCCTGCAGCTTTGGCAGATCGGCCGGAGCAAGGCTGCTGTCCCTCAGTGTCAGACGGCAATGCAGGGTGCGCTCTTCGTCTGTGGCCTCCGGCAGAATGCGGGCCAGGCCTGCAAGCGCCACCTTCCTGCGCGCGGTTTCCGCACGCACCCGTGAACGGTGTGAAAGGCTGGACGCGTATCGGCGATACCGCAGCACCACATCCGGCAGGATCCGAAACCGGCAGCCTGCGGCTAGAACCCGTCCATAAAACTCGTCATCCCCGCCTACAGAAAACTGTTCATTCCACCATAACGGCATCCGCTCCAGCACCGAACGGCGGAAACAGACCGTCGGGTTGAACAGAATGCCACCCCACAGGCTGGCTGCGGTCACGACGTTTTCTGCAACGCCCTTGCCAAAGCGGGAAGCTCTTGCCGCTCTGATCCTGTCCCAGACGGCGCTGCGCGACAGAATCACATGACCTGCACCCACACCGTCCAGTTCGGGGTGCGCTTCAAGAAAACCGATTTCGCACTCCAGGCGTTCCGGCAGCAGCAAGTCATCGTGATCAGCCGGCAAGACATACTTGCCGCGTGCGGCGGCATATCCGTCATTGGTTGCCGCAGCTACCCCGCCATTCTGTGCACGCCGGATAAGCCGCACACGCGCATCCCGAATGGCCTGAGCACGTTCCACCGTATCGTCGGTTGAGCCGTCATCAATCAGAATCAGCTCGAAATTCTGAAAGGTCTGCGCCAGCACCGAAGCCACCGTATCGTGCAGCACGGCGCCTGTATTGTACAACGGCATCACCAGGCTTGCCACCGGCTGAGACATACGACTCTCCCTCAAACACTCTGTCCGTCTGCTTCAACAAACGGGAATCTGTGATATACGTGTTGGCGCAGCCCATGCGAAGGCGCTTTGCAAACAGCCTCAGGGGGCTCTTCTCAAAAAGCAGCGGAGATACCCTTCCCTGATTCAACAGCAAGACTGTTTTTTTACTTTTCCGGCGCTCCACTGTAGCCAATGCGTTTAAAATAGGCCTCAATGAGTTCCACAGGATAGGGAGTCCCGGCAAGTTCCCTGCGCCATCCGCAGATGTCATTCCAGGGATGCTTGCCCAGCAGAATATCCCGTTTTATCACAGGGAACTGAAACCGGCGTATCAAAGTCCGCCAGTAGACACACAGTGGAGTATAAGGTCTGCGTTTTCGTGAACGGTTGTTGACAAACTGCTCTGGCGAAACATACGCTCCACACCGCAAAACGCCGTTATGCAGCTGCCGGGAAAGCCCTTCTTCATATTTCATGACGACCGTGTCATGATCCGTTTCGTCACCTACAGCCTGCCAGAACTGCCTGAACAAAGGCGACATGAGCACGGCTTTCCGGAATACCAGATAATAGCTCTGCATATGCAGAAACGGATCTTGTGACTCCGAAAGCCCCCACCAGTCACACGGCAGCGCACTCATGCACTCATGTATGGGAGCAAGTGGCCAAATCGGGCCAAAAATGCTGTCATTGAGTAGCAGAACTTCATCGGCGTCAAACAGGAAGGGATACGTTTCAAACGCGACTCTCCAACTCGCAAAATCGTATCCCGCACTTTCGCGCCGTAGTTCCGCGGCAAATACGGCTTCATTCGTTGCAACATTGAAGCTGTCGGAAACCAAAATGACCGCATACCCCAGATCATGGATCGCCTGAGCAAGATACAGCACATAAGGATCAACAATGCCCTGCGGATCCCAGTGCGCAAGAACGGCATAACGGCCATGCTGCCGCAGACCGGCCTGTTCATGCAATATACGACTCCCCGGCGCTGCCGTCGGGAACAGCATCAAAGGATCATAAGGAACGTGCGTTCGCGGCTTCCGATCCACAATCAGCCTGTCATCCATGTCTGAGTCTTCCAGCAGGCGAGAAAGGGTCACCCGCTGAATGCCCGGAAGCTTGGCCAGGATCCTGCAGCACCACCGCGGGGCTCGTTTCACAATCCCCAAACAAATTTTCTTGCCCAGTGAAAGCGGTCTCAAGGCCTCCCCTCCCGTGTGTTGTCTCTTGTTTTTTTAAATATTCCAGCGACAACAAAGGTGCGTAGCGTGCTCTTCACGGACGCAGGTGCCCTAAGCCCTGTTTTGTTGCCTGCAAGACGCTATTCCAAGCGCCTCCGACTGTCTGCCGTTAGCAAGTGCTGCCAGCGTGTTTTCCTGGCATTTCACCTTGCAGGGGTTATCCTTCACACATCGCACACGCACAGTGCCAGTTCAGACATCCCCCCCCCAAAAAAAACGCTCAACGTCCAGTACACCGTTACGATCACGCCGGAGCAGCAGACAAAAGCCCAGGAAGATCCCCAGGCCCATGCGCATGCCAGCGTTCAACAATATATGAAACGCGCCGGTTCCCTGCTGCGTTCCTGCGGCAGAGAACCGGCTCTGTCCGTCAGGAAATGCGGCTTCCGGGCTTCATCTCCCCGTCCGGAGCAATGAGCCGCAGCCTGGTGTCATCTTCTACCGACAGGATCATCCCGCGGGACTCAAGGCCCCGGATGGTGCGAGGCGCCAGGTTGGCCACAACGCAGACCTGCCTGCCTACCAGCTCCTCAGGCTTGAAGTGCGCCGCAATCCCCGACAGGATCTGACGCGGTTCGCCTTCACCAAGGTCAATCTGGAATTTGAGCAGCTTATCCGCGTTAGGATGCTTTTCGCAGGAAAGGACCGTGCCGACCCGCAGATCCAGTTTGGCAAAGTCGTCATAAACAATCTGCGACTTGTCCTCTGTCTTGCTCTTCTGCTCTGCCGCGGCGGGCTTGGCCTTAGGTGCTTTGGCCGGTTTTTCGGCCTTGGGCATCTCGGCCCTGGGGAACAGGTTAGAAGCCGAGGCCACCGCTGCCCCTTCAGTCAAAACATTCCAGCGGCCCTTCTCGTCGCTGAGATGCGTGCCAGGCTGCGCGCCTTCGGCCACAGGCTGGCCAAGCTGGCCGAGCATGGCTTCTGCGGTGCCGGGCATGACCGGCCACAGGCAGCAGGCCACTTTGCGCATGCACTCCAGGATAAGCCGGATGACTGAGGACAGCCGTTCAGTCCGGCCTTCCTTGGCCAGCGTCCAGGGGGCCTGGGTATCCACATATTTGTTTAAGGCGCGCACGAGTTCCCAGAGGGCTTCCAGCGCCTGCGAGAACCGGACAGAAACAAACAGATGGATATAATTTTCAACGGCATTTTCAGCCAGTTCCACAAGCGCTTCGTCGTCCGGTGTGCGGTCGCCGGCAGCAGGGACCCTGCTGCCAAAATACTTGGCGTTCATGGACAGGACACGGCTGAACAGATTGCCGAGGTCGTTGGCCAGATCGGCGTTAAGCCTTGTGACCAGCGATTCTTCCGAGAAACCGGCGTCTGAGCCGAAGTTCATTTCACGCAGCAGAAAATAACGGAACGCGTCGAGCCCGTAGATGTTCATCATGTCAAGCGGTTCGACCACGTTGCCCAGGGATTTTGACATCTTGGCATCCTTGGAGAGCCAATAGCCATGCACGTTCAGATGCTTGTACATCGGCAGGCCGGCCGATTTGAGCATGGTGGGCCAGAAAATGGCGTGCGGCTTCAGGATGTCCTTGGCCACAAGATGCTCGCCCGGCCAGAACGTGGCAAACTTTTCTCCGTCAGGCCAGCCCAGCGCCGAGATATAGTTGAGCAGCGCATCGAACCAGACGTAGCAGACATAATCCTTGTCAAAGGGCAGTTCGATCCCCCAGGTCAGACGGCTTTTGGGACGAGAGATGCACAAGTCCTCCAGCACACCGCCTTCCAGCATGGCCAGCACTTCGTTGCGGTAGCGCTCGGGACGGATGAAGTCCGGATGGGCCTGGATGTACTCCTTGAGCCATGGCAGATATTTCGACATCCGGAAGAAATAGTTCTTTTCCCGGATAAACTCAGGCTTGGTCAGATGCTGCGGACACAGGCCGTTTTCCAGTTCCTTTTCAGTGTAGAAACGTTCGCAGCCCGTGCAGTAATGCCCGCCGAACTCACCGAAATAAATGTCGCCGTTGTCATAAACCCGCTGCAAAAACTGCTGCACGCGCGCCTTGTGATCCGGATCGGTCGTGCGGATGAACTGATCGTTGCGCACGTTGAGACGTGGCCAGAGCGCACGGAACTGACCGCTTACCCGGTCGGTAAAAGCCTGGGGCGTTTCATTCTGAGCTGCAGCCGCCTTGGCGATTTTATCGCCGTGTTCGTCAGTGCCGGTCAGAAACCACGTCCTGTCGCCAAGCATCCGATGAAAACGGGACAGGCTGTCAGCGACGATGGTGGTGTACGCGTGCCCCAGATGCGGTCGGGCGTTTACATAGTAAATGGGGGTAGTGATATAGAACGTGGATGCCATGACGACTCCTTGACGTACGTCGGTCGTATTCATGAAAGTGACAAAAGCTTCCCAAAATGTCCAACAGTTAGATGCGTATTAGAATGTTGCGCCCTGTGTCTTCAAAAGAACTCTGTCCGCCTTCGCGTCCACCGGAGCGGCTGGAGCGCGCCTGCGGGCGTGTGCTTACTTCTTGCGCTTGCGCCGGTGATTGCGGCGACGTGGCGCGCCTCCATCGCCAGAAGGCGTATCAGGGCTGACCTCCACTGTGGGCGGCCTGTGCCCCGTGCTTTCGCGCGGCGTGCCGGAGCCCGTCCCCTGCGTGGCGTCCCGGCCGTGCTTTCTGGCCTCAGGGGCTTTCTGCCGCGGGGCGGGGGCACGTCCCGCCGCGCCGGGCTGGCCGGAACCGGCCGGAGCACCGTTCCCCGGAGGGGGCGCTGCCGGCTGCGGCTGTCCTGCCGGGGAGGTGGTTTCTTCGGCAAACGCGTCAAACGCATCGTTGAGCGCGTCATCAAGCACGCCCTGTTCAAGCATCGCCGGCTCGGCGACCACAACAACCATTTCAGAAAACGCACCCGCCGGACGCGGCGGCTGGGCAGCAGGCTGCGCACCAGGCGCCGCACCGCCACCTTGCGCGGTTTCCGGACGGCAGGGATGCAGCGCGTTCCACTCATCAAGGGTCAGTTCACGCTCTTCCCCCTGTTCGGTCAGCAGCGTCACGCTGTTGCGGAACAGGTTGGCCCGCAGAACCTTCATCAGGCCTTCCGTGGTCTGATAGCGCTTGCCAAGCCTCGGGCAGGAGCGGTGAAAAAGATCGTAATTTTCCTGTTCGTAGCTGAGGCAGCATAAAAGCCGTCCACAAATCCCCGAAATTTTTGTTGGGTTCAAAAACAGGTTCTGTTCCTTGGCCATTTTGATGGTTACAGGAACGAACCGGTGCAGAAACCGGCGGCAGCAGCAGACCATGCCGCAGCTGCCGACCGCGCCGAGCATCTGAGTCTCGTGGCGGACGCCAATCTGCCTGAGCTCAATCCGGGTGTGGTACTCCCGCACCAGCTCCTTGACGAGTTCACGGAAATCGATCCGCGTCGGGGCAGTAAAATAAAAAATCAGCTTGGAACGATCAAACAGGCTCTCGACATTGACCAGTTTCATCTCGAGGCCGCGCTCCCGAATCCGCGCCTGACAGAATTCCCTGGCGCGCTCCACAAGGCGGCTATTCTCCTCATCGGCTTCGAGATCTTCAGCCGTCGCAAGGCGCAAAAGCTCCGCCATGTCTTCCGGTACGGCGTCAGGCTCCACATCGCGGACGGCTATCACACGGGCCAGACCTGGCCCCTGCCCGGTTTCTGCCAGTACGGCGCACCCTTTCTCCAGTCTGGGATCTTCGCTGGAAAAGGCATACACCTGGCCCGCATCGCTGAATTTGACCAGAGCAATACGTTTCATAAAAACTGCACGACCTATTGCCCCCTGCACTCTCCGCAAACGGAAAGGGGCAGCTGGTTTTAAATAATTTCGGGAACTTTTTATTTTCAACCATAAACGGTCTGGTGTCAACGGTTCTCCACCAGCACGATTTCCATGGCCTTTTTAGCGAAAAAACAGTATGAAAACAGCAACAATATCCCGCCGGAGAGGTACCAGATCCCATGGCCGAAACACTGCATGATCCCGAGCTCTGCCATAAACTCCTCGCTCGCCTTGCCGCCCTTCTGCACGGGCGTCCCCTGCGCTTCATGGAAGTCTGCGGAACGCACACCGTGGCCATCTTCCGGGGCGGACTCCGCTCCCTGCTGCCCGAGTCCGTCATCCATCTGAGCGGCCCGGGGTGTCCTGTCTGTGTCACCCATGACAGCGAAGTTGCCGAATTTTTCGAACTGGCCAGACGGCCGGACGTCATCCTGGCCACCTTTGGCGATCTCATGCGTGTTCCCGGACCGGACGGACGCTGCCTCAAACACGCTCAGGCCGAAGGCGCACGGGTGGAAGTGGTCTATTCCCCCATGGACGCCCTCACCCTGGCTGTCCAGAATCCAGGCTCCACGGTCGTCTTTCCGGGCGTCGGGTTTGAAACGACAGCACCGGCCGTTGCCGCCACCGTGCTCATGGCCCAGGCCCGGGGAATCCACAACTTTGCCGTGCTCTCCTGCCACAAGCTCGTTCCTCCGGCGCTGGAAGCCCTGCTTGCCGATCCCGACTGCGCCATCGACGCCTTTCTGCTGCCAGGGCACGTTTCCACCGTCCTCGGGCTCGCGCCGTATGCCTTTGTCGCCAGCCGCTACCACCGCCCGGCTGTCGTTGCCGGCTTTGAACCTGCCGACATTCTCGACGCGCTGTGCCGCATCGCCGCCCAGATTGACAGCGGGCGCGCTGCTGTCGAAAATGCCTATCCCAGGGCCGTGCACGAAAACGGCAACCCCAAAGCCAGAGAAATCCTTGAAACGGTCTTCACAGTCACGGACGCCCGCTGGCGGGGACTTGGCCTCATCGCCCAAAGCGGCCTGGAACTGTGCAGCCGCTTTGATGAATTCAATGCCAGAAAGCGCTTTGATCTTAAGCCCATCGAGGCCAGACCGATCCCCGGCTGCCGCTGCGGTGATGTGCTGAAAGGACGCATCAGCCCTACGGAATGTCCCCTGTTCGGCCGGGCCTGTACTCCGGCAAAGCCCGTGGGACCCTGCATGGTCTCCACAGAAGGCTCCTGCTCGGCCTATTACAAGTACGGCCTGTAAAGAACAACCGGTGAACCTGTGCAGGCCGCGCCGGGACTGTAGATCTTTTTGCTTGCGATCCAGCACGAAAAGCGCTAAAAAAATCCGTTCACAGCCTGTTTTTTCAGAACATCTGTTTGATCATACAGCTATTTTTTCGGGCAACTGTCCGGATTTACGGAGGATATAATGTCCAAGCAGTGCGAACTTTGCGGCAAGAAGCCCCAGCGTGGCCACTTTGTAAGCCATTCCAACATCAAAACCAACCGTCGGTTCAATCCCAACCTGCAGAGCGTGCGGCATCAGTTTGCCAACGGTGAAGTGCGCACCATCAACGTGTGCACCCGCTGCCTGCGTTCCGGGCTGGTGACCAAGCCCGTCGCCCGCAAGGCCGAATAACGCCTCCCGGCGCGCTATCGCCTGCACGGGCTCCATGACATCGTTCATGCGGCCGGCAACTTCCACACGGGATTTGCCGGCCTTTTGTTGATCCCTGCTGTCAGCCCCTCTGGCTGTCAGCCTCTCTGGCAGCGGGCAAACAACCTTTTTGCAGCGCCTTCCTCTTCTCCGTTCCGCAGCACAAGCCCTCCTGCACACCCGCATCTTGTCCCAGCACAGTCCCGCCTGTCTGCCGCCTGCCGGCCGGCCCTCGTTCCTGCTCCCGGATGTTTCCTGCTCCCGGATGTTTCCGGCAGGTGCTGCAGTCAACGCCCTCTGCGCAAGCGGGCCGGCAACCGTCCTCCATGACAGTGCATGCCGGAAAACGCCCCCTGCCCGCCCGGGCGGCCTGCCGCCCAGAACGTTTTGCCATTGAAAAAGGCAGAGCGCGAGGCAGCAGCACAATGCCGCCCGGCCAGAACTGAGCGGAAAAACCGCGTGGTTCCGCGAAGCGACAGGCCATATAACAATGCCCTGACAAGACACAGGCACACAATCTGCCCGGACGATCAAAAACGAGGCGCTTTCAGTTATCGAAAGCGCCTCTGAAGCTGTTCGGGGCCCCCCCCTGCAAAAAACGGGATTTCAGGCCGGTGTCACGGCTTCCCTAACGGCAGCACACCTGCCTCGCCCAGCGGTGGGGCCGCAGCAGGCAACGGCACCTCAAGCCTTCCTGTGCCCGTGCTGCCGCACGAGGCCTCCCGGTCTCTCCAATCCAGGAAGGCGTACCAAAAAACGCTCTGTTCTGCCCTGAGCGCCTTTGCTCTTGCACAAGCGCCCCCTGCACCGGCTTTCTGTCAGGACGAGAGGCAGCCCTTGCGCGCCCGATCCGCTTCACACACAGGCACCCTCTCCCGCCCGATCCGCTTTCCGCCGGCATGCCGTCCGGCTCAACCGTGCTGCAAGGCCCGTCCGGCCTCTGCGTCAATACAGGTTGCGCAGCAAATCCTCACCCTGGCGGGAGACTTCGGCGCTGTCGTCCTGGGCGGCGCCGTTGGGGCCGGTGCCTTCATAGAACGGCACAACGATGCTGCCACTGGCTCCCGGAGCTGCGGCAACGCCGGTATCCTTGTTGACAGAAGCCGTCACAATGCCTGGCGGTACAGGAAAATCGTCCGGCGGATACGCCTCAAACGCCACCTTCGCGTAATCGACAAAAATGGGCAGCGCGGCTGTGCTCCCGGTTTCGTGCCGTCCCATGGGCCTGGACTGATCATAACCCACATACACTGCCGTCACCAGTGACGGGGTGATCCCCATGAACCAGGCGTCACGCTCTTCGTTGGAAGTGCCTGTCTTGCCACCAAGAGGGCGCCCCAGCACCTGGGCGCGCGCCCCGGTGCCTGCCTGCACAACCTGCTTGAGCATGTAGCTCATCAGATACGCATTCTGCGCACTGATTGCCTGGGTATACACAGGTTCCGGCGCGTGCAGCAAGGTGCCTTCGCTGTCGCGGATTTCCCAGATCAGCCTCGGCTTCACGCGAACGCCGCTGCCGGCAAACGCCGTATAGGCTTCAGCCAGGTTGATGGGAGAAACTTCCACCGAGCCAAGGCTGATGGAAAGCACGGGCGGGTATTCGCCTTCCAGCCCCAGATCCTTGGCACGCTGAACCACTTTTTCAACGCCAATCTGCTGTGTCAGGCGGATGCTGCACAGGTTGCGCGAAAGGGCAAGCGCCGTGCGCAGCGTCAGGGGACCGCGGAAATTGCGCTCAATATTGCCGGGCCGCCACATGGCGCT
>CALUZP010000083.1 GCA_944325325.1 uncultured Desulfovibrionaceae bacterium
CGAAGTCAGGGGTAATCCCCATATTTCGGACAGCGTCAGCGGTAGCCGGCCCGATGGCCGCGACACGGCAGGACGCAAACGCCCGCGCGTCACGTCCGGCAGCCTGCATGCGCTCCCGGAAGAACCGCACTCCATTGACAGAAGTAAAAATAACCCAGTCATAACCGGCCAGCCCGGCTACTGACTCATCCACGGCAGCCGTATCAGCAAGCGGACGGATGGCGATGGTCGGGAACTGAATGACTTCAGCCCCGAGCTCAGACAGCCGGGCCGCCAGACCGCTGGCCTGCTCCCGTGCGCGGGTGACCACAACACTACGGCCAAGAAGGGGCTTGCGCTCAAACCAGTTGAGCTTGTCATGCAGTGCAGCCACCTTGCCCACCACAATCAACGACGGATTGCTAAAGCCGTAGGTTTTCGCGTCCCCGGGCAGCTGTGCCAGCGTCGAGACGTGGCTGCGGTGCCTTGCGGTCGTGGCCCAGGTGATGAGCGCCGCGGGTGTGTCCGCAGGCAGCCCGGCACCGATGAGTCTGGCGCTGATGTTGGGCAGATTCTTCATGCCCATGACGAAAACGAGCGTCGACGCACTGGAGGCCAAGGCCTGCCAGTTATGAACAGATTCAGGCTTGGTAGGATCCTCATGCCCGGTGATGATGGTAACTGACGACGCACAGGCCCTGTGCGTCAGCGGAATCCCCGCATAGGCCGGCCCGGCGATCACACTGGAAATACCGGGGACTTCCTCAAATGGCACCCCTGCAGCAACCAGAGCCTCGGCTTCTTCGCCTCCCCGCCCGAAGATATATGGGTCGCCGCCCTTGAGCCGGGCAACATTTTTGCCTTCCTTTGCCTTGGCCACGAGCAGCGCGTTGATTTCGTTCTGAGACAGGGCATGGTTGCCCGCAATCTTGCCAACATAAATTCGTTCGGCGTCCGGGCGGGCATGAGCAAGCAGCTCGTCGGCCGCAAGATAGTCGTATACAATAACGTCAGCCATAGCCAGGATATCCCGGCCACGCAGCGTGAGGAGACCCGGATCACCCGGACCGGCGCCAATAAGATAAACCTTCATGAATGCCTCGCGCAGGTAAGAATACAGTCGGTGCTCGTTCCGGCCGGGTTGACGAGCCCCGGCCTTTGGTGAATTCTTCAGTAAAAAAACCGCGTACCGTATCGGTAACGCAAAGGAGTGCGATATGTCCACCATTTTCATTACCGGCGCCACTTCCGGCATCGGTCGCGCCACCGCTGAAAAATTTCTGCAGGAAGGCTGGAACGTGATCGCCACAGGGCGGCGGGAATCGCGCCTGCGCGAACTGGTTGACGCATACGGCCCCGACAAGCTCCTGCCCCTGGTGCTCGATGTGCGGGACAGGGCTGCCGTCCAGGCTGCCTTTGCCGCACTGAAGTCGCCATTTGCCCCTGTTGACGTGCTTGTCAACAACGCGGGGCTGGCACTGGGCGTCTCGGTTGCCCAGCAAAGCGATCCGGAAGACTGGGACACCATGGTCGACACCAACATCAAAGGCGTCCTGCACTGCACGCGCGCCGTCCTGCCCGGCATGGTCGAACGTAACACCGGACATATCGTGAATATAGGCTCCATTGCAGGCAGCTACGCCTATGTCGGGGGCAATGTCTATGGTGCAAGCAAAGCCTTTGTGGAACAGTTCTCCCGAAACCTGCGCTGTGACCTGCACGGAACGGACGTGCGCGTTACCAACATTGAACCTGGCCTGCTTGAATCGGAATTTACGCTGGTGCGCCTCAAAGGCAACGAAGAAGGCTCACGCAAGCTTTATGAAGATGCAGAACCGCTGCATCCCGTGGATGTCGCTGAATGCATCTGGTGGGCAGTGCAGCGTCCTGCCCATGTCAACATCTGCCGCATTGAAGTCATGCCCGTCTGCCAGCGGAACGGTGCAACAGAAGTATTCCGCAAGCACAAGTAACCCGGCGCGCCATACCCGCAGCCCGTCGGTTTGGCGGCAGTGGCAGCCAGCAGCTTGACAGCCCTGCACGGTGAGCGCACCCTTGCTTCCCGTGCGTTTCCGCATTCGGAAGCCCACAACAGACTGCCGTGCGGCACCGCGGGCTTCATCCGTACGATGCAGCCAACGCGTACGGCACACCGGCCGAATGCCGGCTTTCCAGAGGAGGAACACCATGAAAAAAATCGATGCACACGCCCACGTCGGCTACTTTGGCGGCTGGGCCAATGTGGGAATGAACGCTGACGAAATGGTTAACGCCATGGACAAACACGGTATTGAGCGCACCGTAGTCAGCTATATGGATAATGCCGTTACGGAAGATGCCGTCAAGCGTCATCCTGACCGCTACGCAGGCCTTATCTGGGTTAACCCTTACAAGGCCGAAACCGATCTTCCGCTGGCCGAACGCCTCATCCGTGAGGAAGGCTTCAAGGGCATCAAGCTGCACCCGCTTTTCGACGCCTATACTGCCAACGACGGCGTGGTCCACCCCGTCATGGAGCTGGCTGGCAAACTTAACGTCCCTGTATTCATCCACTCCGGACATCCGCCGTTCTCGCTGCCGCACAGCATTGCCCAGCTGGCTCAGGATTTCCCTGCCATTCGGGTTGTCATGGTCCACATGGGCCATGGAAACGGCATTTATGTGCAGGCGGCGCTTGATCTTTCACGCAAGATTGACAACCTCTATCTTGAGACATCTGGCATGCCCATGCACACCAAAATCCGCGAAGCCTACGAAACAGTAGGTCATGACAGAATATTCTGGGGGAGCGATGCGCCGTTCCACCTGTACGAAGTCGAAATGCTGCGCACCCAGCTTTGCGGGCTTGACGACACGGCGCTTGAGAACATCTTCTATAACAACATCAAGACGTTTCTTAACCTTTAAGTAAAAGCTGCAGAGGCCATGCAACCATCCTGCATGACAGCTTTCCGGAATCTGTAAGCAGCTTGCATGAATAAGTCTTCGTGAACCCCCAGCCTAGCTGGGGGACGTTTAACAAAAAAGACGCCTTTCCAATAGCGGAAAGCGTCTTTTTTATGTCTGGAAACAGCCTGTCGTCCATGCCGCACAGGCAGAACGCCGAATGCCGGATCAAATTCCACAGTCTGTCACCTGCAAGACTTCCAGAGAAAGCAGCAACTCTGTGGGGATGGAGCAACACAACGGACAGACGCCAGGTGTCATACACGGCCGCTCAAAAAGCTTCAGACGCTCCTGCCGGCGTTGTGTCAGCCGCACAGCTCCGGCAGACCACCGGATCGGAAACGTATAGAACGCCCGGCAAGGGCTACAAAAAAGGACGGCTGCAAGGCGTCCTTTTTTTTGCTAAAAATGCTAAAATGTCGAGGCATCAGGACGCCGCTCAAGCAGCGCGTCCAGCCGGGCTTCGGCTTCTTCCGGATTCTGTCCGCGCCCTTCAGCAATATGTGCCAGGTTGTCGACCGCATCACAGGGGCGCAGGTAGAGCGGTTCCAGATCCCCACGGTGTACCGGAGTCCTCAGGGCTGCTTGCAGCAGTGCCTGCATCTCTGGATGATCCGTCTGGCCGGGCATGCCACGGCAACCAGCCGGCAACAAGGGCAGCAACGCGCCGGCATTGCGCGTCAGCCCGCTTCCCACCAGCCTGACAGGAGCTGTGGCAAGCAGGCCTGACAACCCGTCAAGCGCATGTGCCAGCCCGACCATCCGCGGCTCTTCCAGCGCCTCCGGCCAGCCGTCTGCCGGCACAGGAGCCTGCCAGAAGTCCTGCATGTGGACGAGATCGCGCCGGGCATGCGTCAGCACGCGGACAAACCGTCCCTCACGTTCTCCGGCCTCCAGAGGCGCAGATGCAGCCAGTATTTGCAGGTAATTCAATCCGCAGAGCGGCGCGCCTGTCGTTCTGTGCAAAGCCGCCCCCAGTGTCAGCGCCAGGCGGATGCCGGTAAAACTGCCAGGGCCACACACGCAGGCCACACGCCCAAGATCTGAAGCCGGGACAAGCTCCAGCAGGCGAAAGGCCTGCTCCAGGGCGGCGGGGAGAATTTCCGTCCCGCGTGAAGGCGCACTCCACTGCTGCGAACACAACAGCTCTACCGGGCGCCCGTCCTCTCCGTCAAAACCGCCGGTTACGCGGGCCAGCACAAACTGCACCCGGGCTTCGGCCGCATTCAATACCAGTATGCAGTCTTTCACGAGAACAACCTGACCAAATCATTCCATGTTGCCAGCAGCATGAGCCCCAGCAGCAGCGTCATGCCCACCCTTATTGCCGCATCGCGCACCTTGTCCGTTACAGGCCGCCGTCGAATCATTTCGATCAGCGCAAACAGAATGTGCCCGCCGTCCAGGACGGGAACTGGCAGCAGGTTCAGAATCCCGAGATTGACGCTGATGAGCGCCGCCATCAGCAGCACGCCCGTCACCCCGTATTCAGCCTGCTGGCCCACCATCTGTGCAATGAGAATGGGACCCCCGACCTGATCAAGAGGCACCACCCGCTCGAACAGCTTTTTAAAGCTTTCGAGCGTAAAGGCTATCATGCCCCACGTCTGCTTGAAACCGGCCGTCAGAGCGTCCATGGCTCCCAGTTCACGGGTGCCGTATGTGCCGGCGGCCATGATACCGATCAGCCAGGCCGGCTGTTCTTCGCCAAAAATATTCTTGCGGGTCTTGGCCTCGGGCGTGATCTCGGTGGTGAAGAGCACAATCTCGCGCCCTTCGTCACGTTCCAGCATAACTTTTACGGGACGCCCCTGACCTGCACCAATCCCCTCAATGACTTCACTCCAGTCCTGGATGGGCTTGCCGTCAATTTCCACAATGCGATCACCAGCCCGTAACTCAGCCTTTGCAGCAGGCGAGCCATCAACAACCGAGCCGATGACAGGTTCAAGAAAGCTTTGCCCGATAAAGAGCGCCACGCCCCAGTAAATGAAAAAAGCCAGAATGATGTTGGCCACAGGGCCTGCCAGAACCACCAGCATCCGCTGCCACGCTGGTCTGAGGGCAAAAGATTCACTGCGATCAAACGTCACGTTGTTGCTGGCGTCGCGCGCCAGCACTTCGGGATCTTCCTCCTCACCCTCTTCACCGACCATGGAAACATAGCCGCCAAGCGGAACCAGGGATAGACGATACTCCGTCTTCCCCACCTGTCTGCCCCAAATCCGGGGACCGAAGCCCAAAGAAAATGTCCTGACACCAATGCCAAACAACCTGGCCACAGTGAAATGGCCAAGCTCATGGAACAAAATCAGCCCTCCCAGGACCAGCACGACGGCTACAGCCCCCTGCCAATGGGAAAGCCACGAAAGAAGTATGTCCATCTACTTTCTCGCGATGCGCTGCCGGGTCTCCTCCCGGACGGCGCTGTCTAGGGCCCTGATGCGCGCCAGTCGTGCAAACGCTTCCTGCGCGCAAGGCCGTTGTCGCAAAAAGTCGGGGATACCGCTGTCCGTCCCGGCTTCGACGGAACGCCATCCTCCATCCAGCGCAGCTTCAATCAGCGCTGGAATATCCATAAAGCCAATACGGCCTGCCAGGAACGCTTCCACCGCCACT
>CALUZP010000084.1 GCA_944325325.1 uncultured Desulfovibrionaceae bacterium
TGGTCAACCTGATCGATCTGTCCCATCCGCTTTCTGTGCGCCTGAAGCTCATGCACAGCAACAGCCTTACAGTCTGCAACGTGGGCAAGGGGTGCTATCAGGTTCTGCTCAAGGGCGGGATGGCGGCGTCCATCGGGGCCACCATGAAACTCGGCATTCCCGGAACCGGCAGCAAGGCGGTTCTGGGCGGCAGCGTGGGCGGCAAGGGAGAACACGGCCTGGCCCTGACCTTTGCCAGCGAGCAGGACTGTGAAGCCTTCCTCAACGTCTTCATGCGCCCGGATTCCGGCCTGCATCCCGGCTCGGCGGAGCGTCCCGAATCCTCCGTGCTGCTTGCCGCCACGCAGATCCGCTTTGTCGACGGCCGCACGGTGTCCGCCGACGTTTCGGCAGGGCTGATGCTTCCGCTGTTCCAGAGGGCGCTTGGCCACGGCGTTGCGGCTTCAGGATCGGGCACGGCCACACTGGCCCTGGGCGGGGAAGTGACCCGGCAGGTGGAGCAGAACGCCTGGGGTGAAACAGCCACCTTCAGCGTCAAGGGCCGGGCCTCGCTGTCCGCCGGCGCTTCCGCGGGGCTGGTGCACGGCACGGTCATGCTCGGCAGCCGCAAGGCGGCAGCAGCCGGCGCCATGGCCCTGGACATTGAACAACGGTTCAAGCTTGCCACCGGGCCCCAGGGGCTGCTGCCCTCCTGCTGTATGGAAACCGAATGTCCGGTCGGGCCGTTGCAGGGGGGGCTGACCCAGGACGTCGCGCGCCTGTTGCTGCTGCCCGCCGGGGTCCGTGAGCGCATGGACGCGGATCCCGTCTTTGCCGGCGCGTTTGAAAAACTCCTGGGGGGCCTGCCGCCCACGGCCCGGCTCACGGTTCACCGCGAGCTGAAGCCCTCTGTGCTGGAGACGGCGCGGGGCCTGTTCATCAAAGCCCGCATGGCCACGGATGAGGCAGCCCGGGACGCCGCACTGCAGGAGGCGCACGATCTGCTGGCCTCCTTCGATTCCTACACGCCCGTGCGCCTGAGCATCAAGCACGTCACGCCCGCCGACATTGCCAAAAACTGGTCGCCCGGGCTGGGCGCGTTCCAGTATGCGCGCGCCACGTCGCTGGCGCGCTTTGGCACCGGCGCCCCCCTGTCCATCCCTCTGCCGCAGGCCGAATAAGCCTGCGCTAACAGGAAGATCTCATGGCACTGCATCCCCTGAACGCGCTCCTTGCCGAAGCCCTGGCTACAGCCGGGCTGCCCGCTGCGGCCTTCAACGCCTCGGGCATGGCCGAAATTGACGTGCACGGCCTTGCTGTCGCGCTGGAATACATGGAGGCGGATGAACGGCTCGTGCTGTACTGCAGCGTGGGCCGTCTGGCTGCGGACGTCCCGTCCGGCATCTATGAATATCTGCTGGAAGCCAACCTGTTTGGGGCAAAGCTTGGCGGAGGGCATATCGGGCTGTACAGCCCCACCCGTACCCTGCTGTTTTCCTGCAGTGTCGAAATGGCCGGGCTGACCGCCACACGGCTTGCCAACGCCCTGCAGCGCTTCACGGAACGGGCCGTCCCTCTTGTGACCGAGATCGGGCAGCGCCTTGAGGGCAGCAGCGCCGGCACAGCGGACATGACTCCGTTCATGGGCGCGATGCTCTGGGTCTGAACCGTTGTGCACAGGCAGCTTTCCCCGTTGTTGCGCAGAGCCCGCACGCGTGCGCTGACAGCACGTGGCAGAGCGGCAGATGCGGACTCTTTGGTACGCAGTCCGTCTCCCGGCGGAGAATCCGTCCACAGAGGGCGGCAGCGTTGAGAGAGGACGCCTGTCCGGTTCGGATGCTTTTGGAGGGTGTTGCCATTG
Organism: uncultured Desulfovibrionaceae bacterium; assembly: GCA_944325325.1. GTDB lineage: Bacteria > Desulfobacterota > Desulfovibrionia > Desulfovibrionales > Desulfovibrionaceae > Avidesulfovibrio. The sequence goes on from CALUZP010000084.1 coordinate 1,841, forward strand.
AACAAGGCAGAACGCTATTCGGCAGCACCGCGCCGCCCGGTCAGAACTGAGCGGAAAAACCGCGGTTTTCCTCGAAACGACAGGCCGTATGACTTTGAGGCGCGAAGATCTTCAAATTAACAATGCGCCATGGCGTCCGGAGCGCCGCGCCTCCGGCGGGTGTGCCGCTGGCAGGTCTGTCCGGTGTTGCCAGTGCCTCCGTGCGTTCCGGCTGTCAGGGCCCTGGCGGCACGTCCGGGATGGCAGGATGCCTGTAGTTGCATGCGGCTGGTGCGGTTGGGAAGACGGGACGCATCCGGGATGGCGGGGCTGTCGGCAGCGCACCTTCCCCGGCGTCCGCTTTTCCTGCGGGCCTGGCAGGAAGACGGTGCGCGCCTGTGCCTGACGCCTCTGAGGAGGATTCCGATACGGTCAGTGAACTCGCTCCGGCGGGGAGGGCCTGCCGCCCCCGCGTGTGGCTTATATCTCAGCGCGGCTTTTCAAGAACCGGATGCGGGTGCCTGCACGCACCCGTGCGTGAGGCTTCGCGCCGGGGCTGCCGGGTGGGGCGGGGCTGTTGCCGCGGCAGTGCCTTGCCCGTGCTTCAGCGGCCTGGAGGAAAGTCTGCCGGGAGTCATGGCTCTGCCGGCGTCTGGGGGAGGGAGTATGGCGTCATCCGTCTGTTGTTCCCGGACTGTGCGGCGTCCCGGTGCCTCAGGAAGGACACGGCCGGCGGCCGGATCGGCCGGCTTCCCCCGGGTGCAGCCTTTTTGAGACTGCATGGCCAGGCCGTATTGTGAATGTCTTCTCGTAAAAAAAAGAACAAGTCGGACGGGTTTCCGTCCGGGCTGCCCACTCTGCTGGGCCGGCAACGCTGAAGAATATGTAAAACTGTTTTGTATTGTTGATAAAAAGATGTCTTGTACAGCGCCGCTGGTATAACAGCCGGGAAGATCTGCGACAGCACTGCAAAAAAAATATCTGCATAGGCAGAACAAATGGATTTTGTTAGATAATTATTTGAAGTCAAATATAATCCTTTTTGCCCTTCCAGGTGTGCCGGCATTCTCTTTCCATTCTGCAATATCTTGTTGGAACGTATGGGAAAAAAAGCTCAAGCTTACTTTGTGAAAGCCTCTGAACAGCCAAAAATCACAAGATCCCGCGGGGTGAGCAGCGGGTGCTTTTGCCTTGACAGGGAATCTTTGCATCGCCTAGTAAAGAGAGAAGCATGTAGGATTTCCTTTTATTCAACCCCCACATTGCGAGGCGACGGGTATGGAGGACAGGCAGGAAAGTACGGCCCCTCAAAAGGAGGTCTGTAGCCGTTTCAAGTGCCGGCTGTGCGGTGTAGCGCCGTTTTTTGTCGGCATCGTGGTTGCGCTGGTCTTCGGATGGTGGCTTTTCCCAACGCTCATGTTCAACTCACAGGAACAGCCTGTGCAGTTCACGCATGACACGCATGTGAATGTTGCGGGTCTGGACTGTAACTATTGTCACAAGATTCGGCCTGACGGCACGTTCTCGGCCATTCCAACGACAAAGGAATGCGCCGTATGTCATCAGGTGCTTCTTGGCGAGTCCAGGGCTGAGCGCGTGTTCTGGGACGAATATGTCCGGCCGGGAAAGGAAGTTGCATGGCTCATCTATCAAAAGCAGCCTGACAACGTGTTTTTCAGCCATGCGCCGCACTCTCTGGAGAACTGTAACAACTGCCACGAGTTTTCCAAGACGGAACTGTGTCTTTTCTGTCACGTCAACGTGAAGGACAAGGCGCCGACCTATCACGAAAACAGGCTTTCCGGTTACAGCAAGGACACCATGAAGATGTGGCAGTGCGAGCGCTGTCATGCCAATCCTAACCATCTTGCGGGCACGGCGGCCAATAACGCGTGCTTTGTCTGCCACAAATAGGAGGACGCCGGAATGCTTGACAGACGTGGCTTTCTCAAGTTCGTCGGCGGAGCTGCCGTCGGCACGCTGGCAACGCCCGTAGTCTGGAAGGGGCTGGACGATCTGTCGATCTGGACGCAGAACTGGCCCTGGATCCCCCGTCTCGACAAGGGGAACAACCTCAACACCTATATTTCCACAACGAGCAAGCTCTGTCCTTCGGCCTGCGGCATGCGCGTCCGGCTGGTCAACGGCCGCCCCGTGCGGGTGCTTGGCGACGAGAGCAACCCGCTGAGTCGTGGCGGCGTGTCCGCCCTGGCCTCCGCCGAGGTGCAGCTGCGCTACAGTCCCGCACGGCTCAAGCGCCCGCTGCGCAGAACTGCGGACGGGACGTTCGTGGCCATCCCGTGGTACGAAGCCGAGGCCCTGCTGCGCGCCGAACTGGTCAAGGCTGCCAGGGACGGCGGCCTGATGTGCCTTTCCGGCGACGAAAACGGCACGATGAATGAGCTGTTGTCGGCGCTGACGGTGGCCATGGGGTCGTCCGACTTCTATCTGATGCCCGGTGAGGCGCAGACTACGGCTGCCGCCTGGAAGAGTCTGGGCGGCAGGGGCCGTGTGGGCTATGATTTTGCCAGGAGCGACTTTGTTCTGGCTGTAGGCGCGGGCGTGCTGGAAAACTGGGGTCCCGTGGTGGGTAACCGGCGCGCCTGGGGGCGTGCCCGCCCGCAGGATGGCGAACCTGCCATGCGCCTGGCCTATGCCGGGCCCGTGCAGAACAACACCGCGGCGGGCGCCGACTGGTGGCTGCCCATCCGGCCGGGGAGCGAAATGGCGTTCCTCATGGGCATTGCACAGCTGCTGTTTGCGCAGGGCTGTCCGAGCGCCGGGGTCGAATCGTTTGCCGAGCTGGCCGCGGTCTGGACGCCGGAAAAGGTGGCCAGAGCCACCGGACTGGCCCCGGAACGCCTGCAGCAGGTGGTCGAACAGCTTGCTGCCGCCAGGGCCCCGCTGATCATCGTGGGCACGGATCTCGGTCAGGGCGGCGAAGCCGCTCCCGTCATCCTGGGTATGGCGCTCAACACGCTGCTCGGCCGGGTCAACCAGGACGGCGGCCTGCGGATTCTGCCTGAGCCTGAGCCGGTTTTCCCCAGGGCCATGAGCTACGGTGACATGATGGCTCAGGACTTCACGGCAGCAGTCCGCGCGGTGGCCGACAAAAAACGTGCCGCCCCGTCATTGCTCATGATTTACGAAGCCAATCCTGTGTACGCCATGCCCCGCGGCGCGGGCGTCGAGGAGCTGCTCGGCAGCGCGGGCTTCAGCGTATCGTTCTCCTGCTTCCTCGACGAGACTGCAAGGCGGTGCGACCTCATCCTGCCGTCTGCCATGGGCCTGGAACGCTTTGACGACGTGAACACGCCGTTTGGGCTTGGCGAAATTTTCTATGCCCTGTGCCAGCCCGTGGCCGAGCCGCTGTACGAATCCCGTGCGGCCGGCGACGTGCTGCTTGATCTGGCTCGCCTCATCGGCCTGGACATGGGGTATGCGACCTTCAGAGAAGCCCTGGAGGCCAGGGCCGCCAGCCTGGGCCTTGACTGGGCCGGACTCATGAAGGGCGAATGCGCCATAAGCCGGGCCACGCTGCCGCTGGAAAGCCTGATCTTCCCCAGCGGGCTGATTGCCGAAGCGCTGGAAGGCCGGTTCATCCAGCCTGAGAAGGGGGCACTTGCCGTAGCCACGTTTACCAAACTGGCGTTCGGGACAGCCGATTCGGCCATTCCGCCGTTTGCCACCAAGCTCATTACCGACGCAGAACTGACTGCGGGCGAGCTCAGCGCAAGCATGAACAGCGCGACGATCCGCGAACTTGGCTTGCGCGAAGGCATGAAGATCCGGCTTGTTGCGGGCGAGATGTCGCTGCCTGCGCGCGTCCGGGCCTTCGAGGGCGTGGCCATGGGCACGGTCGCTCTGGCGGCCGGCTTCGGGCACACGAACTTCGATGCCTTCAACAACGGCAAGGGGGCCAACGTGATGGATCTGTTCACCACTGTTGAGGAACCCGGAACGGGCCTGGCCGTCTGGCGCTGCCCTGACGTGAAGATCGTCAAAGCTTAGAGGGGTCGAGCATGTCCGCAACACAAGAATTCAGAATCAAATGGGGGATGGTCATCGACCTTGACAAGTGCACAGGCTGCGGCTCGTGCATGGTTGCCTGTCAGGCTGAAAACAACGTAGCCCCCGCCGAGGACGGCCTGAACCGCCGGCGCGCCCTCAACTGGCTGCTTGTCTACCGGCTGTCCAACGGCAAGCCGTTCCCGGATCACGACATCGCCTATCTTCCCCGCCCCTGCATGCAGTGCGGCAAGCCGTCCTGTGTGTCCGTGTGCCCGGTTGTGGCCACCACCAAGGACGAAGAGGGAGGCATTGTCAGCCAGGTCACGCCGCGCTGTATCGGCTGCCGGTACTGCATGGCCTCGTGCCCTTACCATGCCCGCTACTTCAACTGGCATGATCCCGTCTGGCCTGCCGGTATGGAAAAGACCCTGACGCCCGACGTCTCCGTCCGTCCGCGCGGCGTGGTGGAAAAATGCACGTTCTGCCACCACCGCCTGATGGCCGCCAAGGATCGGGCCTACGCCGAAGGGCGCGATCCCGAAAAGCTGCCCGACGGTGCGTATGTCACGTCCTGCACCGAAGCCTGCCCCAACGGGGCCATCAGCTTCGGCGATGTGAACAATCCGGAGCACAAGGTGCACGAGCTCATCAAAAGCCCGTACGCCTTCCGCCTGCTGGAGCGGCTTGGCACCGACCCGCAGGTCTGGTACGTGAGCCGCCGCGAATGGGTCAGACGGCTTGGCGACAACTACCTGAACAACGAACCGACCAAGGGGTAGGCCATGGAAGGGAAAAACTACAACCTGCCTGCGGACGCGGCATTCTTCCCCGAAGGGGTCGAGCGCTGTTCCCTCCTGCGCTTTGTACTGCATCTTGTGCCCATCGTGCTGCTTGGCCTGTGGGGCGGCTATGCCGCGTTCCGCGTGCTGGCCTCCGGCCTTGGCGTGACCGCCCTGGACGACTATTTCGGATTCGGGCTGTGGATTGCCTTTGACCTTGGCGTCATCGCGCTTGGCGCAGGCGCGTTCTTCTCCGGCGCGCTGCGTTACCTGCTCAATATCGACAAACTCAAAAACATCATTAATCTGGCCGTCATTGTAGGCTTTCTGTGCTACTCGGGCGCCATGCTCATCCTGGTTCTCGACATCGGCCAGCCGCTGCGCGCCTGGTTCGGCTACTGGCATCCCAACGTCCACTCCATGCTCACGGAAGTTATCTTCTGCATCACCTGCTACTGCCTGGTGCTGATCATCGAGTATGTGCCGCTGATGCTGGAAAACCGGCAGGTCGTCAAAAACCGCTTCGCCCACGCCCTTGCGCACAACTTCCACCTGATCATGCCCCTGTTCGCCGGGATCGGCGCGTTCCTGTCGACCTTCCACCAGGGGTCGCTGGGCGGCATGTACGGGGTGCTCTTCGCACGGCCCTACGTCTTCCGCGACGGTTTTTTCATCTGGCCCTGGACGTTCTTCCTGTACATCCTTTCGGCCGTGGGCTGCGGGCCCATGTTCACCGTGCTTGTGGCCACCTTCATGGAAAAGATCACCGGCCGCAAGCTGGTCAGCTGGGACGTGAAGCTGCTGATGGGCAAAATCTGCGGCGTGATGTTCTCCATCTACATGGTCTTCAAGCTCATTGACACCGTCGCCTGGATTTTCGGCATTCTGCCGGATGCAGGCATGACCTTCAACCAGATGTTCTACGGCTGGATCTATGGCCGCTGGCTGCTGTTTGCCGAACTCATCGTCTGCGGCGTGCTCCCCGCCTATCTGCTGCTGCGCGCCAGATACCGCGAACGGCCGGCGCTGTTCTACATCAGCGGCCTGCTGGCCTGCACAGGCGTCGTCATCAACCGCTACGTCATGACCGTACAGACACTGGCCATGCCCGTCCTGCCGTTCGACCGGTGGGAGACCTACGCTCCCAACTGGGCGGAATGGGGCGCAAGCGCCATGGTCTTCGCCTATGCCTGGATCGTGGTGGCCCTGTCGTACAGATACCTGCCCATTTTCCCGCAGGAAAGAGAACTGAACAAAAAGTAGCGCTCCACAATCTTTGATTGCGCACGCTTCCTGCGGCCCGGATCGTTCTGGCGATCCGGGCCGCTTTTGCGTTGTGCTGGACCGTATGGCCGCAGCGCCATCCCCCCGGCCTTTTCCCGGGACAGGCCGCATGCAGCGTCTCGCTGGCGGGATGCGCTGGCCTTCCTGTCCGCTGCCGCTCCAGGCACTACCGGAAGACAGTCCCCCGGACGTCTGCCGCCTCCCCTCAAGCCGCGCCGTTCAGGGCAGCTCACCCCGGGGCACTGCAGGCTCATCCCGGGCCACTGTACCTTCCGGATGACGGAAACCGTCTGCCAGGCGCATGACGGCGCACGGCCACCCGTCAGGCGGCTTCCTGTTCCCGTGGACGTCTGCTTCACAGCACGCAGCGGAGCTGCCGCCCGTTCGTTCCGGGTCGTGTGGCGCGTTCTGTTCCCGTCCCCTTTGCCTTCAGTCAGGCGGCAGAGTGCCTGTGCGGTCTGTGCGGGAAAGGCTCTGGTTTGGCCGCGGACTTCCTGCATGCACAATGACCATGCCGGGGCACGGATGCCAAAGGCGCGCCTGCTCCCTGCCGGGCGCAGACTTTTGCAGGCGCGGGCAGGATGCAGAGGAGCTGAAGGCAGGACGGCAGGACAGGGGATTCCTGCGCCCTGCAGACGGACAGGACGCTGGTCCGGAAACGGGGATCTGGGGGTCACAGACAGGCCGGAACCTCCCGGACTGATGGTAATTTTTGTTCATTGTTGTAATGCCATTCAACCGGGAAACAATCTGTTTCAAGTGCTAACCAGTGAAATTAATTAGGGATAATCGGCTTATTCCTCTTGCAATCTTCGGGCAACTGCTCTACTTTTTTCATGCGTATCAAATCACAATCATATAAATGCATATCGGAGGAGGTTACAGGATGTCGTACACGCAAAAAGTCATGGAAGATCTGACCAAGCGGTACTCCCATCAGCCCGTGTTCCTGCAGGCCGTTCAGGAAGTGTTTATGAGTCTGCAGCCAGCGCTTGATAAAAATCCGGCGTATGAGGAACACAAGATTCTCGAACGCATCGTCGAACCGGAACGTATCATTGGTTTCCGTGTCGAATGGGTGGACGATAAAGGCGAGATTCAGATCAACCGTGGCTATCGCGTACAGTACAACTCAGCGCTTGGTCCCTACAAGGGTGGATTGCGTTTCCATCCCAGCGTGAACATCGGCATCCTGAAATTCCTCGGCTTTGAGCAGATTTTCAAGAACTCCCTCACCGATTTGCCCATTGGTGGTGCCAAGGGCGGTTCGGATTTTGATCCCAAGGGCAAGTCCGAGCTGGAAGTCATGCGCTTCTGCCAGGCTTTCATGAATGAGCTGTACCGCCATGTGGGTGCCACCATCGACGTGCCCGCCGGTGACATCGGGGTGGGCGGCCGCGAAGTGGCCTATCTTTTCGGACAGTACAAGAAGCTCACCACCAGCTACGAAGGCGTGCTGACCGGCAAGCATGTGCTCTTTGGCGGCTCGCTGGCCCGTACTGAAGCCACAGGGTACGGCGCAGTCTACTTTGCGCAGGACATGATGGCCGGCCGCGGCGATACCCTTGAAGGCAAGACCTGTGTGGTTTCCGGCGCGGGCAACGTGGCTATCTACTGCTGCCAGAAACTCCAGCAGATCGGCGCCAACCCCGTGACCGTCAGCGACTCCCGCGGCATGATCCATGACCCCGAAGGGATCAGGGTCGACATCCTCAAGCAGGTCAAGGAAGTGGAGCGCGCGTCCCTGACCCGCTATGCCGAACTGGTGCCGACCGCCAGATACACCCCGGTCAGCGACTATCCCGCCGGCCGCAATGCGGTCTGGAACGTCCCCTGCGACGCGGCCTTCCCCTGCGCCACGCAGAACGAACTCAACATTGAGGACGCCAAGATCCTGCTGGCCAACGGCTGCAAGTGCATCAGCGAAGGGGCCAACATGCCCTCTACCCTGGAGGCCGTGAACGCCTTCCTCGCGTCGGGCATCTGCTACGGCCCGGCCAAGGCCGCCAACGCCGGCGGCGTGGCCACAAGCCAGCTGGAAATGGCCCAGAACGCCAGCATGCAGGATTGGGACTTCGCTACGGTGGACGGCAAGCTGCGGCGCATCATGCACAGCATCTACTTCAACGCCTCCGAGACGGCCAAGGAATTCGGCCAGCCCAACAATCTGGTGCTGGGCGCCAACATCGCCGGTTTCCGCAAGGTTGCCGACGCCATGATCGCGCAGGGCGTCTGCTAGAGCCTTTTCAGTTTGCAACGCTTCGCGTTGCAAACCATACGGCCTGCCATTTCACGGAGAAACGCGGTTTTTCCGTTCACTTCTGGCCGGGCGGCGCGGCGCTGCCGCCTCGCGTTCTGCCTTTTTCAATGGCAAGACGTTCCAGGGTGCCCGGCAGAGCCAGCCCTTGGCAGGCACTGTCCGGAGGCAGGCAGGGGATGTTCGCCTGAATATGCGCCCGGCCTCCGGTGGATCCTGCCGTCCGTGACGATCCTGAAAGACCGGCTGCACGCCGTCAGGCATGCCTCGTGCCGGCTGCGGGAGAAAGCTGCCGCGCGCTCAGCCGTGTTGCGGCCCGGATACTGATGAAGCCCGCGGGGAGAGGGAGCCCTTGTGCAACGGCCTTCCCTTTCCCCGCTTTTTTATCCGGATGACGCCGGCCGAAAGGCCACAGCCGGAATCGGTGTGTGAAAAAAAGTCCTGATGTGAAGGGGGGCAGGAGGAACGTTCCTCCTGCCCCCCTTTGGGTGCAGTTGTCAGAGCGGCCTGGCTTCAGAGCGGCGCGGCAGGCGCAGCGCTGTCAGTGAACCCGGCCTGCCGCTGGCCTAGTGATGATGGCCGCAGTTGCCCTTGCAGAGCTGATCTTCGCCGAATTCGACCAGTTTTCCGGCGGCATAGGCGCGGATCACTTCACCCACGGTAGCAAGGCCTGCCGTGTAATAGACATGCATGCCCGCGGCGTGCATGGCGGCCAGCGGACGCATGCCCATGCCTCCGGCGGCCAGAGCCTTGACGCCCTGCGCAGCCAGTTCCTGCACGGGGGCCAGACAGTTGCCGTGTTCGTGACCGTTGTTGGGCACGGTTTTGACGTCGACGATTTCCCCGTTCTGCACGCGGGCGATCGTGTACATGTCGCAGTGACCGAAATGGGCGCTGGGAGAGGCGTCAAGGCCGCCGGGGGTGTTGGACGGTACGGCAATCAGAGTATCTTCGCTCATGGTGTTCCTCAATGCGGCAGAAGGTTCTTCGGGCGGGGCCATGCGGATATGGCCGCCCTCCACGCGCAGGGCGTTGCCCCGGACGAGCGCCAGCCCCACAGCTTCGTGGGCTTTGGCCAGGATGCGTCCGAAGGTGTGGCGGGACACGCCCATGCGTGCGGCCGCCTCCTCCATGCCGAGCCCTTCCACGTCAGCCAGGCGAATGGCCTCCAGGCCGTCCAGCGACAGCGTTTCCTCCTCAAGCTCGCACAGGGGTATCCCCGCGGGCTTGAAACATGTGCTGGCCGGCAGGCCGGAAACCTTGCGGCATTTGCTTGGACGAGGCATCGTGCATTCCCTGCTTTTGCTCAAAAGAGCATTAATACCCGTGCGTGCGCTTGTCAAGCCTCGGGCGAGGGAACTTTGCACACGTCGATCCAGGTGCCGCCGGTCACCTTTTCGAGATCGGCCAGCGAGATTTCCACGGCGTTGTTGGGCGCGCCCGCTGCGGGGTAGCAGGGGTCGAACTGCCTGAGTGAGACGTCAAGAAACACGCGGACGTTGTCGTTGAGCGCAAAGGGGCAGACTCCGCCGACAGGATGCCCGATCAGCGGCAGAACCTCGTCTGCCTGAATGAAATGGGCCTTTTCGTGGAAGGTGTCCTTGAACTTGCGGTTGTCCAGGCGGGCGGTGCCCATGGCAACAATGACAACAGGTCCGTCAGCAGTCATGATTGACAGGGTCTTGGCGATACGGCCAGGCTCGCAGCCAATGGCGGCTGCGGCCAGCTCCACGGTGGCGCTTGAGGTGGTGAACTCACGATAGGCTTTGTCCAGGCCAAAGGCGGCCAGATGGGCTTTGACGGCTTCGATACGCATGGTTTTTCCCGGGAGGTAAGAGGGTTCAGACGTACGCTTCAGGGACACGGTCGGCAAAGACCGGCATGTCCGCCCGTACGATCCGGATGAGTTCGAGGTTGAGATCTGCCGTCACGGCGCCTTCTTCCGTATCGCCGGCCTTGGCCAGGACGGTGCCGTCCGGCGCGATGATCTGCGAGTGTCCGGCAAGCGTTTCCCAGTGGCTCTGGCCGCAGCTGTTGCTGGCAACGATGAAAATCTGATTTTCCACCGCTCTGGCGCGGTTGAGCAGATCCCAGTGCTCGACCCGGGTCAGCGGCCACTGCGCGCCGATGAAGATCACCTGGGCTCCGTCCAGGGCCAGGCGCTGCACCATGGGCCCGAAGCGCATGTCGTAGCAGATGAGGCACGAGCAGGGCACCCCGTTCAGGTGGAACAGCACGCGCCGCTTGCCGGGCGTCAGATATTCGCCTTCCGGGAGCAGGCGGAACAGGTGCACTTTGTCATAGGTGTCAATGAGCCTTCCGTCGGCATCGATGATCAGCGTCCGGTTGTAATAGCGTCCCTTGTCTTCAGCCAGAACCGATCCGCCGGCAAAGGCGACATGGTGGCGCATGGCCAGGGTGCGCAGAAACGTCACTTCCCGCTCGGCGCAGGGGCTGGCCAGAATGTTGCGGTGGTGCAGGGCAAAGCCCGTGGACCACATTTCGGGCAGGGCGATGACCTCTGGCGGACAGCTGCCTGCCATAACGTCGCCTACAAGCTGTTCAACCTTCTCCAGATTGGCTTCGGGCCTGCCTGTTTCAATAGTATATTGGAGGGCGGCAACACGCATGATGAAAGCTCCTGATCAGATTCATGCCGGCGCGGACAGCGCGGCCGGCTGGCCGTCCGGGCGTGCCCGGGCTGCCTGTTTGTCTTGTCTGTCGGATTCCGGGCGGCATCCCTGCCGGGCGTCGCGCCGTGCCGAAGGCTGTGCCGGAAGCGGAAGCTTCCGCCTGCTGGAGCCTTCGGGAACGCGTCCTGGCGTTGACTGAAGGCCGCAACAAGAGAGCCGCCCTGCCGTCTTGGCAGGAGAGGCGTTGCGCTCCGCCGGGCATGGTGCCGCCGGCGTCTTGAAACCGATGACAGCCGGAGCCGCCGCAGCAGACGCGGGCGGCTGTTTCAGGCGCAGGAAGCCGGCAGGGGTTGCATGGCAGAACGGTTGAGCTTGCCGCAGAGCCGGGCAAAAGGCAAGTCCCGTTCCGGACAGGATGGTCAGTCCGATTGCCGGATGCAGCTGCTGCACCAGCGGGCACGCTTCATTGGTCAGCGTTCCTCTGCCGTGCGGGAAAAACGGCTTGCTGGCGCGTCTGCTGTGCCTTACGGGCTTCAGTCTTCTGTATACTGTACATAGAGAATGGTGCGGACAGGCTGTTGCCCACGCACACAGAACGGCTGGCTGCCCGCTACCGTCCTTCCCCTTTGTCAGCACTCCCTTTCCGTGTTGCCGGACGCTCGTGCAGGACGGTTGCAAGACACCGCTCGGGAAGGGGAGCCTCAGTGCGGGAGGGGGGGCTCCCTCAGTCCTGCGGCAACTTGCAACACCCGGCTGCAAGCCCCTGTACAGGAGCAGGGGCCGGCCCTGTGCCTTCTCCCGACATGGCCGGGCACACGCCGGACCGCCATGCGCGGGCAGATCGTCCGGTGCCAGGCTGAGATCATAAGATTTCAGCCGGATCGCCATCCACGGAAAGAAGATCATCGCCACTGCCTGCATCTGCACGCGAGTCTGGTCGAACCGCCATGCGCGGGAAGGAAGCGGATGCGGGCAGCATCCTGTCCGGCCCTGCGCCTGAACCAGACTGAGGGAAGCCCGAGTCACGGAACTCTGTCAGCGCCGGTCCGGGTGACAGGCGGGTCCGGTCGTGCTAGAGCTCATTCAGTCGCAGGAGCCGCTGCGGCAGGATGCAGGGCGGGCGCTGCCTTTCCGTGTTCCTGTCAGGCCGGGCGCGTCCTTTGCTACTGTTTTTGAGGATCCGGCAGGCGTGCGGCGCGCCGGCCGGACAGCGTTGTTGCAGGCATCTGCCGGGGATGCTGAGGCGCGACGGGAGATCATTTCGCACTGAGGCGGCTGCCGGAGAAACGGCCTGCCGGCGTCTGGGCTGTGATGTTTCAGTCTGCTTTTGGAAAAAGCCAGGCTGGGCCACGAGGCGAAGCAATGTGTAACGGGCGCGCTGGCCGGGCGGGGCCGGACCCTTTCCCCCGGACGGGGACTACTGACAGCGCCGTCCAACAAGGAGTCGTCATGCTGCACGAAATTCAGCCTGCGGTGTTTTCCAATGTCTATCGGGACACGCCGCCGCGGCTATCCAGCCAGATCCTGTTCTGCCGTGGGGCAACCCTGCTGCTTGCGCGGCAGGACAACACGATCCGCCTGCCCCGTCTGGAGGAGTTGCCGGATCGGGATATTCCGCTGATCTACGCGTTTGCCATTGACGGCACGGCGTTTTATCTGGCTGACACCGAGTCTCTGCCAGTTCTGGAGGGATTCAGCATGGAGCCGGCCAGCGTCCTGCGCCTGGCGCGCCCGCGTCCGCTGGCCTTTGCCGGGGCGCTGGGCTGCCAGCTGGCGCGCTGGTACGCCGCGCGGCGTTTCTGCGGGCGTTGTGCAACGCCGCTGGAGCGTGACGCACAGGAGCGGATGCTGCGCTGTCCGGCCTGCGGGCTGACCGAATATCCCAAGCTTTCACCGGCCGTGATCGTGGGGGTCAAGGACGGCGACCGCCTGCTGCTGACCAAATACGCCAACCGCTCATATCGCAATTATGCACTGATTGCCGGGTTTGCCGAGCTGGGGGAGTCCGTCGAGCAGACCGTGCAGCGCGAGGTGGCCGAGGAAGTCGGGCTGAAAGTTCGCAACATCACCTACTATAAAAGCCAGCCCTGGCCGTTCAGTGACACGCTTCTGTTCGGGTTCTTTGCCGATCTGGACGGCGATCCGGCCATCCGGATGGACGACGGCGAACTGGCAACGGCCTTCTGGATGCCGCGCGACAAGATCCGGGTGACCAACCACAACCTGAGCCTGACCAACGAAATGATGTATCAGTTTGCCACAGGCGCCATCCGCTGAGCGCTCCCGTACCAGCCGGCTCCGCAGCGCCGTGCAGTCCGGGGCTGTGCCGGAGGGGGGAAACAGGCCCGCTGCTTCATGACGGAACGTGCGGTCCGGGACTGCACCAGAGACAGGCCCCTGCGGCGGCCGGTACAGAGGCGCTGCGGGGCGGGTTCCTCTTTCCTGTCTGCCGGGGTTGCGTTGTCCCGGCAGAGGGTCGTTTCCCTGCTGATGCGATTCACGGCCACATGGAGGAAGCCGTTTTCGTCCGCATACGGGCGCGCCTGGCGTCAACGGTCAGCGGCCCGGCGGGAGTGACTTCGTCTGCAAAGCCCAGGTTGACGGCCTCAAACCGAGGCCTTCTCTCGGGCAGAGATCCTGGCATAGAAAAATGGATGCTTCCCGCTGCAGGTTCGGACCTGCACCAGCCGGAAGTCCATCCCCGGTCCCAGCTGGACGCAGGTTCAGACCTGCATCACCCGGCTGGGGCTTTCCGTTTTCCTGCAGTTCAGCAGGGCATTTTTCGCAGTCGCAGCCGCCTGTCCGCGTGAGGTCATAACCCAATATTCCGGCTGGAGTCCCGGCGGCGGCACCACGTCCCCAATGGCTGCCCTCGGGCCGCACGCGTGTCGGCCTTGGGAGCCTGTTCCGTTTGAAACGCTTTGCGTTTTCAACCATACGGCCTGTCGTTTCGTGCAAACACCGCGATTTTTCCGCTCAGTTTTGGCCGGATGGCGCTGTGCTGCCGCCTCGCTTTCTGCCTTTTTCAATGGCAAAACGCGCTATGCGGCAGCTGGGACAGCGGATCCGGGCCCGTAGTCCCTGTGCAGCGCCGTATTTTTCCGGAATGATGGCCGGGAGATGCGGCGACGGGACGGCCCTGACGGCGGCCTTGTTGATCATATCTGCCTTGAGGTCCTTCCTCCGTTGCCTGTGAACCCGATCTGGAGCGTTATCCCCCGCGGCGTCAACGGTTTTCCCCTGAAATGCTGGACGCTGGCAATTCCCGGGCCTTCCCGGAGGCTGAACAGCGGCCTGCTCTGCGTTTCAAGAGGTCTGCCGTAACGCTTTGCGTCCTTTTTTGCGGGAACAGCGCCGTCTGCCTGTCAGGCGTCCGGCAGCGCCGGGCCTGCCGCCGGATGGCAGGCCGCACCGGAATCCTGCCAGCCGGGCGCGGGCTGTTTATGATACGGAAGGAGTGGCCGGCATCCGGCCCGTATCGCGGTCTTCTGAAACGCAGGCTGTCTGTATCGTATGGGAAAAAATTTTTTTGCTGCGAACATTATAATTTCTCTAACATGATTTTTAAGTATCATGAAATGATAGTTGTATTAGATATATTAGAATTTAAGTCAATGTAAAATAACAGACAAAAGATTTGTACTCTAATGGGATGGATGGCCTTTCTGCCTTATGCCATAAGTGAGTCGTGTTCGTAATGGAGTCGGACGTGTCCATATAAAGACGCTTGATGCGCCATGGACAAAGGAAGAAGGATTAACAAAAACAAGGAAGGCTGTTCATGAAACGTCTTGCTACATTGCTGCTTGCCGCTGGGATTGCTTTTGGCGGTATGACTGGCACGGCCAAGGCCGTAGAACTGACCGCCAACGGAACGTGGCAGTTCGGATGGACGTGGAGCGACGTGTTTGACAACGGTGCAGACACCTTCAACGCGGTGCAGCGTATGCGCACCCAGTTCAACTTCATTGCCAGTGAGGACCTCAGGGGCGTCCTCATGCTGGAAATCGGCAACGGCTGGTGGGGCGGCTCTGACGGTTTTGCCCTGGGCACCGACGGCTACAACGTGAAAGTCCGCTATGGCTATGTGGACTGGGTCATCCCCGAAGCGGACGTCAAGGTTCGCATGTGTCTGCAGCCCATTGCCTCGCCGGCCTTCACCTTCAACGAAACCATCATGGGCAGCGATAACGACGTAGCCGGCATCACGATGAACTATCAGTTCAACGATATGGTGGGTGTGACGCTGGCCTGGGCCCGTCCGTATAACGACTATGACGAAGCGCACGACGCCATCGACCTGTTCATGCTGAGCGTGCCGGTGCAGGGCGAAGGCTGGCAGGTCACGCCTTACGGCATCTACGGCAGCATCGGCCAGTTCGGCATTGCCGGCAGCGAAATGCCCACTCATGAAGGCTGGGGCTCCAACCTCGGCTGGCTGGCCAAGGGGCTGCTCCCGGCCAACGCCCCGGCGCTTGTGGGCAGCAAAAGCAACGGCAATGCCTGGTGGCTGGGCATTGGCGGCGAGCTGACCATGTTCGACCCGCTGCGTGTTGCGCTTGACTTTGCCTACGGCAGCGTGGACTTCGGTTCGGCTCTGGCCGATTCCAACTTCTCGCTGGAGCGCAAAGGCTGGGTGGTTTCGGCCGAAGCGTCGTACGATCTGGATATGGTCACCCCCAAGCTGGCGTTCTGGTATGCCTCCGGTGACAACGGGAATCTGACCGACGGCTCCGAACGGATGCCCTACATCTACCCCTCCAACAACGTCACCAACTACGGCTTTGACGGCGGCTGGTTTGACGCCGACCAGATTTCTCAGGGCAGCGCTGGCAAGTGGGGCATCGGCCTGCACTTTGATGACATCACGCTCATCGAACAGCTCCGCCACGATCTGCGCTTCACCTACATCCGCGGCACCAACAACACGGAAATGGCGCGGGTGGCTGACCTGTGGAACACCGACGGGCTGTATCTGACCACGAGCGACAGCGCCTGGGAAATCGACTTTGACACCAAGTATCAGATCTATAAGAACCTTTCGATGCACGTCGAACTGTCCTACATCAAGCTGGATCTCGACGGCAGCACTTGGGGCCCGATCGACAGCGATCAGGAGAAGGCCTACAAGGCCGGTGTGTATATGACCTATAAGTTCTAAGCACCCTGTCCCCCTGGCGGTGCAAGGCCCCGGCGGCTGCAAAGGCAGCCTCCGGGGCCTTTTGGCTGTGTGCGCCGGGTTCTTGTGCCGGGGGCTGTCCGGCAGAGGCGGTATGGCTGGCTGGCAGGCATACGAGATGAGAGACGGAACAGAAGGAAAAGCGGGTGTGCAGAGGGGGCTGGCACCGCTGCTCCGGCAAAGGAAGCCGGACTCGCGCCGTACCGCATAGGGCGATGGGGCAGGCGTACAGGATCCCCCGGCGGCCTTCTCATGAAGTGCCCCGGTCCGTGCCATGGTCGGATGCCGGAGGGATGGGAGGAGGCAGACCCCCCTGGTGCATGGTACCTGCAATGCCGGAAGCATGGTGCCTGAAGCGCCGGAAGAACAGGACAGAGGGGCGGCAGAACAGGACAGAACCGTCCTCCCGCGCCTCGATGAGTCCGGACAGGTCTGACCGGCGCGTCGAATCCGTCACGGCCATACCGGAGAGGGCCTTCCCGGCATCAGCGGTCAGAGAGCAGTAAAGTGTCGAGTCCGGACAGGCCGGGGAGCGCCGGAGAAAAGGGGATGCTGCCGTGCAGTGCGGCGGAAAGCGGGGGCGTGAGGACTGAGACCGCAGCGCGGTGCAGGCATGGCGTGCGGACGGGCGCGGCTGCCCTTTGGGGGTACGGAGCGCGTGGCAGGAAAGCGGCACGCAAATCCGGCATGCAGGGAGAGACAGGAAGGCTGTCTGTATGGCCGGGAAACAGAAAGGGCTGGATGGTATTTTGCGATGCCGTGCGAAATACCATCCAGCCGTGCCCTCTTCCGTCTGAAACGACAGGGAGTTTTCAGACGAGGTATGGCTGTGGGCCATACCGGAATGGCTTCCAGGCGGCCTGCTGGTAAGCCGTCTGGGAAAACATGGTGCCGGCACTGGAACAACATCCGTGCCGGTAACAGACAATCTGACTGATGGCAATACGCCGGCCCCGGCCCTCAGCACATTCTGCCTGCAGGGGGGCGGCACTGCATGCCCTCGCCGACAGGCCAGCCGTTCCGGCTGCGGCAGCTGGCGGCAGGCCGAACCCCGGACGCAGAGCGGCGTTTTTCAAGCTTGCGGAGGTGGCTTCAGCAGAGGACATCCATCAAAACGGGGATGGCCGCCAGAGAAAAACGCTGCAGGCGGACCATACCTTTCTATAAATCCTAGAAAAAATATCCATTGCTGTAAAGAGCCTCCCCGGAAGCATGGGCAAATTTTTGCTGTGTGGAAGTTGTCACAAACGTGTTTTGCCGTTCTGAAGGGGTGTGACGGACCGTCTTCCAGGTAAAGTGAGAAGACCGGAGGTGAGGGGGAAGGCAACACAAAAATGCAGGATCATCCTGTGAGAGCTGGCATTTTTTGGTATCCCGGAAGGGATGGAAAGAATCTGAGGGATGGCGGCCTGGGCTGGCCGCGTGTGTGCGGGATCGGCGTAGAGGGGCGAGAGGAAAAGCTCTGGGCTGTGCGAAAAATTTTTTTGCCTGCTTGTGGCAGAAAGCTTGAGATAAAAATGTCAATATACCCTGCCAGGCCGTTTGAGGTGGGCCTGGCAGGGGGGCTGCCGGCGGGCAGTGTCATGCTGCGCCAGAGGGAGGAAGGATCTGGCGGGTGCTTCGGGGCGCGTACTCCTTGCGCCGTCTGTTGACAGGCCGCCGGCAGATACCGCGCTGCTGCTGCCGGTGGTCTCCTGCCTGGTGACGGTGACCTGGAGTCACAGCAGCGCAGGCCGCGGAGTTGTTGGGGGGGGGCGGTCTGCGCCTGCCGCCGGCGTGCCCTGTCGGCGCGGGTGTCTCCCCCGCCCGGCGCGGCTCAAGCCGTGCGGGGGAGTGCCTTCAGCCATCCTGGAGCATGTTCGGTTTGAAGCGCTTTGCGTTTCAAACCATACGGCCTGCTGTTTCACGGAAACAACGTGGTATTCCGTTCGCTTCGGGCCGGGCGGCGTGCTGCCTTTTTCAATGGCAGAACGCGCTAGAACAGGATGGGTACCAGGACGAAGGCAAAGGCCGTTACGGTAACGCCGCTGAACAGGGTCAGCACAAAACCGGCGCGCATCATGTCGTTGATTGTCACAGCGCCGCTGCCGAAGACCAGGGCGTTGGGCGGCGTGCTGACAGGCAGCAGGAACGCGCAGCTGGCGGCCAGCGCCGCGGGGATGGCATAGATGGTGGGCAGGACGCCCTGAGCGACGGCCATGGCCCCGACAAGGGGCAGGAAGGCGGCGGCGGTTGCCGTATTGGACGTGAACTCGGTGAGGAACTGGATGAGGTAGGCGATCAGCAGCAGCATCACGAGGGTGGGCACGGCCTGCAGGCCGCCCAGGGTTTCGGCAAGCCAGGCGGACAGGCCCGAGGCGCTGATGCTGCCTGCCAGGGAAAGGCCGCCGCCGAAGAGCAGCAGGACGCCCCAGGGCATGCGGCTGGCTTCACGCCAGTCGAGGAGGAATTCCCTGTTGCTCAGGTTGACGGGCAGGATGAACAGCAGCAGTCCGAAGAACATGGCAATCAGCGTGTCGTCCACAAACGGCAGCCAGGCAGCGATGAACGGCTGACAGACCCAGCATATGGCGGCGGCGCCGAAGGTTGCGGCCGTCATGCGTTCGGTCCGGCTCATGGGACCGAGCTTTTCGACTTCGGCCTGGATAAGGCTGCTGACCTGGGTGCCATCAAGATGGAAGGGCGCGCGGCTGAGCCACCACCAGATGAACAGGCTCAGCACAAGCGACAGCGGGACGCCGAGCAGCATCCACTGTCCGAAGCCTATGGCAATGTTGTAGTGCTCGGCAAGGAACGCGCGCAGGATGGCGTTGGGCGGAGTGCCGATCAGCGTGGCCATGCCGCCGATGCTGGCGGAATAGGCGATGGCCAGCATCAGCGCGCTGGAAAAGCGTCTGGACTCCTGCGGATCCTGTCCCTGAGTCACCACGGCGCAGACCGAAGTGCCGATGGGCAGCATCATGATGGCTGTGGCCGTGTTGCTGACCCACATGCTGATGAAGCCCGTGGCCATCATGAAGCCTGCAAGCTGGCGCTTCGGGCTGGAGCCGACCTGGTTCAGGATATTGAGCGCAATGCGGCGGTGCAGGTTGCAGCGTTCCATGGCCAGGCCGAGCAGGAATCCGCCAAAGAACAGATAGATGGTGGGATTGGCGTAGGGGGCTGTGGCCGTCTTGATGGAACCCAGCCCCAGAATGGGAATAAGGATGATATGGGCATCAGGGAGGTGACGGGAATGGGCATGGCCTCCGTCGCCCACCAGATGGCCATCAGCGTGCCCATGCCGATGCAGCGCCAGGCCGGCAGGGGCAGATCGGAAGGAGGATCCATGAGCACGGTAAGCAGCAGGACAGACAACCCGGCAAACAGGCCGAGCCAGCGTTCGCATTGAGGGATGCTGGTGATCGAGAGCAGGCGCTTTGTAAGGCTCATGGCAATCTCCTTGTAGCGTTGTGGTGAGCGGGAGGGCGGGCCTCAGCCGTCGGAGAGGCCTGCCGGCCAGGGAGATGTTTGGCACTATTGTGAAACGTAATGTTTCCATACGTAGGAAAAAGCGCCGGCCATGTAAAGAGGTGTTTGTTTAATATATTAAAAAGCAACAAGATGTGTATATTGTCACAAGAAACATGTTAAAAACATATTGTTTCATATATGTTGCATAGATAGCGAGTCGTAAGGAGACGCAACGTATCCGCTGTGCGAGGCACAGTCCGCTGCGGCAGGGAGTAGTGCGACCGGCAGCAAGGGAGAGGTGTCTGCCCGGAGGCCGCACGGAAGCCGGCGTGACCGTGCCGGTTGTGCCGGCCTGCGCCGGTGGAAGAGGGCGGAAAAGGGCGGAAAAGGGGATTGCCTGAGTGCTGGGGAAGATTTTTTTCAGGGAGCCGGTGCGGGGCCGGTTGGGACAAAAAGGGCAATAAGCGGGAATGGCCGGGCCGGTTGCGGTACGGTACGGGCCCGGCCGGCGGGTTCAGTGCTTCCAGCGGTTGTGCATCCAGAACCACTGTTCCGGAGTCTGGCGGATCATCCGTTCGATGCCCCGGGTATAAAAGATGGCGGCCGCATGGATGCGGGCGTCAATGGAGCCCTCGAGGGTGGTGGTGTCAAGCGGTGTGTCTGCGCGCAGCATGTAGGAGTCCCCCTTCCGGATCAGGCACAGGGGTCGGATGAGCGCGCGGCCGCGCACAGCCAGGACGGCGGGGCCGATGTTGACGGTGGCCGGTTCTCCGAGGAACTCAATGCGGGTCGATTCGTTGCTGCCGGTATGATGATCGACCAGGAAGGCCACGGTTCCCTGTTTGCGCAGGATTTGCAGCACGCGCCCGGAGGCTTCGCGGTGCCCGACGACTTCAATGCCGTGGCTGCCGCGCAGCGCCATCATCAGGTCGTTGAACGGGCGGCTGTTGTAGCGGCGGACGACAACGGCGGAGTGGGCACCTGCCGGGCGCAGGCTTTCGTGGATGCCGGCCAGCAGCTCCCAAGCTCCGAGGTGGCCCGTGGCTGTCACGATTGGCCGGGTGCTGTGCTGGATGGCTTCGAGCTGTGCGGGATCCTCGGCCAGAAAGCGCGGCGGTGCAAAGTGGCACCGGCCGACAAGCACCGCCTCAAGGAAGGACATGGCGTTGTGGTTGAAGCTTTCGCGCGCGATGTCGCGGGATTCTGCTTTGGGCAGGGCCAGGTGATCGCGGATGTTGCGGATGGCCAGGCTGCGGCGGGCGGGCAGCGTGTGCCACAGCACTGCACCGAGCCCGTGAGAGAGCACGCGCAGGCCCTTGAAGTCGAGGCAGGACAGAAGATGCGCGCTGGCAGACAGGGTCTGGAAGCAGAGCTGTTCGATGAAGGTGCGTTCGGCAGTGGAGAATTCGGGCATGGCAGGTTTCCGCTCAATCCAGGGTGACGGCGTCAAGGCGGCGCTCCAGTTCCCGGCAGGCGGAACGCATGGAGGCGGCGCTTGTGGTATCGACGTCGGGATACCAGGGGGTCCCGTAGACAATGTGCATGGTGGAAAACGGCAGCGGCAGCTGGAAGCGGTCCCAGCTGGCAAAGGTCCGGGTGCGGCTCATGAACACGCGGGTTGGCGAGAGGGGGCGGCCTGTCTGTGCAGCCAGCCAGATGGCGCCGACCTTGGCCTTGTGCCTGGGCCCCCGCGGGCCGTCCACGGTGAGCCCCAGCCCGTATCCTTCATCGCGCACGGCGCTGACCAGTTCGTGCAGCGCGCCAGCGCCCCCGCGGGAGCTGGAGCCCCGCACGATGCGGAAGCCGTAGCTGCGCAGGACGCCACTCAGAAAATCACCGTCCCCGCTGGGGCTGATCAGGGCTGCGTAGGGCAGGGACTTGCGCATAAGCGGGCAGGCAAACAGTTCGTCGTGCCACAGGCAGGTGATGACAGGGTGGTGCTCGTGCATGGGTGCCCGGTTGACTTCGACAACGCGGATGGTGGCGACCCAGGCCCGGTAAAGCAGGGCAAGCGGTCTGGCAATCAGCGAAGCAGGAAGACGCATGAGGGGACCTCGGGTAAGGAGTGAAGGGCGTTGCATGTCCGGTGCAGCGGGAACCCCTGCCTTCTGAAGACAGGTGTCTGTGGCCGGAGCTGCCGTTTGGCACGGCCAGTGCCTCACCAGAGCTTGTTCAGTTTGAAACGCGTTGCGTTTCAAACCATCCGGCCTGTCACTTCGCGGAAAAACCGCGGGTCTTCCGCGCAGTTTTGGCCGGGCGGCGCTGTGCTGCCGCCTCGCGTTCTGCCTTTTTCAATGGCAAAACGCTCTGGCATGCGGCCTGCCTGCATGCCGTGCCTGTGCAGTTTTATGGTGTTGCAGCGTTGCGGCATCGCTGTACTTGCAGCATGCTGCTCCCGCGGCATTGCCGTCCCGTGCCCCGGGATTGCGGGACAAGCGACTATAGCCTACATTTGTGCAAAGGAAAAGCAACCAGGCCCGGAGGCTCACACAGCCGTTGAACGTACAGGGAGAAGGCATGCGAATCAACAAATTTCTGGCCGAAGCGGGCGTTTGTTCCCGGCGGGGCGCCGACGAACTGGTGCTGGCAGGCGCGGTGACCGTCAACGGCGCGGTGGTAACGACCCCTGGCGTACAGGTGGACGTGCACGCCGATCGCGTTGAAGTGCGGGGCAGGCCTGTCCGGCCCGTTTCCGTCCCCCCATGCTGCCTGATGCTCAACAAGCCTGTGCGGGTGGTTTCCACGGCAAGGGATCCTGAAGGACGGCCCACGGTGCTCGACCTCGTCCCCCCGGAACTGGCCATGGCCGGCGGTCAGCCCCGCCGCCTGTATCCCGTGGGACGTCTGGACTACTTTTCCGAAGGGCTGCTGCTGCTTACCGATGACGGCGAGCTGACGCAGCGTCTTGTCCATCCACGGCATCATGTGCCCAAAACCTACCGGGTGACTGTCCGCGGCACGCTGACGCCGCAGGGCCTGCGCCGGATGCGCGAGGGCATGACCCTGGCTGAAGGAGAGCGCCTTGCGCCGGTGCAGGCACGGATCCTGCGCGACAGCCCCGCCGGTGCGACAACGCTTGAACTGATCCTCCATCAGGGCGTCAACCGGCAGATCCGGCGCATGTGCCGGGATCTGGGGCTGACGGTGCTGCGGCTTGTCCGCGTAGCTCAGGGGCCGCTGGAGCTTGGCGATCTTGCGCCAGGAGCCTGCCGGGCCCTGACGGCGGGTGAGCTGCGGGCCATCCGCCGCGCCGTGGGCCTTGCAGACGACAGCGGAGAAGCAGACAAGACGGCCCGGACTGTCCGTGCGGCCCCGGCTGATCGGATTTCTGCCGCGCCAGGGGCTGGGGGGCGTTCCTTTGGTGCACAGCGTGACGCGACTCACGCCTGCGGACCGGGCACATCCGGGCGCGCGCGAGCAGACCGGAGCTCCGGCCATGCAGCGGGACGCCAACCATCCGGCTCCTCTGCCCGCCGGCACGGGCGCTGAACACGGCCAGCCGGCGCTCCCCAGTGCCAAAGAGCGGCGTATGCACCCCGCAAGGCTCATCTTCAAGATGAAAGAGCCTTCCCGGCGCACGGAGGGCGGGCCATCCGGTTTCCGGCAAGGGCAGCGCCAGCCAGCAACGGGCCGGGGCAGGCCGGGAGTGCGGCATGACGCCGCCCTTGCAGCCTGCCTGCGGGAATCCGGCGTGCCGCAAAGGCGGAAGAGCGGCCCGTTTCTGTCTGCACACCGCCTCTGCCGGGCTGCTTGCAAGCTGGCTGGCCGTGCTCCCCGCTGTGACGGCGTTTCAGACCGCTGAACCGATGCCGTCTGTCTGGCAGCGCCTTCAGGACGGTATGACGGGCGCTGGAGCGTGTGCGGCCTGATGTCCCGGGAGGCGGCCCGGAAGGCGCACGGAAGACGCCCCAGACGCCCGCCGTCTGAGACCGCGCGTTTCCGGCGCAGGCTCCGTGTCCTGTCACGGAGGTTATTCGTCTTCCTGATGGTGGCTGGAGCGGGGGTGGGCCCTGTCGTACACGCGCATGAGCTTGTCCAGAGTCAGATGGGTGTAGCGCTGGGTCGTGGACAGGCGCGCGTGCCCGAGCAGTTCCTGGACGGTGCGCAGATCCGCCCCGCCTTCCAGCAGGTGTGTGGCAAAGGAATGGCGCAGGGTGTGCGGCGAAATGTGCTGGGGCAGCCCGGCCTGCAGGCGCAGCGCATCCACAATGCGTGCGCCCTGGCGGCGATCCAGACGCCTGCCGCGCGCGCCCACGAACACTGCGCGTTCGCCGGCTTCAGCCAGAAGCGGCCGCGCCGCAAGCCAGGCCTGCAGCGTGCGGACACAGGCTTCGCCCAGCGGGGCCATACGCTCCTTGCCGCCCTTGCCCCAGATCCGTGCAACGCCCTGCTGCAAATCCAGATCTCCCAGATCCAGACCCACGGCTTCAGAGATGCGCAGGCCTGCATCATAGAGCGTTTCGGCCAGCGCCCTGTCGCGCAGGGTCAGCGCCGCGTGATGCGTCTGCCCGGCAGGGGCTGCGCCGTCCGCTTCAGGCAGGGCCGACAGCGGCCCCAGCAGCGCGAAGGCCTGATCCACGTTCAGCACCGTGGGATGGTGGACGGCCTGCTTGGGGTTGCGCACACCGGCAGTCGGATCGTTGTTGATGCGGCGTTGCCGCAGCAGATGCCGGAACAAGGAGCGCAGGGCCGAGAGCTTGCGCGCAATGCTGGTTTTGCTCAAGCCTTCTTTGTGGAGGCTGGCAACGAAGTCCTGGACTTCCTGCCGCCGGACGCCGGCGGGCACACCAAGCGTCAGGCCCCTTTCGCGCAGCCAGGTTTCAAACTGAGTCAGGTCGTTGCGGTAGGCCTCAACGCTGGCGTCGGAAAGGCCCTTTTGTAGCTGCATCCAGGCCAGGAAAGCCAGGGCAGGTGCAGGCAGTCCGGCCGCGCCGGAAGCAGCCGGTTCAGGGCGCAGGCCGTTGAGCACCATGCTGGCAAGCGATGTGTGGGCGGGGCGTTTCATCGGGTTTCCTCACTGGCAGGGAGACTGCGCCATGCGGTGCAGCCTGTCTGGCACACGCCTGTGGAGCCGTTACAGCCGTGTTACTCAGGGGCTCTGGGGCAGCGTCACGGCGATTGCTCCACAGCCATGTCGATACAGTGTTGCCCCGGGGCGCTGGGACAGCGCGCCGGCCTGTCAGCTTCAGCCGGACGGGGAAGCCGTCCTGGGCCATCAGAGCGCTGCCGGTTCAGACAGCCGCGTACCGGCCGTCTGGATCAAGGCGGATATGCCCGCGTACTTCCAGCAGCACAAGTTCCGTACTGACGACAGAGGGCGGCAGCTGAAGCCGTTCGCACAGCGCGTCGACGCCAAGCGGTCCGTGCCGTACCAGATCGGTCAGAATACGGACAGCCGCCTGTTCGTCGTCTTCTGGCGGCGAACTGTCCGGCGCGGGGCTGGTCTGTGCGGGCTCTGGCCTGCTGCGCCCCGGCTTGTTCCGGCCTGCTGCGGGTGGTGCGGGCTGGCAGAACGGGGTTGAACCGGACTGTACAGAGGCGCCACCTGTGGCAGAGGAGAGCGGGCCATGCCCTGCGGGGCGGCAGCCGGTCTGAAGCGGTGTGCCGGGCTGAGCCGGGCGTGCGGTTGCGGGAGACTGCACGGCGGACGGACCAGGCTGGAGCAGCGTGCCGGCCGCCTCCTGTTTCTGGCGGGCGCTGAGCAGAGGCTGCAGATCGCGCAGAATATCCAGATGCGAGAACACTGGCACCGCCCCCTGCCGGATAAGCTCCTGACAGCCGTTTGAGCCGGTGTCGCCGACGTTGCCGCCTACAGCATAGACAGTGCGGTTTTGCTCTAGAGCATAGCGGGCGGTAATCAGGCTGCCGCTGCGCAAGGTGGCCTCAACGATCAGCACCCCCAGCGAAAGGCCGCTGATGAGCCGGTTGCGGGTAGGAAAATTGAAGGCTTCAGGACGAGTGCCGGGCGCATACTCGCTGAGCACAAGCCCCCTGTCGCACAGCTCGGCGTACAGATCCGCGTTGGATGCGGGATAGATGACGTCAATGCCGGTGCCCAGCACCGCGATGGTGCCGCCTGGCAGTGGCATGGCTGCTTTGTGGGCCGCGCGGTCAATGCCCCGGGCCATACCGGAAATGATGGCAATCCCTGCGGCGGCCAGGTTGCCGGACAGCGTGGCGGCGTCCCGTCTGCCCCGCTCCGAGCTGCGCCGCGTACCCACCACACCCACGGCCGGGGTGCGCAGCAGCGACAGATCTCCCCGTGCATAGAGCAGCACCGGCGCGTCGGGCAGCTCCCGCAGGAGTGGCGGATACTCGCTGTCTGTCCAGAGGATCAGCCTGACGCCGTGCAGCGGCAGGGCCGCCTCCCATTCCTGCCGGGCCGTAATCCGCCAGTCGCCTCGGCCAAGAGTTTCGGCAACTCTGGCGGCAAGGGCTCCCCGGGGGCTGTGCTGCAGGGCCTGCAGCGCGGCATAGGCCGATCCGAACTCGCGCAGCAGGCTGCACGCCGTACGCGTGCCGACGCCGCGGCAGTGCCGCAGGGCCAGGGACGCCCAGAACTCCGTACGCCGTCCGGCATCCAGGGACTGGGAAATTGAGGATTGCAGGGGTGTGCTCATAACATGGATTTGTGTGCTGCTGGACGCTGCGCCGCATGACGTCTTGCGCTCCGGATGGATCCGGCTCTTCCTCGCGGCAGGAACAGGCCGCGCGGCGCTTTGGGAAAAAACGGCCTGCTGCCTGTCCCGTCTGTCCGGGCGGTCCTGTGCAGGCTCTGGCTCTGCGGTTCTGCCGGGAACGATCATGCTGGACGATCCGTTACGCTTCCAGTGAACCTGTCAGCGGGCCTGTTGGGCCAGTGACGGCTAGCCGTCCGGCACGTCTGAAGGGCATGCCGCAGTATGCCGTCCGGAACCCCTGGTGCGTCCCGTGGCAGCAGGTTCAACGTGTGTCCGGCCTGAAGGCGGCTGTGAACCTGCGAAAAAGGGACAAACGCCTTCGGGCGCCGTGTGTCTTCAAAAAGACAGGGGGCCTGCGGGAGACGGAGCACTGCCATCATGCAGGAGGCCGCCTGCCGGACGCTTCGGAGACTTTCTGCAACATTGCCTGAAAACAGGGGAAATGTCCATTTTCCTTATGGACTGCACCGGGCATGTGTTGTGCTCGCTCTGCGTTTTGAGGGAATTGTATCATTTTGATATATAAAAAATAGATAAAAATAGCGCGCAGCATATGGTTCCTGGCGGCAGCCTGCCGGCTGTCTGGTAGCAGCCTGGTAGCTGCCCTCCGGGGACGACAATGGCCGCCGGCTGCCCGGGCGGGCCAGGGTGCAGGCTTTCTGAAAACAGTCTTTCCGGGGCGGCCGGCAGCCGCAACCTGACGGGAAAGTGCCGGACCGAGAAAATTTCTGTAAAAAAACACTTGCCAAGAATGGCTGTTTGGCCTATACAACTCTCCGTGCCGAAGTGGTGGAATTGGTAGACACGCTAGGTTCAGGGTCTAGTGGAGGTTCCTCCGTGGGAGTTCGAGTCTCCCCTTCGGCACCATTTTTGTTTGTACCGGCCGGAAGC
>CALUZP010000085.1 GCA_944325325.1 uncultured Desulfovibrionaceae bacterium
GCTGTTCCGGCAGTGTGTCCTGCTGGCCTTTGTTTTCGGGGCAGGAGCGTATCTCTGGGCTCCGTGCTGGGTCGTGCTGGGAGGCATGGTCTGGCTTGACGGACGCTGCCGCGCGCCGCGCCCGATCGCGCTGTTACTGCTGGCCGCCGCGCTGGGATTTGCCCACGCGGCTGTAAACGATCGCAGTCTTGCGCCACCAGTACCGGACTGGATGAAGGCCCGCAGAATCGTTCCTGTTTCCGCTGTGGTCAGCGAAGTGCGCGGCCTGCCAGGCCAGAGGCTCCGGCTGATCCTCGACGGGCTTGTCGTGAAGGGCGAAGCGCTGCCGGGCAGGCTTGTCTGGACATGGGACTGCCCTCCAGAACGGCCTGTCCCCGGTATGCGTGTGCAGGCCGAACTGCGGGTTTTGCCTGTCGGCGGATTCCGCAACCATGACGCCGGCGGCGACAGTGGCCTGTACTGGCGGAGGCAGGGAATTTTCTGGAGGACCTGGAGTGCGGGCTCTGTGGAAACGTTCCACGTTGTGCCTGCGGACAGCCGGGACGCCCCATGGCCTGAGCGGCTGCGCCACCATGCTGCGGCCCTGCGCGAGGCCTGGCTTGCAGAGTACGTCGCCGTGCTGCATCGCCTGCACCCCATGCCCCGGACGCCTTTTCAGTATGGCGAGGCCCCGGCTGGAGCGCCGCACAGCTGGGGATTCCTGCCGGCTCTGGTGTTCGGCGATCGCACCTGGCTTGATCTGGCCGATGTGGACCGGCTGACCAGGGCAGGACTGGTGCACAGTATCGCGTTGTCCGGTCAGCATCTTGCGGTGGTCGGTCTGCTGGCTGGCGCGGTCATCCTGATCTGGCAGCGCCGGCGGCCGGACGTCCTGTTGCGCATGCCGCGCCTGAAACTGGTGCTGCTGCTCTCCCTGCCGCTGGCGCTGGGCTATCTCTGGCTGGGGGATGCGCCGCCTTCGCTGCAGCGCGCAGCACTGATGCTTGCTTTCTGGACGCTGTTCCGTCTGCTGAACCGTCCCACAGCCTTTCCCGACGCGCTTTTGGCTGCGCTGTTCTGCCTGACCCTGGCCAATCCTGCGCTGCTGGCTGACATCGGCGTTCAGCTGTCCTTTGGATCCGTGGCAGGCATTGCCCTGATTGCACCGACGCTCAGCGCTCTGTGGGAGCGCGCTTTCCCCGCCACGCGTCAGGGTTTCATACAGTTCTGCCGCAACGCGCTTCTTGGTACGCTGGCCTGTTCGCTGGCTGTCCAGATTGCCACGCTGCCGCTTGTGCTTGCCGTCTTCGGCCGTGTGCCGGCGCTGTTCATCCTCAACCTGATCTGGCTGCCTGTCCTGGGGTTCTGGGTGCTGCCGCTGGCGCTGCTGGGGCTTGCAGCGGTTGTTGCCGGCCTTGTGCCTCTGGCAGACATTCTCCTGACACTGGCAATGGAGCCCTGTCATCTGCTGAGCGAGGCCCTGCGCTTCCTCGACGCTCAGGGCTGGCTGCAAAGCCCGTGGCTGCCCCGACCGCACTGGACGTCAGGACTTGGCTGGGTACTGCTTGCTGTAGCCGCAGCCTTTGCCCTGCACCGGCCACGCCCTCTGCCTGCCGTCTTCTGGCGCATGACAGGCGCAGGGCTGTTGCTGCTGGCCTGCGGCCCGCTGATCTGGTTGTCCGGCTTTGCAGGCAGTGACATCCGTCTGCGGCTGCTGGATGTCGGACAGGGACAGGCCATCCTGATCGAGGGGCCCGGCCGCCACCGGCTGCTCATTGACGGCGGGGGAGTCCGTTCGGCCCGTTTCGATACCGGACGTGACATCCTGCGTCCCATTCTGACAGCCAACACGCCGTTCAGCATAGACCGTGTGGCGCTGTCTCATCCGGATCTCGATCACCTGAAAGGGCTGCTTTTTCTGGCCGGTCACGCGTCAATGCGGGAGGCTCTGCTGCCTGCTGTAACCCGGGGGCATGCCTCCGCCAAGCCCCTGTACCTGTCTTTCCAGCAGGAGCTTAAGAGCCGGGGCGTTCCCATCCGGTTTCTTTACCGCGGCGACAGGGTTGCACTTGCGCCAGGTCTCTGGCTGGAAACGCTTGCGCCTGGCAGGGGGGAACGGCAGCGCGCCAATGACGGACTGGTGTTCCGCCTGGTGCTGCACGGACATGGCCTGGCCATTTTCCCCGGCGACGCCGAGAAGGCGACCCTCAACCGTCTGGCCCGAAGCGGCCTGTCTCTGCAGGCCGACGTGCTCATAGCACCGCACCACGGTTCGCGCAGCAGCGTTTCCGAAGCGTTTATCCGTGCGGTCAACCCCAGCGCGGTCCTTGTCAGCTGCGGTGCATTCAACCGCTGGAACTTTCCTTCTGCAGAGCTGAGCCAGATGCTTGCCGGGCTCCGCATCCCTCTGTACACGACCGCCGAAGCCGGGGAGCTCGATGTGCTCTGGGACGCCACTGCATCCCGTCTGGAGCAGGGACAGGCCTCCTCTGTTTCTGATGTGCCGTATTCGATCATTTCCACATACCAATCCACCATGACGCGAGGTCTTCCATGAGTTCTGAAAATTTGTCGGAACAGACCGGGCAGCGTGGCGTGCCGTCTCCTGCGAATCCTACCCCTAAAAGCCTGCGGACAAGAGCCAGGCTCATTGAAGCGGCCAGCCGCCTGTTTGGCGTGCGCGGGTTCACGGGGGTCAGCACCCGGGCCATTGCCCGTGAGGCTGGCTGCAATATCGGCTTAATCACCTTCCATTTCGGCAGTAAGCAGGCGCTGTACAAGGCCGCGCGCGACGCCGTGCGCGAACGGCTTGCGGCCATTGTCCTGCCGGCGGCGGCGCATCTGCGCCAGGCGCTGGACGACAACGCGCCGCCAGCCGAGCTGCTGAAAGCCGTGCAGACCGAAATCGGAGGCATTCTCGGCTCCCTGCTCATGAAGGATTACCAGCCCGAACGGTTTATGCTGCTGATGCGTGAACTGCAGGAAACCGACGAGCAGGCCGACAGGCTCTATGCCACTGTGCTCATGCCCATGATCGGCGCGCTTGAGGACGTTATTATGGCGGTGTCGTCCGGCTCCTCACGCCGCCGCGCGCATCTGGGGGCGTTTTTGCTGGTGGATGCCATCATCGGTATTCTGCGGGATTATCCGCTGTTCCATCCGCATCTGGACAAGGATTCCGACGCACAGACCGACGCCCGTATTCTGGCGGAAATCATCGGGAATGGCGTAACGGCCACGTTCGGAGAACTGCACCGGCGCAACGGAGCGGCAGAGAACGGCGCATCGCCGGCAACTGCTGCAAGCTAGCGCCTGAAAGGCTGTCACGCTGCCGTGGTTCCAGATGGGGGAACGGCAGGAGGAATGGCGTGGGGCGCGGGTGTGGGAGCCGGATCCTTCTGCGCAGCAGGGTGTTTTCTGACAGACAGGCTGATGTGGCTGTTTGACGTGTGCCGTTCGGAGGAACGCGCTCCTTCTGCCAGTCCGCGGCGGACTGCCGGCCTTGACAGACGGCAGACAGGAACGGCCAGTGCATGCCGGTCAGTCCTGCTGTGCCGGCCTTCCGTCAGGACGGCCGCTTGGCGCAGCGGTCAGGAGAGACGGTACATTTATACATTGATCCGGCAGAACCAGCATTCCGGCAGAATCCGGACGCCCCACATGACAGCCCGCCACCAGTGCGGGGTGTACAGGATGTCCCCGCCGCGATCTACGGCCTTCATGATGTCGTCGGCCACTTTTGCAGGCGTTGCAAGCAGCCAGCGCGGCAGCGTGCGGTGGGCGATCATCGGCGTGTCCACCAGGCCGGGCTTGACGGTCAGCACCCGCACGCCGGAGCGCCAGAGCCGGGCGCGCAGTCCCGACAGCAGTGCCGTGAATCCGGCCTTGGCGCTGCCGTACAGATAGTTGGAACCGCGTCCGCGGTCGCCCGCTACGGAACTGATGCCGATGATCAGCCCCGATCCCCGCTGCTCAAATTCGTTGGCTGCAAGCTCCAGTAGTGCCGCCGGCCCGTTGAAGTTCGTGCGCAGCAGGCGATCGGCCTGGGCTGCGTCGCGCCGTGCCGCCTGCTGATCGCTAAGCAGGCCCACCGCACAGAGTACCGCCTCGGGGCGGCAGGGCAGGGACTTCCAGAAGGCTGCATGGCTGTCCGTGTCAAGGACGTCAAGAGGTGTGCCGAACGCCGTGCAGCCTGTCCTGCCGGACAGCGCGCGGGCCAGGGCCGTCATGCGCTCTTTTCCTCGTCCGGCAAGGATTACCGTCCAGCCACGTCTGGCAAAGCGTTCTGCCACAGCCGCCCCTATGGCGGATCCGCCTCCAAGCACAAGCAGTGTTGCCATGGTTTCTCCTGCGGTCGTCCGTCAGGCTGTTCCCCGCCAGCAGGAGAGCGGCCTGTGCCGTGCATGCCGGGTTTCTGATGCCCGTCGGAACTGCACGCAGCCGTATCTGTGCAGGCGGTCGTGGCGCGCCGTGCGGTCCGGAGCAGGCCCGGAAAACGTCGCCCTGCCGCAAAGGACTGTTCTTCGGCAGGGCGGCTCCGCAGCGCTTTACCGCGTACCGTCAGAAAATGCCCTGAACCTGTCCTGTCAGGGTGTCGACATCGATCCGCCGGAAGGCCGGATTGGAGCCGGTGCCGGGCATCAGGTTGATATCGCCGGCTACGGGGACGACAAATCCGGCGCCGCCATACAGCAGGGCGTCGCGGATGTGCAGGGTCCATCCTCTGGGAACGCCCTTGAGCGCCGGGTTGTCGCTCAGTGAAAACTGCGTCTTGACCATGCAGAGCCCCAGCTCGCTGGCATTGGGCAGTTTTTGGAAACTGTCCAGGGCGCTGGAGGCCTTTTCGGAATATTCCACACCGCTTGCGCCATAAATTTCACGG
The DNA here is from genome assembly GCA_944325325.1 of uncultured Desulfovibrionaceae bacterium. Lineage (GTDB taxonomy): Bacteria > Desulfobacterota > Desulfovibrionia > Desulfovibrionales > Desulfovibrionaceae > Avidesulfovibrio. The sequence continues at coordinate 4,862 of CALUZP010000085.1, forward strand.
GCGATGCGCTCGATCCGTTCCTTGAACGGCATGCTCCACAGGTACAGGGGCGTAAAGGTCTGCTTGTCGTTGCAGGCATCCATGAAGGCGTCGGCCAGTTCCAGAGCGCCTTCGCCGCCCAGTTCCCAGTGCCGGGAAAGGGCCACGCGCGCGCCGGCGGCTTCGCAGAGTTCACGGACCTTGGCGATTTCTGCGGGGGTGTCGGTGACGAAAGAGTTGATGCACACCACCGGCGAAACGCCGGATTTGCGTACCGAGACAATATGATGCAACAGGTTGCAGCAGCCTGCTTCCACAAAGCCTACGTTCTCCTTCCGGTATTCTTCGGGAAGCGGACGGCCGGGAAGCGGCGCCGGTGCGCCGCCATGGCTTTTCAGGGCGCGGATGGTGGCCACGATGACGGCTGCGTCGGGAACGAGCCCGCTGTAATGGCATTTGAGGTTCCAGAATTTTTCATAGCCGATGTCTGCGCCGAAGCCCGATTCCGTCACATGGTAATCGGAAAGCTTGAGTCCTACACGGTCGGCAATGACTGAACTCTGGCCGATGGCGATGTTGGCAAAGGGCCCGGCATGGACAAAGACAGGCTGTCCCTCGATGGTCTGAATGAGATTGGGGTTGATGGCGTCGATCATCCAGGCGGTCATGGCGCCGGCCACTTCGAGATCAGAGGTCGTCACGGGTTTGCCGTCGCGGTCGTAGGCCACGATGATTTTGCCAATCCGCGTGCGCATGTCTTCAAGATCCCTGGCGATGGAAAGAATCGCCATGACTTCGGACGACACCGCCATATCAAAGTGCGAGCGCATCATGAATCCGTCTGAGCGGCCGCCATGACCGTCGATGCCGATGATGATGTTGCGCAGCGCCTGACAGCAGAAGTCGATGACCCAGCCGATGGTCACCCGGGTCGGGTCGATGTTGAGGCGGGGCATGCCGGACAGCCTGAGCAGTTTTTCGTCATCATAGTTGCGCTCGTGCTGCATCCGTGCCGTCAGGGCGACCATGGCCAGATTGTGGGCGTTCATGACGGCGTTGATGTCGCCGGTGAAGCCCAGTGAATACGGCGTCAGCGGGATGCACTGGGAAAGTCCGCCGCCGGCTGCGGAACCCTTGACGCCCATGGTCGGTCCGCCGGAAGGCTGGCGGATGGCTGCCGAAGAGCGCTGGCCGCGCCGGGCAAGGCCCTGGACAAGCCCCATCGTTGTCGTGGACTTGCCTTCGCCCAGAGGCGTCGGGGTGATGGCCGTCACATCCACATAGCGGCCGTTGGGCCTGTTCTCAAGGCGCTTGAGCACGGCGCGGTAATCAACTTTGCCGATATAATGGCCATAGGGGAGCAGTTCCTTTTCTTCAAGACCTGCATCCCTGCCCAGTTCATAAATGGTTTTCATGCGCGATTCCGCGTCCCGGGCAATTTCCCAGTCGGCGTGCTGTGTGGGATCAAGAACCATAGATGCTTCCTCAATGACAGGATCGCCAGTTCTCCGGCGGGCTAGAGGGAAGGACGCTCAGAGCCGCCCGGGGGAAAGGGGCTTTGAGCTGGCGCAAAGGTGCCGGCCGCCGCAGTGCGGCGTGGATTTCAGCAACAGCCGGGCGTATGCCGGCTGGAAGGGCAGTCTGGCCGGGAAGGCATTGTTAACGTGCGCCCTGTCGGGGACACGTCTCAGCCGGTATCGCTGCCGGCGGACAGGCCGGAGGCAGCGTTTACAGTACGGAAAAATCCGTTTGCCAGGCGCGCAGGAACGGCATGCCTCACGTTGTTGCCGGGTGGTCTGCATGGCGCTGACGCAGCGTGGCGTCAGGCTGAATCGGACAGTCCTGAAGTCTCCTGATTCAGCATATGCAGCATACAGGCCGCTGTCAGCCGTGTCAGCCCGGGACAGGGCAGCCGGAATACGGCCATGGCTGCACGGCCGCCACTATCCAAAGAGGCGTCGGGCGAATCGAGCAGCGGCACGGTGTGGCGAAGATAAAGCGCAAAAGCGCAACTGTCTACCAGGGCTGGCCTGAGAGGTCAGGGAATCCGGCAGCAGAGGCATCTTTCCGGCTCCGGTCGTTTCATCTCGGCGAATGCGGCTGGCGAGGCAGGATAGCCGCGTTTGCCTTAGAGAGAAAGGGGGGACTGGCTGTGCCGGGTCATGCAGGCCAGGACTTGCATGGTATGGCCGCCCGAAGTGGAGGCTGCCGGCAGGGAAGGCCAGAAAGGAGGACTGTCACTGCAGGCGGCTGCCTGCCGGCGCCGTGCCGTGGGAGAGGCCGCCGCAGGGATCAGCATGTGCGGAAAGTGTCACGGAACCTCTTGACAATCTTCACACAGGGAGCGTAGGTTTTCACCCAGTTTTCGACCAGCAGGGATATTTTGCCATGCAGCGTTTCAACTTCCCCTACTCTTTTGTGTTCGGCAGCCAGGCTTATCAGTTTGGCGCTGGATACTTTTTTTATTTTTACCCGGGGGCCTGTGGTCGGAAGCACTGTTGAAGCACATACGTCATCAACACTTCGGGCCGCAGGCATTTCGCCGGCGGCCTTTTTTTATGCCAGACCGCAGATGCGAAGTGCCTGTCCCGGGTAAAGCACAAGAAGGAACTCGTCATGGAACTTGGCAAGCGCAGACGTCTGGCCCGCATTCTCAATCCTCAGGATCATCGCACCGTGATCGTGCCGCTTGATCACGGCATGACGGTCGGCCCGATTCAGGGCATTCAGGACATCAGCAGCACGGTGGACGAGCTGTCCCGCGGCGGCGCCGACGCAGTCATCATGCACAAGGGGCTGGCCCGTTCAGCGGAAGGCTGTGGCGGCGTTTCCAGAACGGCCCTCATCGTCCACCTGTCGGCTTCCACGTCGCTTGCGCCCGGCAGCAACACCAAGGGGATTGTCGGCACCGTGGATGAGGCGCTGCGTCTGGACGCCGACGCGGTTTCCATTCATGTCAACATCGGCGACGACAACGAGCGCCAGATGCTTGAAGACGCCGGGCGCATTGCGGACAGCTGTGACCGCTGGGGCATGCCCCTTCTGATGATGCTGTACGCCCGCGGCCCGCGCATCAAGGACAGTTTTGCGCCTGAAATGGTGGCGCACTGTGCGCGTGTGGGCGCAGAACTGGGGGCGGATCTGGTCAAGGTGTCGTACACGGGCAGCGTGGACAGCTTTGCCGAGGTTGTGCGCGCCTGCAGCGTACCGGTGGTGATTGCCGGCGGCGAGCGAATGGATTCGACGTACGCCATCCTGCAGATGGTGCATGACGCCATGCAGGCCGGTGCAGCGGGGCTGTCCATCGGCCGCAATGTGTTCCAGCATCCGCAGCGCAGGGAGCTGGTGGCGGCCCTGGGGGCCATGGTGCACGGCAATGCCGGTGTTGATGAGGCGCTGGGCCTTGTGAACGGTCACGCGGTTTCCATGGCGGCCTAGCACAGGCCCGTACGAAATCATGGGCGTCCAGGGCAGACCCGGAGAGCAGATCCGGTCTGCTGAAAAACGGGAAAACAGCTTGCCATGCAGTGCGCAGGCGGTGGTGGCTTTGCAATCAGAACGGTTTCAGGAGCTGCCGGCCACGCCGCTGCGGGTGTTTCGGAAGGAGTTTATCATGCAGATTTTGTTCAAAAGCATACCGTACAGCAAGGAAGACGTGACACTGGCCCTTGAGTCGGGCGTTGACGGTGTCATCGTCCCGGCCGGAGAAGTGCAGGCTGTGAGCGCGCTTTCCCGCGTTCCTGTGGTTGCCGACTCGGATTTTCCCGCACTGGCCATCAGCAGTAAAGCCGACGAAGAAGCCATCTGCGAGTTGTTGCGCGGCGGCGGACACTGTGTTGTGGCGCGCGGCTGGGAAGTCATCCCCATGGAAAATTTGCTGGCCCAGTGCACCGGAGTGCTGGCTGAAGTGTCCTCGCTTGAGGAGGCCCGCCGCGCCGCGGGCATTCTGGAAAAGGGCGTGGACGGCGTGGTGGTGCTGCCTGCGGCGCTGGCCGAACTGAAAGACATCGTGCGTCAGTGCAAGGTGGGTTGCGGTCGGGCGGAACTTGTACCTGCCACCATAACCCGGGTCGAGCGCGCCGGGCTCGGACACCGGGTCTGCGTGGACACGCTGTCGCTGTTTGCGCGTGGTCAGGGCATGCTTGTGGGCAATACGAGTGGATTTCTTTTTCTGGTGCATGCCGAAACTGAGCCCAACGAGTATGTGGCGGCCCGTCCGTTCCGTATCAATGCCGGCGCCGTGCACGCCTATATCCGGCTTCCTGGGGACAGAACGTCCTATCTTGAGGAGCTGCGTCCTGGCGCGCCACTGCTGGCTGTAGACGCCCAGGGCCGTGAATGGCAGGTCACTGCCGGCAGGATCAAGACCGAAGTCCGGCCCATGCTGCTCATTGAAGCCGAAACCGCAGACGGACGCAGGGGAGTGATTTTTCTGCAGGATGCCGAAACAATCCGGCTTACTGCGCCTGACGGCACGCCCTTGAGCGTGGTGGAGCTGCAGCCCGGCGACACGGTGCTTTGCGCCCTGGATGAAGCCGGACGGCATTTTGGCATGCGCATCCGTGAAGACATCCGGGAGGCGTAGCATGAGTGCCGATACGCCGGTTACCCCGCGTCCGCTGCCCGTTCTGCGCCAGGCCATTGATGAGGTGGACGGCGAGCTGCTGCGCCTGTTCAACAGGCGCGCACAGCTCAGCCTGGAGGTCGGCCGTCTGAAGGCGTCCACGACCAGCCAGGGCAAGCCCATGCCCATTTTTGATCCGCGCCGTGAAAGCGCACTGCTGGCGCGTCTGGCCGAACGCAACGAAGGCCCGTTGACAAGCGAGCACGTCATGATGCTCTGGCGGGAAATTCTCTCGGTGTCCCGCGCGCTGCAACGTCCCTACAGCGCCGCCTATCTCGGGCCTGAAGGCACGTTTTCGTATTTCGCAGGGGTCGAGTATCTGGGCAACGCCACGCGGTTTCAGCCCTGCAGCAACTTTGCCGAGATCTTCCAGCGAGTGACAGCCGGCCAGTGCGACTGCGGCATTGTGCCGCTTGAGAATTCGCTGCAGGGGACCGTAGGGCAGAGTTTTGACCTGTTCGCACGGACAAACGTGATCATCCTTGGTGAGTTTTTCGCGCGGATCAGCCACAGTCTGCTGAGCCGGGCTCATTCCCTGCTTGAAATTCAGAAGGTCTACTCGCATCCGCAGCCTCTGGGGCAGTGCGGCGCCTGGCTCAGGACACATCTGCCCCAGGCCGGGCTCGTTGCCGTGGAGTCCACAGCCGCGGCCGCCAGGCTGGCCGCCGAAGATCCCCATGCCGCCGCTGTGGGGCATTACCGGCTTGGCGAGCTCATGCAGCTTGAGACGCTGGCTACCGGCATCGAGGACAACCCTTCCAACTGGACGCGGTTCGTGCTTATCGGTGCACCGGATCAGACACCCATAAGCAAGGGTGGCGACGGTCCCCACCGCAGTTCGCTGCTGTTCACCCTGCGGGACAAGTCGGGAGCACTGGCCTCGGTGCTTGATGCTCTGGCCGGGCGCGGAGTCAATATGCGCAAGCTGGAATCGCGTCCGCTGGCCGGTGAATGCTGGAAGTATGTGTTCTTTGCCGATGTGGAGTGCGATATGGCAGAGGCGGCGTTTGCCCCGCTCAGGGAGCGGCTTGGCGAACTGTGCACGTCATTCCGGATTCTGGGCAGCTATCCGGAGGGGCCCCGGCTGTCCAGACTGGGCGAGGAGCACGCGGAGGTCAGGCCATGACGCTGCAGGTACGGGCGCCCGCGTCCAAATCCATTTCACACCGCATGATGATTGCGGCCGCCCTGGCCCCTGGCCGTTCAGTGGTCCGGCATGTGCTCGAGTGTGCGGATCTTGAGCGCACGCGCGCCATCCTTGCGGCCGCCGGGGCCCGGCTTGAACCGATTGGCGAGGACAGCTGGAGTGTTGAAGGCATGGCGGACGGTCCGCAGGGATCGACTTCCGCCGGGACGCCGTTGTCCTGTGATGTGCACGAGTCCGGCACGACCTGCCGCCTGCTGACGGCGGTTCTTTCAGCCGGTCGGGGATATTTTCGCATTCATGGCGTGCCCCGCATGCACGAACGGCCGCTTGGAGCACTGATTGAAGCGCTGCGGTCCCAGGGCGTGGAGTGCCTATGCGAGGATCGGGAAGGGTATCCGCCGCTGCGTCTGTTTACTGCGGGCCTGCCCGGCGGCGACGTCCGGTTGCGCATGGATGAATCGAGTCAGTATCTTTCGGGCATGCTGCTGGCCGCACCGCTCTGCCGCTCCCCTGTGCGCCTTTCCCTCAGCGGGGAGAAGGCCGTATCCTGGCCGTATGTGGGGCTGACCCTCCAGACTCTGGAAGATTTCGGACTGGCCGTGCGCGTGGAAGAACGGGATCCGCAGGGAGCCTGGCAGACTGCCGACTGGCGGGGGATTGCCGAAGTCCGGCCAGGCGGCATCCGCCTGACTGTGCAGCCGGGGCGCTATGTGTGCGGCGAGCACACCGTGGAGGGCGACTGGTCCGGCGCGTCATACCTGCTGGCTGCTGGCGCTGTGGGTCTGCAGCCGGTTTGTGTGACGGGTCTGCGCCAGGATTCCCTGCAGGGGGATCGAGCCATTGAAAGACTGCTGCGCGCCATGGGCGCACCCGTAGTGTGGACGCCTGAAGGACTGCGGGTTTCTCCGGCGGCCCTGCACAGCATTGATGTGGATATGGCTGACTGTCCGGATCTTGTGCCCACAGTGGCGGCGCTGGCGGCCGTGGCTTCCGGCGTGACCCGAATCCGCAATGTGGCACACCTGCGGATCAAGGAAAGCGACCGGCTGTCCGCCTCGGCTGACGAGCTCAGGCGCGCCGGGGTGACCGTGGATGAATTTGACGACGGCCTTGCTGTGCATGGCCTTGGCCGGCAGCCGTCCGTGCCGTCGGGAACTGTTTTCCAGACCCGCAATGATCATCGCATTGCCATGTCCATGGCCCTGTTCGGGCTGGGGAAGCAGCCCGTTGTGGTGGACAATCCGGCAGTAGTGAACAAGTCATTCCCCCGGTTCTGGGAAGTATGGAGTATGCTGCAATGCCCGGACTCGAAGTAACAGGGGATGCGCGCGACGCGGTGCTGATCGTCGGCGCGCGCGGCCAGATGGGGAGCATGCTTTCCCGGCGGTTCAGGGAAAGCGGCCGCGTGACCGTGGATGTGGATGTGCCCCTTGAGGAGGAGCTTCTGCACGAGGCCTGCGGACGTGTGCAGGTGGTGCTGCTGTGTGTGCCCTATGCGGCGCTTGCCGAGGTGCTGCAGCGCGTGGTGCCGCATATGCAGCCGGGGACGGTGCTGGCGGATGTGACGTCAGTCAAGGAACTGCCCATGCGCTGGATGGAACGCGCGTGGAGCGGTCCGGTCGTGGGGACGCATCCGCTGTTCGGGCCTGTCACCGCTCCGGGACAGGAACTTCGTGTGGCTGTAACGCCGGGCAGAACGTCCACAGAAGAAGATGTGCGCCGTGTCGAGGCGCTGTTCACCGGTTGCGGCTGCCATGTGCTGCGGGTCACGGCCCGGCAGCATGACGAGGCGGCTGCACGCATCCAGGGCATGAACTTTATTTCAACCATGGTCTATCTGGCGATGCTTGCCGAAGATGAAAGCCTGCTGCCGTTCCTGACGCCGTCGTTCCAGCGCCGTCTGGCAGCAGGCCGCAAGATGATCATGGAGGATGCTGGACTGTTCAGCAGCCTGTTTGAGGCCAACCCCTACAGTCAGGAGGTTGTACGCCAGTACACCGCACTGCTGGGTGTTGCGGCGGCAGGTGACATTGATCTGCTCATTCACCGGGCACAGTGGTGGTGGCGGCAGCACGAACGGGAAGCCTCGGCGCCGTTTGTGCGCTAGCAGATGCAGGCTTCTCTGTGCCGAGGGATGGCAGTCAGATGACTGGCATGCTGTGCTGTATGGAGCAGACAGGGCCCACTGCGGGAAGGCTGCTGCAGTGCCGGCTCCGGCGTGCCCTGCGCCAGACTGGCTGCAGAGCAGTATTGACGGGAAGACCTGGCAGGGCCATGCTGCTGCGGCGCTGCACGGCCAGCGCAATGTTGAAAACGGCGTTCGCAGACCGGCGCAGGCCATGTCCCGGACGTCTGGAGCATACGTATGAATTATCATCTGTTTGGGGAGTCGCACGGCCCGGCCATCGGTGTGGTGCTGGAAGACGTTCCCTCCGGTCTTGAGCTGGATATGGCGTTTGTGGCAGAGCAGATGGCGCGCCGCGCGCCGGGAGGCTCCCTGCTAGCGACGGCCCGCCGGGAAGCCGATGCCGTGGAGATCGTCAGCGGCGTCTTTGAGGGAAAAACCTGCGGCACGCCGTTGTGCGCGCTCATCCGCAACACGGACATGCGTTCGCACGATTATGAGGCCACCCGCTGGCTGGCCCGGCCCGGCCATGCCGACTGGACAGGCCATCTGCGCTATGCCGGCTGCAACGACCCGCGCGGCGGCGGCCATTTTTCGGGACGCCTCACGGCGCCGCTGGTCTTTGCCGGGGCGGTGGCCAAACTGGCGCTGCGTCCGAAGGGTGTTGAGGTCGTGGCCCATATCCGCGAACTGGCCGGCGTAAGCGACAGCCCTGTCGACTATGCCCATCCGGATCTTGAATCCCTGCGGGCGCTGGCGGGCAGAGATCTGGCCGTGCTGGACGAGACGGCAGGCAAGGCCATGCGCGAGCGGATTCTGGCAGCGCGCTCCTGTGGCGATTCTGTGGGAGGCGTTATTGAATGTCTGGTCTGCGGCATGCCGGCGGGGCTTGGCTGTCCGGACTTTGACGCTAACGTGGAAAGCCTCTGGGCAAGGCATCTGCTGGCTATTCCGGCCGTCAAGGGGCTTGAGTTCGGCGCGGGCTTCCGTTTTGCAGGCATGCGTGGCAGCGCTGCCAACGATCCGTTCTATCGCGACACGGCAGGCTGTGTGCGCACACGCACCAATAACAACGGGGGGATTAACGGCGGCATTACCAACGGCATGCCGCTGGTCTGCTCTGTAGTCATTAAGCCCACACCTTCCATTGCCCTGGAGCAGGAAACGGTTGACATGCGCACGGGCGAGCCTGCCCGGTTGCGTGTGAGCGGCCGGCATGATCCCTGTATCCTGCCGCGGGTTGTGCCGGTGGTCGAGGCTGCCACGGCGCTGGCCATGCAGACGCTGCTGGCCTCTGGAGGACGGGCATGATGCTGCGGGTGTGCACCAATATTGTGCTGGTGGGCATGCCCGGCAGCGGCAAGAGCAGTGTGGGCAAACGTCTGGCCAGGCGCCTGCGCCGGCCGTTCATCGATACGGATGATCTGATCGTCGCCGCTGCCGGAAAGAGCATCGAGCGCATTTTTGCCGAGGATGGCGAGGCGGCTTTCCGGGAGCTTGAAACGCGCTGTGTGCGCGAGGCTGCAGCCCGCAAGGGCGTTGTCATCGCCACAGGCGGCGGCGTGGTGCTGCGGGAGGAAAACATGCAGGCACTGCGCGCAGACGGGCTGATCGTGTTTCTGGATCGCGCTCCGGAACGTATTCTGAAAACTGCTGAACTGAGTGACCGGCCGCTGCTGCGGGCAGGAGGCAAGGCGCTCTTTGCACTGTACCGGCAACGCAAGGACATCTATCGGGAGGCCTGCGACTGCCGTATTCTCAACAACGGGCGGCGTCTGAAACAGGTGCTGCTGGTGCTGCTCAAGCTGCAGCGCAGGATGGCCTGCCTGGCGGCGCAGCGCCCTGAAGCGGCGCGCAGCCGCTGGAACAAAATTTCCAGGAGGAAACGGTGATGTCGGGGCAACCGTTACGTCTGGCTGTGATTGGCGATCCCATCGCGCACAGTCTGTCGCCGCTCATGCATACGGCCATGCTTGGAGCGCTTGGCCTTGAAGGCACCTATGAGGCCGTGCGCGTCGCGGCTGATGCGCTGCCGGCCTGGACAGGCTCGCCGGCCTGCCGCATGCTGGCCGGTTTTAACGCCACCATGCCCCACAAGCAGATGCTGCTGAAGCTGGTGGACGCGCTTGATCCCCAGGCGCAGGCCATCGGCGCGGTCAACACCGTGGCGATCCGTGACGGCCGGTTGTACGGGTACAATACCGACGGCATGGGGTTTGTGGCTGCACTGCGCGAGCAGGGCGTTGCCCCCGAAGGGCGGCGGGTGGCCATACTGGGAGCGGGAGGCGCGGTGCGCTCCATTGTGGCGGCACTTCTGGCAGCCGGTGTGGCCGGGATAACTCTGTTCAGCCGTCGTCCGGAGCAGGGTGCGGAGCTGGCCGCCGCGTTTGCCGGCGTCAAGGCCCGTCCGCTCGACTGGCAGAGCCTGACCGATGACCTGGCCGGGCACGACGTGCTCGTCAACGGCACGTCACTGGGCATGCGCGGCATGCAGCAGGACTTTGCCAGCACCGCATTCCTTGCGGCGCTGCCTGCCTCTGGTGTGGTGTGCGATGTGGTTTACCGCCCGGGGCGCACAACCCTGCTGGCCGGAGCCGAAGCCCTGGGCCTTGTCACCGTGGGCGGGGCAGGCATGCTCATTCATCAGGGTATCCTTGCCCTGGAACACTTTCTGGATCGCAAGCTGGATCACGCAGCCATGGCGCGCGTGGTCTGGGACGCGTTGCGCCCCCGGCTGGAAGACTGACAAGCCGGGCTCAGCACTCTGGGGGAAAGGCGGAAAATCCCCTTTGTTAAAGGGCGCTACGCCTTCTCTCAACCCCTCTCATCCTCTTCCATACCACATTTGTCCGGGCAGGGCATAACTGGCCGTTTCTGCAAAATTCCGGCCGGGAGTTTTCAGCAGGCGGTGTCTGGCGGTATTCGGCATGCCGTAGTGGCACAGGGTATGTACCTTGCCGTCATCTTTGAGCATTTTCAGTTTGAAACGCCTCGTGTTTTAAACCATACAGCCTGCCGTTTCGTGGGGAATACACGGTGTTCCGTTCAGGTTGGGTCGGGCGGCGCTGTGCTGCCGCCTCACGCTTTGCTTTTTTCAAGGGGAAAACGCTCTCGGGAATACGCGCAAGAGACCGCGCCGCAGGCAGGCATTCCACACCGTTTTGAGCTGGCTGCGCAGCGAGAGTCCGCGCCGGATTTTGGTGCGGGACACATGGGACGCACAAGGCCGTGCTGCCCAAAAGCACGAAGATCGGGCTTGTTGCTGCCAGTATGCGGGGGGCCTTCATCCTGCCGCCCTGGTCCCGTAACGCCTGTTGAAGCGTCCGGGAAGGGGGAGGTTCCTGCGTCAGTCTCTCCGGCAGATCGCGCTGCCTTTCGTGCATAGCGCTATCGCTGCCCGGCACAGCGCCTCTGTTCCGGTACGCTGGCAGAGCCCTCCCCTGGTGTGAGACCCGATGAGGGCAGGCGAGTTTGATTCTCTTCAGAAAGGATTTTTGGGGATAAACGGTAGCCTCTGCGGTGTTATCATGAGGAGTGCAGGAACTGCGCTGCCTGTTTTGCAGGGAGTGTACCGCTGTAGCGAGGCCCAGTTGAGCGGACTGGTTCCAACGTGCTGGGGTATGCGTACAGAGCTTCTACCGGGCCTGCTCCGTTCCCGGGGCTGGAGACAGACGCAACGGATTTTTATGCGGAGACGGTGTGGATGGGGAGCAGAGCGGAAACAGTCCGGCAGATTTTGCGCGGCGCCGGCTGCGCACCGGAAGGGGCATGACGCGGCTGACCGGCAAAAGACAGCCGGGAGCCGTGGCTGTCTTGTAGGGCGGGGGAAGGTGCAGTGCCCTTCCCCCGTTGCTAGATGGCGGCGTCATGCCAGCAGCCGGGCATTTCCACGTCTCAGGAGCCTGCAGCAGGCCGGGTCTGCGCGCCATGGCAGGGATACCCCGTCCGTAGTATGCAGTCCGGCCTCCAGGGGTTACAGTTCATGCGCCGTGCGGCTCAGGATGTCTTCCTGGATTTCTTTGCTGAGTTCCACAAAGTAGGCGCTGTAGCCTGCCACACGAACCAGAAGGCTCTTGTATTCTTCCGGGTTTTTCTGTGCGCAGCGCAGGATTTCATGGCCGACCACGTTGAACTGCACATGGAACACGTCAAGATCGAGGAAGGTCTTGAGGAAGGCTGAGATCCGGGCAAGGCCTTCTTTACCCTGGACGACCGGCGGTGTGAACTTGATGTTGAGCAGCGTGCCGCCATCGATGCATTCATGCGGCAGCTTGCCAAGCGACTGCAGAACGGCCGTGGGCCCCATGTGATCGCGTCCCTGCGAGGGGGAGCAGCCGTCGGCCAACGGCCTGCCGGCTTTACGGCCGGATGGCAGCGCGGCAACGGCCATGCCCTGCGGGACGTTGGAGGAAACAGGATAGAGCGCAGGCAGCTTATGATTGCCAAGTTTGCCGCGGTAGGTATCAATTTCCCTGATGATGACGTCGCACATGGCGATCATGGCCTCGTCGGCTTCAGGGTCATTGTTGCCCCACTTGGGCGCGTCTTCCTCAAGGGCGCGCTGTAACGCTTCGTATCCTTGGAAGTCGGCTCTGATGGCCGCTGCCAGGTCGGCCATGCTGAACCGCTTTTCGTCGTAGATGATCTTTTTTACGGCTGCCAGCGAATCCACGAAATCGCCCACGCCGTTGCCATTCATGCCCGGCCCGGTGTTGAATTCCGCGCCCCCGTGGGTGAGGTCAAGCCCCTTTTCCATGCAGCCCACGGTGAACATTGAAGCCACGGGGTTGGGCAGATACTGGTAGTGCAGCTCTTCCAGCACGTTCTGCGACACGGAGAACTGATGCAGCAGGTGCCGCAGCTGGGCGAACAGGGCATCCCTGAACTGCTCGAACGTGGTGAATGTGGCCGGATCGCCGGTTTCCAGGCCGAGTTTTTTGCCGCTTTTGAGGTGAACACCGTTGGTCATGACAAATTCCACGACGCTGCCCAGGTTATAGTGGCCGGCAGAGCTCCACTGGTAGTGCCGGCCGGCGAGCTGGGCCTCCACACAGCCGATGGGTGCCCAGTCCCGGGCCAGGTGCGCAGGAATGCCTTTCTTGAGCAGCATCTTATATCCCACGTCGTCGCTGAAGATGGCCGGAAAGCCGGATCCTGTCTGCACCAGTTCGGCGACCTTCAGGAAAAAGGCTTCCGGATTCTTCTTACTGATGCGCACTGAAAGCGACGGCTGTACCATCTGCACGTCAATGCCTGCCTGCAGCATAAGGTAGGTCAGCGGGTTGACGGCGTCGCGGCCGTAGGTATCCAGCCCCCCAAGCGCAATGTTCTGAAAAGCGCAGAACCCCGAATAGTGGCGGGCTGCCGGCTCATTCCAGTACCAGATCTGCTCGCCGGTTTTCACATAGAAGCATTCAATAAGTTCCAGGATGTCTTCGTCAGTGGCGCCTGCGGCGCGCTCCCGTTCATAATAGGGCAGCAGGTACTGGTCGAGCAGCCCCGGAGAATAGCCGCCTGCGTTGCCTTCAATGAACAGCCCGACAAAGACGAAATAGACAAGCTGCATGGCTTCATGGAATGTACGGGGCGGGTTGTGCGCAATGGCTCGGCAGGCGTTCTCAATGCGGCGCAGGTCATCCCTGCGCTGTTCGCCGGCCCCTTCCTGCAGGGCGCGGGCCATGTCGGCATGCCGCTCGCACAGAATGGAGAAGCCTTCGCAGCAGATGATGACAGAACGCCAGAAGTCGCGCCTGGCAAAATTTTCAATGTGGTTGTAGTCCAGATTTGCCAGATGCTCCTCGGCCTGGCGGCGGATGCCGTCAAAGCCGAGCGGGAGGATGATCTGCTGCAGGGCTGGAACCATGTCGCCCGGGGTGCATTCGATCTTCACATCGTTGTCGACGACCCCACCCACGGCAACTAGCTCGCGCACATCCTGCGGCGCCCTGGCATTCCAGAAGTCGCGCAGCGTCTTGCCCTTCCAGTAGGGATACACCACTTCGCGGTACTGGCGCTTTTGCTCCTCGGTAATCTGATAGGGATCCTGAGGCCGGGTGCTCATCGTGTCCAGTTCCTCATAGAACCAGATATTGGACAGTTCCGGGTTCACATGGATGCTGCGCGCCACGGCCCCCGCGTTGCCCACGATGAGCTCGTCGGGCTGGATGGTGATGGTTTTCGTCTCGCAGTGCCGCCTGAACGCTTTGGCGCGGCGGATAATCATCGGTTCGCTTTCGGTTTCCTTGAAGACTTCCGTTTTGGAAAGCGCGCCCTCGATGCAGACGCACGGCCTGTGCAAGAAGAACTGCGCTTTCAGCCTCTTGATGCGGTCAAGCCGCATCTTCTCGGTAACGGACATGCTATTCCTCCCAAAAAAATGTCAGGGACGATCTGTCGCGCGCGGGGCGCACGGCTCTGATTTGCCCGGCTTATATGCCGCTTCGCTCAAACAAGGCGGAACACCACGGGACTTCCTGCAGTTGCGCGCGGCCCGGGCTGCCGCGCGCACCCGGCCCGTCCGCCGGCCGTCAGGCTGCGCAAAAAACCGGAATATGCCCAAGCCTCCTGCGAAGGACGGAAACGGCGTGGGCCACATGCTCCTTCTGTGGGGGAGGGGTGTCCCCCAGTGCGTATTCGCGCCCGAGCATCGCATATTTATTTTTGCCAAGCCGGTGATACGGCAGCACCTCCAGATCAAAGCAGCCTTCCATGCCGGCAAGCAGAGTGGCATAGGCGGCAAGATGATCGTCGCTGTCGTTGCAGCCGGGAATAAGAGGCAGCCGTACATGCACGGGCTTGTTCCTTTCGTGCAGGAGCCTGGCTAAATTGCTGAGGATGGGTTTGTTCCCGACGCCGGTCAGGCGCTTGTGCTCGGCGTCGTCCGCGTGCTTGATATCCATAAATAGAATGTCCGTCACGGCAGACAGCCGGTGCAGCGCCTCATAGGGAGCACTGCCGGACGTCTCAATGGCCGTCTGGATGCCAAGTGCGTGGCACTGGTCGCACAGAGCCACGGCAAAATCGCACTGGGAGAGCACTTCGCCACCGGACAGCGTCACGCCTCCGCCGGAGTTGCGATAGAACAGCATGTCGGCAGAAACGCTGGCCATCACCGCCTCCAGCGTATATTCCTGCCCGACCATCATCAGTGCCCTGCCCGGACAGGAGGCCGCACACAGGCCGCAATTGACGCAGCGCTCCCTGTCAATCTGCGGCAGTCCCTCCGAAGACAGGCTCACCGCCTGCCGGGGGCAGACCGCCACACAGGCGCCGCAGCGCAGGCACTTGTCCGCCTTCTGCATAAGCTCTGCGCCAAAATGCTGTGTTGCAGGATTGGAGCACCAGAGGCAGCGTAGCGGACAGCCCTTGAAAAACACTGTCGTGCGCGTGCCTGGCCCGTCATGCAGGCTGAAATGCTGAATATTCTCGATAATGGCCTTCATAATGCCGCCTGTACGTCAATGGCGCTGAATTCTGCCTCGTGGCGGCGCTTGAGTGCATAAAGCCTGGCCAGCTCCACCGAGGCCCGCCGCTCCACGTCTCCCGCGCACTCCAGCATGACTTCCATGACGCGCACGGACGGGCTCATGCTCAAAAGCCAGCGCAGCGTCTTGGCCAGGTCTTCCGGCTGGATCATCTCCTCCGGCCGCAGCGACGGCCCCTCGTTGGCGGCCATTTCCGTATTGACCCAGCCGGGGCAGATGGTCGTGACCGCAACCCCCTTTGCCGCACAGTCGCGGTAAACAGCCTCGCTCAGCCCCACCAGACCGTACTTGGAAGCCGAATAGCCGCCCAGCCCGGCCACAGCCACCTTGCCGTTGCGCGAGGCAATATTGATTATGCGCCCGCCGCCCCGGGCAAACATGTGCGGCAGCACAGCCTGCATGAATAGGAACGGGGCCCGCAGATTGATCGCAAACAGCCGTGTGAACGTGTCCGCATCCAGCTCAAGCGTGCCCGGGATGCTGACGCCCGCGGCGTTGATCAGCAGATCCACACGGCCGTGCCGAAGGATGATGCTGCCCGCGGCCGCCTTGACAGCCTCCGCATCCGCCACGTCCACCGCCTCAATGTCAGGCTGGAGAGCCGCATCCGGCGCGTGTTTGTCAGTCAGTTCGCGTCTGGCCAGTTCAAGATTGCGTACACTGCGGGCCACCAGAACAACCCGGTAACCAAGGCGCATGCATTCATCCGCCATGGCCTTGCCAATGCCGCGGCTGCCACCGGTTACGATGGCTACAGGAACCTGATTCATCACGCTTCCTCTCTGGTTTGGGACATCGCCCTTCAGACCGGGGCCAGTGCTGGCAGGACACCCTGTGCCACCCCCCGGCCGCCCGCGCAGGGCGGGCTACTCCTGTGTAAAACAGCAGATAAACGTCTTCTTCACATACCGCTCAATATGCCAGACGGTATGCGCACCCTTGGGAATGAGAATGCAGTCGCCCGGCCCGAGAGACAGGCGGCTCCCGTCCGGATGCTCAATGACAGCCCCGCCTTCCAGAATGGCACACATCTCATGGCTCGGATGGGAGGCAATTTCAAAACTCCCGGCAGAGCAGTCCCAGACCCCGGCGTTGACTGCCCCCCGGGGATGCACAAACTGCCGCCAGACATGCGTGACCGGAACCCCTGACAGTGGATTGGGGGCGGGGGCCTCCACGGCGTCAGCCGGGCTCCCGGCAATGAGGGGGATAACCTTGAGCATTGAAGCCTCCTTGATCTGCCTGTGAAACCGTCCTGCCACCACACGCTCAAGCCCGGACGGCAGAAAAACCAAAGCCCCAGCCGGAGCTTGCCGTGTCCCTCTCCCTGTCGCGAGGGACAAAAAAACTCTCCCAAGGCCGCCTTAGAATTCACATATAATGAATTCTTTTCTAATATTATTGACAAATAACGTTTTGTCAAGATGCCGCCCTGCCCGGCAAAAGAGCGCTTATTTTTATATTTTTCAATTAATTATATACTGTTAGAGAAGTTACTTCAGGTCAGCTTCCGGTGCAGTCTCTGCCACTTTTCCGCGGCTGGCGGTGGCAGGCAGGGCGGCCTTTGCGGGCGGAACCGGGATCCCGGCACCGCGGCAGGCGCACCATGCCGGAGCGGAAAAGGAAGAGCCGGCGCAGCCGCGACCAGATCGGCTTCCATATCTTATCAGACTGGGAAGCCGATTCGCGCAAACCGCCGGATACCTTGAGAGCCTC
>CALUZP010000086.1 GCA_944325325.1 uncultured Desulfovibrionaceae bacterium
CCCAATTTTTGTAACCCAAAAACTGAGCTGCTGTAGCCTATTGAAATTTTTGGCGTCCCCAGGCGGATTTGAACCGCCGTTGACGGCGTGAAAGGCCGTTGTCCTGGGCCGGCTAGACGATGGGGACGCGATTGTGAGTGGCTGGGCTACAAGGACTCGAACCTTGATTAACGGAGCCAGAATCCGTCGTCCTGCCAATTGAACGATAGCCCAATCGCGAGAAATGTAACTAGACGCTTTCCCAGGGATTGTCAAGCAAATTTTTTATTTTTTTATTTTTACCTTCATATTTTTAAAAATTTTGTATAAATAAGGCAAGTTAGATTAACTATTATTACACATACTCTGCCCCCCTCTCCTCCCCAAAGGAGGACAAATCATTCCCCCTGAGGCTGTATCGAACAAGCCGCTGCCTCAAAACAGTCAGCTGCGCTCCCTGGACGGAAGATACCTATCTGCTGCAACTGATCCCAGTCAGGTGCGATGCAGCAACCATGAAAATCAAACTGATCCACACCATCCGCGCGAGTGCGTGCCTTCTTATCTGCGATCTCCTGATATGCCTGCCCTTCTGTTGTGCACCTTCATCCAGGGAACCAAGATGCCGGCACTGAAGGATGCACCGAGGATGACGATTCAACCCTTTTCAGCGTTCAAATTCAATGCTATCAACAAACGTTCACAGGTCACGGGCGACACGAATTCGCCTGCCGTTCCGCTCATCAGGAGACAGCTGTTATGGAAACGATCGAACAGGCCCAGCTTAAATCTCAGACTCTGGTGGAATCTCTTCCTTATCTGAAGGAATTCCACGATCAGATCATTGTCATCAAGTATGGCGGGCACGCCATGACCGCACCGGAGCTGCAGCACTCTTTTGCTCGCAACATCGCCCTGCTCAAGCTGGTAGGCATTCATCCTGTCGTTGTGCACGGCGGCGGCCCCCAGATTGGCGAAATGCTCAAACAGCTTCAGATTCCCTCACGCTTTGAAGGCGGATTGCGCGTCACGGACGACGCCACCATGAAAGTAGTAGAAATGGTGCTCGTCGGATCCGTGAACAAATCCATTGTCAACCAGATCAATCTGGCCGGCTCACGAGCTGTGGGGCTTTCGGGTAAAGACGGCATGCTCTTGCAGGCGCGCAAGAAGTCGCTTGTAATCAAGAACGAGAACGAGCCGCCCAAGACTGTGGATATTGGCAATGTTGGCGAAGTGGTCAGAGTGGAGACATCGCTGCTCTACTCGCTCATCCGGGATGGCTTTGTACCGGTCATCTCACCGGTGGGCGTGGACGAGGATGGCAATACCTACAACATCAACGCCGACGACGCCGCCGGTTCTGTAGCCGCAGCGCTCAAAGCCAAACGGTTTCTGCTGCTGACTGACGTTGCGGGCGTGCTTGACCGTGAAAAAAAACTGATTCGGACCATCGAAGTGCAGGACGCGCGCGCACTGTTTGCCGATGGGACCATCAGCGGCGGCATGATTCCCAAAATCAATTGCTGCCTTGAAGCCCTGTCCGGCGGAGTAGGCAAGGTGACTATTCTGGACGGCCGCGTGCAGAACTGTCTGCTGCTTGAGCTGCTGACAGATCAGGGCGTAGGTACCCAGATTTTTGCTCGTGACAGGGCTAGAGGACTGCAAGACTGAGAATTTCGCCGGGTTACAGTTAGCCGGCAGCTTGACAGTCTTGCATTCTGCATCCATAGTTTGTGGTCCGGCAGTTACATTTTGTGTACGATCCGGCATACCTCCGCTCCAAGCGGATATCCGAGGTTCTCCCGATGAGCGACGATACCAAACGCGAATACAAGAATACGCTGAATCTGCCTTCCACGGCCTTTCCCATGAAGGCAAATCTCACGCAGCGTGAACCCAAGATGCTGCAGTGGTGGGAAGAGCATCACACCTACGACGCCATGCTCGACGCCGCCAATCCCGACAAGAGTTTTATCCTGCATGACGGCCCGCCCTACGCCAACGGGCACATCCATCTTGGCACGGCGCTGAACAAAATTCTTAAGGATATCATCATCAAGTCCCGTAACCTGCAGGGGTTCCGTTCGCCGTATGTACCCGGCTGGGACTGCCATGGCCTGCCCATTGAACTCAAGGTGGAACAGGAACTTGGCGAAAAGAAAAAACGCGAGCTGCCCGCCCACGTTGTGCGGCAGCATTGCCGGCGCTACGCTGAGAAATACCTGAATATCCAGCGCCAGGAGTTCAAACGGCTTGGCGTGCTGGGCGACTGGGATCACCCCTATGTTACCATGGATCCGGGGTACGAATCCACCACAGCGTCTGAACTGGCCAACTTTGCCGAAAAGGGCGGCCTCATTCGCAGCAAGAAGCCTATTTACTGGTGTTGTTCGTGTCAGACGGCTCTGGCCGAAGCCGAAGTTGAATATGCCGATCACGCCTCGCCGTCGATTTATGTGCGTTTTCCTCTGCCCGATCTAGGCATGAAAGCGCTGTTCCCCGAATTGTCCGACGCCGATCTTGCCCGGACGTATGTCGTTATCTGGACCACGACGCCGTGGACGTTGCCCTGCAACCTGGCGGTAGCGCTGCATCCTGACCTGGAATATGTGCTGGTAGAGCAGGACGGCAATTTCTACCTGCTTGCCGCCGAACTGCTTGAAGCCTGTGCCAAAACCTTTGGCTGGACTGCCCCCCGCGTGGTAGGCCGCGCCGAAGGCCGCCGCTTTGACAAGCTGAAAGCGCGCCATCCCTTCTATGATCGTGACTCGCTGATCATCCTTGGCGAACACGTCACCCTCGACGCCGGTACAGGCTGCGTACATACCGCACCGGGCCACGGCCGCGAAGACTATGAAGTCGGCCTGAAATACGGCCTGGATATCTATTCGCCCCTTGACAACCAGGGACGCTACCTTGACAGTGTGGAGTTTTTTGCCGGAATGCCCGTACAGAAGGCTGACCAGGCTGTCATCGACAAAGTCAAGGAAGCCGGTAACCTTCTTGCTGAACAAAACATTTCTCACTCTTACCCGCACTGCTGGCGCTGCAAAAAGCCGGTCATTTTCCGTGCCACGACTCAATGGTTCATCAGCATGGCAGCCAATAACCTGCGCGGCAAAGCGCTCGACGCCATCCGCAACAAGGTGCAGTGGATTCCTGCCTGGGGTGAGGAACGCATCTACAACATGATTGAAACCCGCCCCGACTGGTGCATTTCACGCCAGCGGACGTGGGGGGTGCCTATCCTGGCACTGCTGTGTGAAGACTGTGGCGAAGCCTGGCAGGACCCGACCTGGATGCGTGACATCGCGGCGCGCATCGCCAAGCACCCCACTGGCTGCGACTACTGGTATGAAGCGCCGCTGGAAGAAATCGTCCCCAAAGGACTTGTGTGCCCCAAGTGCGGCAAGTCGCACTGGAAGCGTGAAACCGATATCCTGGACGTCTGGTTCGACTCAGGCACAAGCTTTGCCGCCGTGTCTGAAAAGCGCCCGGAACTGCACTCGCCCGCTGACCTGTATCTCGAAGGCTCTGACCAGCACCGTGGCTGGTTCCATTCTTCGCTCCTCGCGGCCGAAGGCACTCGTGGCACACCGCCATACAAAGCCGTATTGACCCACGGCTATGTCGTCGACGGCGAAGGCCGCAAGATGTCAAAATCAGTCGGCAACGTCATTGCACCGGAACAGATTATCAATAAATTCGGTGCGGAAATCCTGCGTCTGTGGGTCTCGTCTGTGGACTACCGCGAAGACATCCGTATTTCGGACGAAATCCTGAACCGCCTCGTGGACGCCTACCGCCGTATCCGCAACATCTGCCGGTATCTGCTCGGCAACATTGCGGATCTGCCGCCTGAAGGCCTGCTGCCGCTGGAACAGCTTGATCCGCTTGATCGGTATGCAGTGGATGTGGTTGCCAGGACCTATGCCAAGGTGCAACAGTCATACCTCGAGTATGAATTCCACAAAGTCTTCCACATGCTGCATACCCTGTGCGTCACGGATTTGTCGGCGTTTTATCTGGATGTGCTCAAGGATCGTCTATACTCTTCAGCGCCGGCTTCTGCCGAACGGCGTTCAGCCCAGACCGCACTGTATCACATCCTTTTGCTGCTGACCCGTGCTATGGCTCCCGTGCTCAGCTTCACAGCCGAAGAGGTGTACAGCTTTATTCCTGAAGCCCTGCGGACTGCTGACAAAGATGCCAGCGCGCCTACGGTATTTGCCTCGCCGGAGCCGGCAGCTGCTGCTTTCCGGCTGCCGGAGGAAGAACGCCAGCGCTGGGAAGCTCTGCTTGCTATCCGCAATGACGTCACACGCGCTATTGAGCCGCTGCGCAAAAACGGTGTGATTGGCCACGCCCTGGATACCAGTGTAACCCTTTATGTTACGCCTGAACTGAAGGCACTGTTCGATGCACTGGGCACCGATCTGCGCGCGCTGTTCATCGTGTCGCAGCTGCATGTGAGCACGGACGCCGCGCCCTCTGACGCCGTCACAGGTGACGTCCAGGGGTTGTCGGTGCGTGTGGAAAAAGCGGCCGGCCAGAAATGCGCCCGCTGCTGGATTTACAGTGAGGAGCTGGGAAGCGATCCTGCCCATCCGGATCTGTGCCCGCGCTGCACAGCCGTGATGGGTACGCTTGCCTGACAACACCATTCTGCCCGCCGGAGCCTCGTCTCCGGCGGGACAACCCTTCTTTCATACTGTTACAGCCATGCCGCCAACCGCTTCCCCCTTTGCCCGCCGGGGCTACCGGTTCGCCTCACTGGTCGGCGCGATCGTCATCGTTCTCGATCAGCTTACCAAGTACCTTGCCATGACGCACATCCCGATGACGGGCTCCATCTCTGTCATCCCCGGCTTTTTTGATCTCGTCAATATTCGTAACCGCGGAGCCGCGTTCGGCTTTCTCAACCGCTCCGACATCGATTGGCAGATCTGGCTATTTGGTGGAGCCACGTTGCTGGCCGCGGGCGCCATTCTGGCGCTGATCCGCTCCTGGCCGCGTTACAGCCCCGTGCTTTACACCGGACTCGGCCTTGTGCTGGGTGGTGCGCTGGGGAATCTGATTGACCGGATCCGCTTCCGCGCCGTTGTGGACTTTCTTGATTTTTATATAGGAGATTGGCACTGGCCGGCGTTCAATGTTGCCGACATTGCCATTTGTGTCGGGGCACTGCTGGCCTGTCTGCTGCTATGGCGCGCCCCTGTCTCTCACCCCAGCTCCAGGAGAACACCGTCATGACTGTGTCACTGACCTGGTGGCATCTGGCACTTCTGGCACTACCGGCACTTATCAACCTCTGGGGGATCTGGCATGCCTTCACACACGCGTTTGCCTCCTCCACAGAAAGGATGGGCTGGGTTGTGGCCTGCGTCTTTCTGCCTGTTATCGGCGGCCTTGCCCATCTCCTGTTCGGCCTGCGCCGGGCCGGACACAGACTATAACCGTTATTTCTGAGGTTACCATGAAAAAACGTTGCACTCCACGCGCTCTCGTCAGCGTATGCCTTCTTGGCAGCGGGCTGCTGCTCCTCTCCGGCTGCGCCTCGCAGTCGGACGTCAACGCGCTGCAGTCACGCATTCGGATGCAGGAACAGCAAATCGCCATGCTCAGCAATATGCAGCCAGCTCAGGCCGATACCTGGGCACAGGTCCAACAGCTCCGTCAGGAAATGGCTGCAGTCAAAGGAGAAATTGACAATTTCAACAACGCGGCAGCCGCCTCTGGAGGTCTGACCGGCCTGGTCGACCGTGTCAACCGGCATCATCAGGCCCTGCAGAGCATCGGGACACAGTTTGCCATGGATCTCCAGCTCGATCCAGTTGCCAATCCGACAGTGCCAGTTGGCAGCATGCCCGGTACAGCCATGCCGTCAATGCAGACTCCCGCCCAGCCAACCGTTCAGCCGGCGCAGCCTGTTGTTGCTCAGCCCCAGCCAGCCCCTCAACCTGCCCCTGCCATTAACAAAGACACCGCCACGGTACTGTACGAAAGCGGGGTAAACAATTTCAATAGCCGCAAGTACAAAGAAGCGCTGAACGCCTTCACTGACTTCACGGAAACCTACCCGAAGAACAAGCTGATCAGCAATGCATGGTTTTGGAAGGGCGAATCCAACTTTGCACTCGGACAGTATTCGGCGGCGGCCCTGGACTATGAAAAGGTCATTTCCCAATACCCCAAGAGTGCCAAGGCCCCGTCCTGCTATCTGAAGCAGGCCATCAGTTTCCAGCGCATCGGCAATAAGGACGCCGCCAAGGTCCGCCTGAACGAACTGGTCAAAAAATTTCCCAAGGCTGCAGAAGCCACCCGGGCCAAACAGCTGCTCAAGTCCATGTAGCTGGCCGGTGCGGCTCGCTCTGTTTCTGTATGACATACAGCACATTTCCGCATCTGCCTCTGGACATCTCCCACTGATTCGCGTATAAGACCCCCTGTGGCCGGGTGGCGGAATGGCAGACGCGTCTGACTCAAAATCAGATATCCTTCCGGGTGTGAGGGTTCAAGTCCCTCCCCGGCTACCACAAAAAGAGGTCATAAGCAGCCATCACTGGTTATAACCAGTGATGGCTGCTTCTTTTTTGTCTATCCACCGTGCGCAACATACGCCCGGCAACATCATCGTATAGGAGAATATCATGCCTATTGTCAGCGTTATTCCCCCGACCTTGGTCAGGTTCCTTGATCCTCCTCGTGAATTTTATCGTTTATCTCTTGCTAAAGGCTTGACACACGGCCAACCGGACGATATTGTCCACTTAAATCATATATATGAGTATACGACTATATGAATGAGGTAGCTATGCGTTATCCTGAAACAAATCGAGTTATCGTTGACACTAAGGCCGCACGGCTTCCCGCATATATTCGCATCGCACAATCCATTCAGGAGGATATTGAAAAATCCAGATGGCAGATTGGCGAGATGATCCCTGCTGAACCTCAACTGGCTCAAACGCATCAAGCCAGTATCGGCACCGTCAAAAAGGCGTTACAGATGCTTGTTTCTGCCGGATTGCTCTATCGGGTACAAGGCAAAGGCACCTTTGTCGCCGGGAGCTTCCTCCGCAGCGATCAATTGCGATTCTACAGGACACAGACATCCTTCCTCGATGTGGAGGAATCAACAGCCGCGAAGTTCATCTCCTGCAAGGTCATCCCTCCACAGACGGACATCAATATGCAACTGCAGATAGCGCCTGACGCTGCACTCATCGAGCTGCGCAGGATTATCTTTTCCAACGGGCAGCGGCTGGCGGACGTGCATTCTTATTTCGAGCAGTCGCGGTTTCCGAAGCTTACTGATGAGCCCGCATCGAGGTTTGAGAAACAGGCTCTGACGCTCATTGTCGAAAATGACTATGGGACGCCTACCATGTCTACGGAAGAATTGATCAGCGTTGTCACACCACAGGATCACACTATCGCGGAGCTGCTCAATGTCCCGGACGATACTGCGCTGTTACTGATTGAGATGTTGTCGTTTTCGTACAAAGAAGCGCCTTATGAGTACCGACGAAGTTACTGCACCCCCGGAAAAAAATTTTTCCGAAAATCTTAGTCATGGGGCTACGGCTCTGTCTTTGGAGTCGTAGTCCTGAACCCTGTGAGGAGTGGTTATGTATCACGTTGTGGAGACTGACGTCGTCATCGTCGGTGCAGGAGCCGCGGGAACGTTTGCGGCACTGCACGCACACAAACAAAACCCAAAGCTTCGGATCACGGTGCTTGACAAAAGCAAAATGGAAACCTCCGGCGCTGCCGGCAGAGGTA
>CALUZP010000087.1 GCA_944325325.1 uncultured Desulfovibrionaceae bacterium
ACATGCTGCACCTGCACTAACATGGCGTTCCGGCGGACTTTCTCCGCCGCTCTGCGGCGCCGTGTCGCTCCGCAGGCATTAAAACGTTTTTGACACCGAGGCATCCTCATGCGTGACATTCATACCATCGAAGGACAGTACGACGCGCGGAATCTGCGCTTTGCCATCCTGGCCACCCGCTTCAACGACTTTATCGTCGACCGGCTCATCAGCGGTGCCATCGACTATCTGTCCCGGCACGGCGCCGATCCTGACAAACTGACGATCATCCGTATCCCCGGCGCGTTTGAGCTGCCGGTTGTATGCAAAAAGCTGGCAGAGTCCGGCCAGTATGACGGGATTCTGGCTCTGGGCGCTGTCATCCGCGGCGCAACCCCACATTTCGACTTCGTGGCCGGCGAAGCCACCAAGGGCCTTGCGCAGGTTGCCCTGCAATCGGGCGTGCCTGTCGGCTTCGGCCTTCTGACCACCGACAGCATCGAACAAGCCATCGAACGGGCTGGAACCAAAGCTGGCAATAAGGGTGTCGAAGCAGCTTCCGCCCTGCTTGAAACCGTGCGCGTGCTGCAACAACTCTAGCCGTCAGGAACACACGCCATGGCTAAAAATCACCCCCGGAGCGCAGCCCGCATAAGAGCCTTCCAGGTCCTTTACAGCCTGCAGTTTTCCCCTGTCTCTTCCATCGAAGAGCTCAAGGCACTTGCCGAACGCCTGCCGGACGACACCGCCACCGATGCGCCCTCAGCCTCCAAGTATGATCCTGACTTTGCATGGGATCTGGTTCAAGGGGTCTGGAGTTGCGAGGCCGCACTGGATGAGGCAATCGCCTCGTTCTCACACAACTGGCGGAAAGACCGCCTGGGCAAGGTCGAGCTGACGCTGCTGCGCCTCGCCTTCTACGAACTGGAACACCATCCGGATGTTCCTGCGAAAGTGATTATCAGCGAATCCCTGGAGCTGGCCGCCCGGTTTGCCAATGATCAGGCGCGCCACTTCATCAACGGCATTCTGGACGCCGCCGCCCGCGCCCGTGACGCCGGTGCCGGCAACGCACATCCATCCGCTTCCTTGAGGTAATTGACATATGAGCACGTTCCAGCGCTATGATCCCCAGACAATCGAGCCCAAGTGGCAGCATCGCTGGGAATCGGAAAAAACCTACGCCTGCACCGAAGATCCTACCAAGCCCAAATATTATGTTCTTGAAATGTTTCCCTATCCTTCAGGGAATCTGCATATGGGGCATGTGCGCAACTACGCCATTGCAGACGTCGTGGCCAGGTTCCGCCGCATGCAGGGATACAACGTCCTGCATCCCATCGGCTGGGACGCCTTCGGCCTGCCTGCGGAAAACGCCGCCATCAAGCACGGCACGCATCCGGCAAAATGGACTTATGCCAATATCGACAACATGCGCTCGCAGCTCAAGTCTCTGGGATATTCCTATGACTGGGATCGCGAGATCGCGACCTGCCATCCCAAGTATTACCGCTGGGAGCAGGAATTTTTCCTGCGCTGCCTTGAAAAGGGGCTCGTGTACCGCAAAAAGGCTACCCAGAACTGGTGCCCGAAGTGCAATACCGTGCTGGCCAACGAACAGGTTGTGGATGGCTTGTGCTGGCGGTGTGACAGCCATGTGCAGCAAAAGGAGCTGACCCAGTGGTTCCTGAAGATCACGGCCTATGCGGAAGAACTGCTTGCCGACCTCAAAAAGCTGGAAGGCGGCTGGCCGGATCGCGTACTCAGCATGCAGCGCAACTGGATCGGCCGCTCCGAAGGGGCTGAACTCATCTTCCCCCTTGAAGACGGCAAGGGACAGATTCCTGTCTTCACCACCCGTCCGGATACGGTATTTGGCGTCACATTCATGACGCTCGCCCCGGAACATCCTCTGGTCAAGGAACTGGTGGCCGGCAAGCCCAACGAAGCTGAAGTGCTGCGCTTTGTCGAACGGGTACGCAATATGGATCGCATTGACCGGCAGTCCGACGATCTGGAAAAGGAAGGGATGTTCACAGGCGCTTACTGCCTGCATCCCTTCACAGGCGAACGGGTGCCGATCTGGCTTGGCAACTTTGTCCTGGCCGAATACGGCACCGGTGCGGTCATGGCCGTGCCGGCCCATGACCAGCGCGACTTCGACTTTGCCAAAAAATATGGCATGGCCATCCGGCCCGTGGTACAGCCCGAGGGAGCCGCGCTCGACGGTGCAACCATGACCGAAGCCTACGACGGTCCCGGTACCATGATCAATTCCGGCGAGTTCAACGGCATGCCAAATGAGCAGGCCAAGAGCGCCATTATCGAAGCCCTGCACAAGATCGGACGCGGGCGCAAGACAGTCAACTGGCGTCTGCGCGACTGGAACATTTCCCGCCAGCGCTACTGGGGGGCCCCTATCCCGGTGATCTACTGCGACAAGTGCGGCATGGTGCCGGTCCCGCAAAAGGATCTTCCGGTGATTCTGCCCACCAACGTGCAGACCTATCCCGACGGTCGCTCTCCGCTGCCGGATACGCCCGAATTTGTGGAGTGCACCTGCCCCGTCTGCGGCGGCAAGGCCCGGCGCGAAACCGACACCATGGACACCTTTGTGGAATCCTCCTGGTATTTCGCGCGGTATACTGCCGCCCGCAAGGAAGACGCGCCGTTCGATCCCGCGGCACTCGCCTACTGGCTGCCGGTCGATCAGTATATCGGGGGCGTGGAACACGCCATCCTGCACCTGCTGTACGCCCGCTTCTTTACCAAGATGCTGCGCGACTTCGGCTATTTCCCCAAAAACATCTCAGAACCGTTCACCAACCTGCTCACGCAGGGCATGGTCCTCAAGGACGGCTCCAAGATGTCCAAATCCAAGGGGAACACCGTCGATCCCACAGCCATGATTGCCAAGTACGGCGCTGATACAGTACGGCTGTTCTGCCTGTTCACGGCACCGCCGGAACGCGATTTTGACTGGAGCGATTCCGGCATCGAAGGCTCATACCGGTTCCTTTCGCGCATCTGGCGTCTGTATGGCGATGTCCGCGACATCATCATGCCTGTTGCTGCCTGCTCCTCCACAGCCAAGGATGCGGCCGTGTCCCCCCTGGCACGTGAAATCCGCCTGAAGGAACACGCCACGGTCAAGAAAGCCGGCGAAGACATCGGCAACCGCTACCAGTTCAACACGGGCATCGCCGCGGTCATGGAACTGGTCAACGCCCTGTACCTTGCCAAGGACGAACTGAGTGCCACCGAACAGGGACGCAAGGTGCTCTCTTCGGCCATCAGCACGGTGCTGACACTCATGTCGCCCGTGACGCCGCACCTTTGCGAAGAGCTCTGGGCGGATCTGCACCGCAATACGGAACCTTCCATGCTTGAGCAGCAGCCCTGGCCCCAGTGGCGTGAGGACGCCCTCAAGCGCGACGTCCTGACCGTTGTCATCCAGATCAACGGCAAGCTCCGCAGCAAAATTGAAGTTGCTGCCGATGCGTCCAAGGAAGAACTGGAGCACGCCGCCCTGGCAGATCCTACGGCGGCCCGCCATCTGGAAGGCCTCACGGTCCGCAAGGTCGTGGTCATCCCCGGCCGGCTGGTGAACATTGTGGCCAACTGAGGCCCTGTCCACAGCTCAGAAAATACGACAGACAAACCGGCTTCACCAGCCTGATCTTTTGCACAGGGATTGTTCCCTGTACGAAGAGACAGGCATGAAGCCGGTCATTGCCACCCTGCTTCTACAGAGAGGGGCACTGTCTGCCAATGTTGAAAATCCGGATCCGTGGCAACCCCGGATCCCTTCTTGCCCAATCACCCGTTCCGTTGTGTTGAGGTCTGCCGTATGCCCCTGCTTCACCGCCGCCCGTTTCTGGCCATGACGCTGCCGATGGCCCTTGCTGCCTTGTGTCCCGGACTGCTTGCCGGATGCGGATATACCTGGCGTGGACAGAAAGGCAATCTGTCTGCCGACAGCGTGCTGGGAGACGGCAGCAAGACCCTGCGCATGGGAGCTGTGGAACAGGTGACCCTCTATCCCTGGGTTCCCTATGTCATCCGGTCACAGTTGCGCGATGAGGTCAACGCCCGCGGCCTGGCCCGCTGGGTCGACGGCAAGACTGCGGACTACACGCTCGGCGTCAAGGTCACAAGCAGCACCATCCGCAGCTACAGCGACACGGCCTCCGGCATGGCCCAGCTGTCGCAGGTAAGCATTTCCATGGTCTTTACCGTGTACGACGGACACACCAACGCGCAGGTCTGGACATCCGGCCCTGTCACCTATGCGGATAACTTCGAATTTGAAA
>CALUZP010000088.1 GCA_944325325.1 uncultured Desulfovibrionaceae bacterium
AGAGGCGGAACGCGAGGCGGCAGCACAGTGCCGCCGGCCGGAACTGGGCGGAAACATCGCGGTCTTTCCGCGAAACGACAGGCCGTATGATTGGAAACGCAAAGCGTTTCAGACGGAAAAGGCTCTAAAGGGCAGGCAAACTGTCCGGCCGGGGCTTTTCAAGCCCCGGCGGCTTTCGTAGAATGAAGCGCCGAGGAGTGGGCCTGTCCGGGGGCCTGCGCGCGGGAGGTTTCCGGCAGCGCTGTGCCGGGCCGGCATTCCGGCCGGCATTCCGGCTGGCGGCCCGTCCGGGGAACATCCGGCATTCCGGCCGGTCTTTGGACGGTGTCCGGTTGTCCGGGGCCGTCCGGGGGTGTGGGGTCAGGCCGCGTCCGGTTATCGCTGCGGCCTATCGGCGGTGGTGTGGACAGCCTTTCCGGCAGCAGGCTGTCCGGCAGTGGCTGCCCGGTGGCTGGTTGCGGGCCGGCCGGTGGCCGGTGAGGGTCCCCGGTCGGGAACCGGGTGCGGGTGGTGCGGGGTGTGCCGCCTGTCCGGGGTGTCCGGGGCACGAAACAGGAACGCCTGCCGGCGGCAGGCGCGGGAGAAGAGCATGCCCGATGCAATGCGTCGCGATCACGTTCTCTGGCTGCTTGCGCATGTGCGGTGCGAGGGCAGCGCGCTGGGGCTTGCCCAGGCGCTTGAGGCGGGTGTGGATCAGATTGACGAGGCCCTGGCGCGCCTGACGGAGGATGGCCTTGTGCTTGAGGAGCCGTCCAGCCATCTGTACCGTCTGACGGGCGAGGGCCGCAAGGGGGCTGGCGTGGCGGCCATCCGGCTCGTGCGCAGTCAGCCGGAGAGTTTTTGCGTGCGGGTGCTTTCGGCCTGCGAGGGTGAGGCGGAGCTGTCTGTTTGTCAGGAATGTCTGGACAGGGTACGTGCGCTGCTGAGTGGTGCGCTCATGGCCGGGGCGGCGTTGTGGCTTGAGGTGCTGTTTGCGCTGCTTGAGCGCCGTCTGGAGCAGCAGGAGGACCGGTCGTGGCTGCCTGACGTGGCCTGTCTGGCCCACGACGCGGCGGTGTTCATGATGAAGCACCTTGAGACGTCGTACCGGTTCATGGATGAGACCCGGGCGGTGCTGCGGGCGGCGGGCAACACGCGGCGGCTGGCGCTGCTGGAGATGGCGCTGGGATTTTCGCAGGTTTTTTCGGGGTCGAGCAACCACGGCAAGGCCATTGAGGAGTTTCAGCGCGGGCTTGCGCTCATCAACAGTCTTGGCGATCGCAGCGTGTATCTGCAGGCCACGCCGTTCTTGATGGTCATGCACTACATTTCCGGCCGGTTTTACCGCACGCTGGAGTATTACGAGATGTGCCAGCGCGTGCAGGGCGGTGCGGTACTGCCGTTCATGGAGGACATCGCGCTGCTTGAAGCCTCTCTGGCGGCCGTGTACCTCGGGCATTTCGCCCATGCCCGGGGGATCATGAAGTCCGCCATTTCGGTGGCCGAGATTTCCGGCAAATACATTCTGGGTCTCATTTACAAGGTGCACTACGGGATCATGCTGGTGTACATGGGCGAGCACAGGGAGGCCCTCCGGAGGCTGCGCGAGCTGGCCGGCGAGATTTCGGCAAATGCCAATCCCAAGCTGTCGCTGCGCGTGCATGCGGCCATGGCCTTCTGCCTGTGGCGGATGGGCGAGCTCGGCAGGGCGCACGACGTTCTGGAGCGGGCGGTGGAGGCGGTGCGCCGGCAGGCGTCGTTTTCCATCACGTTCAACTATTCGTGGGCGTTTGAGCTGGCGGTGGGCTTCAAGGTGCACGGCATGGCTCCGCTGCCCGGGCTGAACATGGAAATGCTGGCCCGCAACCTGCATGGCTCGCCCAACGGCATGCTGCAGGGGCTTGAGCAGCGGTTTCAGGCTCGGCTGGCCATGGCCGAAGGCGCGTCGCCCATGACGGTGCTGCGGCTGCAGAACAACGCGCTGGCCCTGCTGCGGCAGGCACAGGCGCGGCTGGAATGCGGTGCGCTCCAGCTGGAGAGGGCCGAGACCCTGCGCGCGCTTGGCGACACGGCCGAGGCGGACAGCGCCCTGCGGGATGCCGAAAGCCTGCTGTCGGTGCTGCCCGGCCAGGCCCGGCACGAAGACGCCGGCGACGCCGGCGACAGGGAAAACGCGCTTATCGAGCGGTGCTACCGGCAGCTGAGCAGTCTGGATTATGGCGATTCCATCGAGTACTATGCCAGCCAGCTGGCCTGGGGCGTGCGGGAGCTGTTCCAGGCCGAACGGGTGGGCCTGTTCAGCCTGCGCAACGGCAGTCTGGCCTGTCCCGGGGCGTGCAGTCTGGCTGCCGGCGAGCTCGAGCACGACAGTTTCCTGCCCTCGCGCGAGTTCATCATGCAGCAGATGGAGAGCGGGCAGCCGGCTTTTGCCACCCGGCAGGGGCTGGATATGCTGTGCCTGCCGTTTGTGCTCAACGGTACGGAGCGCTGGCTGCTGTATGCCGACAGTTCCGCCAGCACGGATCACAGGCTCAGCTGCCGGCAGTCCACCCTGCGCGAACTGACACATTTCTTCATGCTGGAATTCCGCAGCGCCCTGAGTCTTCTGGCTTCGCGTCATCTCAACCTGCGCACGCGGGACATCCAGCTGCTGGCCGAGCGCCAGCAGGAAGAGGAAAGCGAGCTGTGGGGCGATTCCGACGCGTTCCGGCGCTGCCTCGAACAGGCCCGGACCGTGGCGGCCACCGAGGCCACGGTGCTCCTGCTTGGCGAAACCGGCGTCGGCAAGGAGGCGCTGGCCAAGTACATCCACGAGCACAGCCGCTGCACCGGGCCCATGCTGGCCGTGCATCCGGCCTCCATTTCCGAACAGCTCTTTGAAAGCGAGCTGTTCGGCCACGAAAAGGGCAGCTTTACCGGTGCCGTGCGCCAGAAGATCGGGCTTATCGAGCTGGCCGACAAGGGGACACTGTTCATTGACGAAATCGGTGACGTGCCCATGAGCATGCAGATCAAGCTGCTGCGCGTGCTGCAGGAGCACACGTTCATGCGCGTGGGCGGCACGCGCGAAATCCACTCCTCGTTCCGGCTGGTCGGGGCAACCAACGCGGATCTGATTGCCGCGGTCAAGCGCGGAACCTTCCGGGAAGATCTGTACTACCGTATCTCAGTGGTGCCGCTGCATGTGCCCGCACTCCGGGAGCGCCGTACAGACATCGCCGGACTGGTCAATCACTTTATCGAACTTTTTGCGCGCCGCTACGGCCGGGTGGTGCCGCCGCCCGACAGCGAAACCATGGAACGGCTGATCGCCTACGCCTGGCCGGGCAACATCCGCGAGCTCAAAAACGCCGTGGAACGGGCCGTCATCCTGCACCAGAACGGCCCGCTGCTGTTCGACGTGGGCTTCATGCGCGCCGAACCGGCCCCCGGCGCCAAACCCGCAGCAGACGGCCTGGACGTGGCCGATCTGCCCCCCATGCGCGAGGTCGAAAAACGCTATATCGAGCGGGTCCTGCACCATACCCGCGGCCGGATCTGCGGCCCGCGCGGGGCAGAGCGGATCCTCGGGATGAAGCGCTCGACCCTGTACCTGCGCATGCGTCAGTACGGCATCAACCCCAGGGACTTCGGCAGCCGGGAGTCCGACCGGCAGCAGGACGGCCAGGTTCCGCTTGCCTATTGAGAGTGCAGAGGCTACATGAGAACTGTAACCGCCTGGCGCATCCAGGCGGACGGCCTGCACCATGCCGGCAGGCGCGCCTTGCGCCGCGCCGCCCGTGCGGTGCCGGGTCTGCCTGCGGATGCCTGGCACCGGACAGCCTCCACATGTTGAGCCGTCCGTGTGCGGTGTCCGCCGCGCAAGAGGTTTTGCACCCGGGCGCAAGGCTCCGCTCCCGTCAAGGCATGAGCGCACAGCCTGAACAGACCCCCCGGGAGCGTTTCTTGCTTCACAGTCACAGAAAGGAGCAGCTATGAAAAAGACAGGCATCGTGGCACTGGCCCTGGCCGTGACCCTGAGCGGTTGCGCCATCCAGTCCAATACCGGCAAGGGCGCGGCATACGGCACGGCCGGCGGAGCCGCAGCCGGCGCGCTGCTTGGTCAGATTATCGGGCAGAATACGCAGGGCACCCTGCTTGGCGCCGCAGCCGGCGCCGTCATCGGCGGCCTGGCCGGGACAGGCGTGGGCGCCATGATGGACAACCAGGAAGCCGACATGCGCAACGCCCTGGCCCAGTCCGAAAGCGTGGCCGTCCAGCGCGAAGGCGATCTGCTGGCGCTGACCTTCAAAAGCGACGTGACCTTTGACGTCAATTCCGACGTGCTGCTTGGCGGCGTGTATTCGGAACTGGACCGCGTGGCCGCCGTGCTGGCGCGCTACCCGCAGACCACCATCATCGTGGAAGGCCATACCGACAGCACCGGTTCCGACGCCTACAACCAGCAGCTGTCCGAACGCCGCGCCAACAGCGTGGCCCGCTACCTCGCCCAGCGCGGCGTCAACGCCTCGCGCATCAAGGCCATCGGCTACGGCGAACAGCGCCCCGTGGCCTCCAACGACACCGCTGAAGGCCGTCAGAAGAACCGCCGCGTGGAAATCCGCATCTCGCCCGACAGCAGCAGCGCGGCCGCAAACCAGAACAACCAGAACTACAATAACCAGGGCTACGATCAGAATTACGACCAGTCGTACTACTGATGCAGCCTGCTCCGGGGCAGGCTTTGCCCGTGACCTCATGGCGCGCGGCGGGTATGCTACCGTCCGCGCCGGGGCAGGGCTGTCCGCGGCTCTCCCGGAGTCTCCGCATCATGCACACATAAGGGCGGCCTGAGGGCCGCCCTTTATGGTGTGTGCCGGCCTGAACCAGGCGTCCTGCGGCCGAGAGCCGGCCGGTGTCAAAGGCCGGCCTTGCCGGCCGCGGACGCATATCCTTTCATCACGGAGATCTGAGTATGCAATGCGACAACCAGCGTCCCTGTCCCTGTACCTACAATTGCCCCAGACACGGCAAATGCTGTGCATGCGTCGCCCATCACCGGGACCACGGTGAAGGCCTTCCCGGGTGCTTCTTCTCCAAAGAGGGAGAGGCCACCTATGACCGCAGCCTTGAGGCGCTGTGCCGCGACAGGGGGTTCAGCCTCGTGCGTCTGGACGGCTGAAAAGCGGACTGCGGTACAGCAGGGCGGCAGGGCTGGGCAGTACGGCGCGGCGGTGCGGCGTGCCTGCCGGCAGTGTCCTGTGGCCTGCTGCCGCGTCAGCGCTGCTGCTCTGGCAGGGCCGTTGTCTCCGGCAGCGTTGCTGTCTCCGGCAGATGGGCTGTCCTGGCAGGGGGCTTCCCGGCAGAATCCAGGCCCGGCCAGAGTCCGGCCCGGCAGCACGCTGTCCCGGCAGCGCTGTTGTCCCGGCGTGGCACAGGGGGCGCATGCGCCGCCGGAACGGGCAGGGGGTATGGCCGCTGTGTGCGCGGGGAGGCGTTTCGGGCGGTGTTCTGCGGCGGCTTGACAAGGACAAAGGGTGCGGCCCTGTGAGGGGCGCGCACCCTTTGCTGTATGGTATTCTTGGCGTTGTGGCCTGCCGCGGACTGTGCGGCAGGCAGCGTTGGAGGAGCGGAAAGCCGTCCTCCAACGGAGTGGGCCGTGCTACTTGACGAGAATCAGCGGCACGGAGGGGAAGTAGGTGATGATGGCCAGAACGACGAGCATCAGCAGCAGCATGGGCACCACGGCCACGGCAATGCGTTCGATTTTGGCCTGGGCCACGCCGGAAGCCACAAACAGGTTGACGCCCACCGGCGGGGTGAGGAACCCGATGGCCAGGTTGACGACCATGATCACGCCGAAGTGCAGCGGGGAGACGCCGACGCCGGTGACCACGGGCAGCAGGATGGGCGTCAGGATGACGATGGCCGCCAGGGCTTCCATGAAGACGCCCACGATGAGCAGCAGGATGTTGATGAGCAGGAGGATGACGATTTTGTTTTCGGTGACGCTGAGCATCCAGCGGGCGATGGTGCCGGGCACGTCCTCGATGGTCATG
This sequence comes from uncultured Desulfovibrionaceae bacterium, assembly GCA_944325325.1. Lineage (GTDB taxonomy): Bacteria > Desulfobacterota > Desulfovibrionia > Desulfovibrionales > Desulfovibrionaceae > Avidesulfovibrio. Next base: position 6,018 of record CALUZP010000088.1, read on the forward strand.
ATGTTGCCGAACAGGGTGGCCATGGCCATCAGCACGATGATGATGGAGGACGTTTCACAGGCGATGACCGAGGAGGAGCAGACCACCTTGAAATCCATTTCGCGGTACAGGAAGATGCCCACGATGAGGCCGTAGAAGGCAGCCACGGCAGCGGCTTCCGTCGGGGTCATGACGCCGCCGTAGATGCCGCCCAGAACGATGACCGGCACGACAAGAGCCCACTTGGCCTCCCAGGCGGCACGGCCGAGGGAGGCGAGGCTGCGTTCCTTCTGTTCGCCGCGCCAGCCGCGCTTTTTGGCGTAGAAGTAGCAGTAGCCCATGAGGACGGCGCCGGTCATGATGCCGGGCACGATACCGCTCAGGAACAGGTCGCCGATGGACACCTGCGCGGACACGCCGTACACGACGAACGGGTTGCTCGGCGGGATCATGACGCCCACGCAGCCGGCGGCGGCGACCAGGGCCGCGGAGAAATACCTGTCATAGCCGCGTTCGATCATGGCGGGGATGGTCAGCGCGCCGATGGCGGCCACGGTGGCCGGGCCGGATCCGGAGATGGCGCCGAAGAACATGCAGGTCACGACGGCGGTCAGGCCGATGCCGCCGTACAGGCCGCCCACGATTTCGTCAGCCAGGGCCAGCAGGCGTTTGCTCAGGCCCCCTGCGCCCATGTATTCACCGGCCGCGATGAAGAAGGGGATGGCCATGATCGGGAAGCTGTCGATGGAAGTGAAGCAGACCTGGGCCATGTATTCAATGGGCAGGGTCTGGGACATGATGATGGTGGACAGCGTGGCCAGGCCGAGGCTGATGGCAATGGGCACGCCGATGACGCACAGCAGCGCGAAATAGCCGAACAGCACCGGCAGCGGTTCCATGTATTCGACAAAATACCAGGGGCTGACAATCAGCGCCGCAACAGCAAAGCCGATGAGGCTGTCAAGCGGACCGCAGACCCTGATCTGCCCCACGATGCGCTGAATCAGACGCAGGGCCATGAGGCCGAAGCCCAGCGGCAGAATCAGATAGGGGATCAGATAGGGGATGCGCAGGGCCGTTGTATACTGCGGATAGGTGAGGAGCCGTTCGATCTGCCCGTAGCCGAAATAGGCGATGACCAGCGTCAGGATGAGAAAGAGGGTTTCTACGATGATCCAGCTGATGCCCTGCAGGCGCGGGGGGAGCTTGTCATAGATGATGTCTACGCGGATGGAGGAGCGTTTCCTGATGGCAACGCTCAACGCCAGGTAGGAAATCCAGATGAAGATGTAGCGGGAAAGTTCTTCGGTCCATACCGCCGCGCCGGCGCGCTCGATGAACTGCGTGATGATGTAGCGGTAGATGACCTGCCAGGTGATGAAGAGAGTGATGGCGATGATGCCTGAAACCATGAAAATTTTTTCAAAATTTTCATCGAGCCATGGGAGTATGCCAGTCTTGCCTTGTACGGAATCAGCCATAGGGTAACCTCACGGAAAGCCCCATGTTCCGTCAAGCCGCCAGGCGACCTTTCTGAAACACGGGGCTTTTCTTGAAAACTGAAAAACTACTTCTGCGTTTCTTCAAGGAGCGTCAGGATGTGAGCAGGCACTTCCTTGGCGAACTGATCAAAGGCAGGACGGGTCTTGGCCTTCATTTCCGCACGTTCTTCAGGCGTCAGCATGTGGATCTGGATGCCCTGGTCGCGGAAGGCCTGCCAGGCCTTTTCTTCAAGCCGCACGCTTTCTTCACGCTGCCAGGCAGTGGCTTCCGCAGCGGCTTCGCGGATGATCTTCTGCTGTTCGGGGGTCAGGCTGTCCCACTTCTTCTTGTTCATCAGCAGAATGTGCATGGAGTAGTTGTGCTCGGAGTTCATGGCGTACTTGAGCACTTCGGTGTGCTTGGCGTCGTTGAGCAGCGAGAAGGTGTTGCCTTCGGCGTCAACAGTGCCCTGCTGCAGGGCGGTGTAGG
>CALUZP010000089.1 GCA_944325325.1 uncultured Desulfovibrionaceae bacterium
ATCCGTTCATGTGCGATCTTATGGTCCAAATCATGCATCAGGTTGCAGCAAACGACTGGGCCATCACCATGAACAGCTCCATCAGCGATCTTGACCTTGCCGTCAACGCGACCGTCAGCTTCTTCGGCCTGTTGCAGTCCCTTGAAATGATCGCCAACGGCTTTGCCCTGTTCAGCGACAAATGCGTCGCAGGCATTGTCGCCAACGAGGCGACCTGCCGCACCTATGCGGAAGAATCAACGTCCCTGGCAACCATCGTCAGCACGCTCTACGGGTATGAAATAGGCAGCCGGATTGCCAAGCTTGCCTACAGAGAGGGCATTACCTGCAAGGAAGCTGCCCTGCGTGAAAAGCTCATTCCTGCTGACGCGGCTGAAGAACTCTTTGATGTGAATGCGCTCGCGCACCGCGCCGGATGTCTCGCGCTGCTCACAAAATACGGCGCCATGCGCTCCATAGACTGACGGACTCGGGCCCGCGCCGCCATATACCCTTCAACTGAAACGGCGCGCCCAAAACAACAACGCCTTGCGCGCGGCCCCGCGGGATCTGTATCGGCCCTTGAGACGATCACCCCGGACGGTCCTTTGCAGCGCCGGGCCTGCTGTGACCAGAGTCTCAATGATTTTTTGCCTTTCGAGGAGATTGCCATGCGTAAAGAAACCGACGCACTCGGTGAAATGCTGCTGCCCGACGAGGTTTATTACGGCATTCAGACGGAAAGAAATCGTCAATGCCTGGACATCACTGACGATCCAATATCAAACTATCCTCCATTCATTATGGCCATGGCCCAGGTAAAAAAAGCCTGCGCCATGACCAATAAGGAAATCGGCGCTCTCGCCCCGGACAAGGCCGACGCCATTATCCAGGCCTGCGATGAAATGGCTGCGGGCAAGTTCAATGCCGATTTCCCGTTGTGCATCTTCCGTGGTTCGGGCACGCCCCTCAACATGACCACCAACGAAGTGATCGCCAACCGGGCCAACGAGATCCTCACCGGCCACAAAGGCTCTGATGCCGTGCATCCCAACACGCACGTCAACATGTGCCAGTCCTCCAACGACGTGGTGCCTACGGCAAAAGGCATCGCCGTCTATAACGAACTGGGCAGAGTCATCCAGTCCGCAGCACACCTGGAAGCCGCGCTGGACGCCAAGGCCAGAGAATTTGCCGGCGTGGTCAAAATGGGCCGCACCTGCCTGCAGGATGCCGTGCCCATCACCCTGGGGCAGGAATTTTCCGGCTACGCCGCAGGAATCAAAAGAAACCGCATCCTGCTTGAGAAGGAAAGAGAACGCTGGAATACAGGCGTGCTGGGCGCTACCGCCGTGGGCACAGGCATGGGCTGCATGCCCGGCTTCACCGAGCATGTCTACAAGAACCTCTCAGCTGTCTGCGGCCGGGAAATCCATCGCGACGCCAATCTGTTTGACGGACTGCAGGCCTCCGACTCCTTCATCATCCTGCACGCACACCTGCTCGCCCTGGCCACAGTGGCCGCAAAATCAGCCTTCGATATCCGCCTGATGGGCTCCGGCCCGCGCGCAGGACTCGGAGATATCACCATCCCCGCGGTACAGCCCGGCTCCTCGATCATGCCGGGAAAAATCAACCCGGTCATGACGGAAGTGATGATCCTTGCCTGCCACCGCGTCGCCGGAAATCAGGCCGGTGTAGGCTTCGGCGCGTTCTCCGGAGAGCTGGATCTCGGACCTTCTTCGGCAGTGCCCATCCGCAGCATTTTGAACAGCATAGATATATTAAGCCGCAGCATGGTTCTGTTTGCCGACAAGTGCGTCAGCGGCATTACCGCAAATGCGGATCGCTGCCTCCACAGCGCCGAACGCTCCACCTCGCTGGCAACCATGGTCAGCGCGCTGTTTGGCTACAAGGTCGGCAGCCGTATTGCCAATCTCGCCTATGAGCAGAACATTACCTGCCGGGAAGCCGCTGAAAACGAACATCTGCTTTCGCCGGAAGCGGCCAATGACCTGTTTGATCTGCTGGCCCTGACCGATGTGAAAAAAACTGAAGCCCTGTTTGCCAAATACGCCAGTATCCGCAACGTCTGATTTTCCCCCCACACGAAGAGCACCGGAGAGGGAGACGGTGCTCTTCATCTTTTCAAAACCCGTTTGGAGACGAACATGGGACAGCCAAAAAAATCCGGCACGCTCTCCCAGAAACAAGGCATCCTGCTGCTCCTCGGCGTATACCTGTCCTTCGGGTTGAGCCCGCTGTACTGGAACCTCCTGCAAGGCGTTCCAGCCTTTGAGCTGGTCTGCCACAGGACACTCTGGGGCAGCCTGTTCGTTGCCCTGTACATGTCCTCTCAAGGTCTTTTTCCCGCATTTTTCCAGGCATTGCACAGCCGGCGCGAAGTCTTCTTCATCAGCCTGTGCAGCCTTGCCCATCTGTGGAACTGGTGGATTTACATCTGGGCCGTCACGAACGGACAACTGCTCGAGTCAAGCATGGGACACTACATTGTCCCCATGATCAGCACGGTGCTGGGTTTTCTGTTTTTTGGCGAACGCCCCTCAGGATTGCAGTGGAAAGGCATCCTGACTGCTGGCATAGGAGTGCTTATCCTGCTGTTCAATTACGGCGCCATCCCGTGGGTTTCACTGGGGGTCGCCTTTTCCGCAGCCCTGTTCGCCTTCTTCCGCAAATACGCCAAAGTCGCCGCAGCTCCGGGCATGCTTATGGAAATGCTGTTCACTGCGCCGATTCTGTGGGGGTATCTCCTATGGATCGGATTCACGGGCTCAGGGCATTTCCTGACCTGTAACCTGCGCATGGATCTGCTCCTCATCGGCTGCGGGCTCGTTTCCGGCATCCCTCAGCTCGGGCTGGCCCTGGGTATCCGCAGCGTTCCCATGATTTCACTCGGCGTCATGCAATACATCCTCCCCACAACCAGCTTCCTGCTCGGCGTCTTTGTCATGCAGGAGTCCATCCCTCCCATGAAACTGCTGGTCTTCCTGTTCATCTGGGCCGGTGTGGCCCTGTATCTGGCCGGCAAGTTCCGAAACAGCTGAACACCCCTCCCCTGCCCCGGACAGCACAGGCGGATGCTATCCGAAATGCTGGTACTGCCGGCACGCCCAGGCCATGCGGGATACTGCCACCTGCAGCATCCCGCTGTCCGGCAAGCGCCCGCAGGCTCCCGGACGTTCTGCCATTGAAAAAGGCAAGACGCGTCTGGGCCGGTGTGGCCCTGTATCTGGCCGGCAAGTTCCGAAACAGCTGAACACCCCTCCCC
>CALUZP010000090.1 GCA_944325325.1 uncultured Desulfovibrionaceae bacterium
AGCCGCTGGGCGACTGGCGGCGCAGCCACACCTGCGGTGATCTGACCGCGGCCGACAAGGACAAGGAAGTCTGCCTGATGGGCTGGGCGCAGTACCGCCGCGACCACGGCGGGCTGATCTTCATTGACCTTCGCGACCGCTACGGGCTGACGCAGATTGTGTTCAGCCCCGAGGTCAACGCCGACGCCCACAGCCGCGCACGGGTGCTGCGGCCGGAATTTGTGCTGGCCGTCAAGGGCCGGGTGCGCCTGCGCCCCGAAGGCATGGCCAACCCCAACCTCGCCACCGGCGAAGTGGAAGTGTATGTCACCGAGTGGAAGCTGCTCAACGCTTCCAAAACCCCGCCGTTCCCCATTGAAGACCGCGTGGAAGCCGGAGAGAACCTGCGCCTGCAGTGGCGCTACCTGGATTTGCGCCGCAGGCGCATGACCAACAACATCATTCTGCGCAGCCGTGTGGCCCAGGCCGTGCGCCGGCACCTGGCCGACAACGGCTTCCTCGAAGTCGAAACCCCCTTCCTGACCAAATCGACGCCGGAAGGGGCCCGCGACTTTCTGGTACCCAGCCGCCTGAATCCGGGCTGCTTCTATGCGCTGCCGCAGTCACCCCAGATTTTCAAGCAGCTGTGCATGGTCTCTGGTCTGGACAAATACTTCCAGATTGTGCGCTGCTTCCGCGACGAAGATCTGCGCGCCGACCGCCAGCCCGAATTCACGCAGATCGACATTGAAATGAGCTTCGTGGACGAAACCCAGGTCATGGACATGGCCGAAAATCTCATGATCCACGTTTTTCACGAAGCCCTGGGGGTGGATCTGCCGCATCCCTTCCCGCGCATGAGCTGGGATGAAGCCATGGCCCGCTATGGCGTGGACAAGCCCGACACCCGCTTCGGCCTTGAACTGCATGACGTGTCGCATCTTTTCAAGCAGTCCGGCTTCAAGGTGTTTGCCTCTGCCAAAATCGTCAAGGCGCTGCGTGTGCCCGGTGGTGAAACCCTGACACGCAAGGACATCGACGAGCTGACCGAATTCGTCCAGATTTACGGCTCGCAGGGCCTGGCCTGGATCAAAATCCGTGAAAACGAATGGCAGTCGCCCATTGCCAAGTTCCTTTCCGATGAGGAACGCGCCGGCCTGACCCGCGAGCTGGGGCTTGTCCCTGGCGACATCGTGTTTTTCCAGGCGGGCGAGTTCTCGATCGTCAACGCGGCGCTCGGCAACCTGCGCGTGCATCTTGGCGAAAAGCTCGGCCTCATCCCCGACAATGCCTGGAACTTCCTCTGGGTGACCGATTTCCCGCTGTATGAATACAGTGAGGAAGAAAAGCGCTATGTAGCCTGCCACCATCCCTTCACCGCGCCCAAGGAAGGGGATCTGGAAACCATGGTGTCCAACCCCGGGGCCGCCAAGGCCCGCGCCTACGACATGGTGCTCAACGGCAACGAAGTGGGCGGCGGCTCCATCCGTATCCATCAGGCCGACGTGCAGCGGCATATGTTTGAAGCCCTCGGATTTTCCAAGGAATCCGCCGAAGCCCAGTTCGGCTTCCTCATCCAGGCCTTTGAATACGGTGCGCCGCCCCATGGCGGTATCGCTTTCGGGCTCGATCGCCTGATCATGCTCATGAGCAAATCGCCGTCCATCCGCGATGTGATCGCCTTCCCCAAGACACAGAAGGCCACCTGCCTCATGACGGAAGCGCCGTCCGAAGTGTCACCCAGACAGTTGCGCGAACTTGGCCTCAAGCTGCGCAGCGAAGACAAGAAGTAGCCGCGCTGCCATCAGCGATCAAAGCCCCGGAGTGTCCTCCGGGGCTTTTTTTATCCGGACTGCAAAAGCCAGCCGCCTCCTTTGCGCAGAAAGACGCCTTACGCCTTTCCCGGTCTTCTGCCTTCACCTCTCATCCATACGTCAGTCAGAACATTTTCAGTTTGAAACGCTTTGCGTTTTCAACCATGCGGCCTGTCGTTTCGCGCAAACACCGCGGTTTTCCGCTCACGTTTGGCCGGGTGGCGCTGTGCTGCCGCCTCGCGTTTTGCCTTTTTCAATGGCAAAACGCTCTAGGCCAGCCCGCCCGGGCTCAAGGCTGCCGGACAGAAGCGGAACAGGGCCGGGACAGCCGCCACCAGGGGTTTTCTGTAACCATCTATGTGCCTGCTGCCACTTCTGAGGCAGCGGGCGGGCCTCGATCCCCTGACCTGCTCCGGCTTACAAAACCACTGCCCCCGGCCTGCCTGGAAAACCGCTTCCCGCAGCTGCCCCAAGCTCCTCAATGCAAAGCAGTCTCACTTCCGCGATCGCTTCTCTGAATGCAGGGGCAGGCCGAGCGCCTTCATTTTGAGATACAGCGTGTTGCGGGCAATGCCGAGGGTTCTGGCAGCCCGCGACTTGTTGCCTCCCGCAGCATTCAGCGCGGCTTCGATTGCATGGCGTTCCAGATCGCCTTGCGCTCTGCGGAACGAAAATGCCTCCGGCGCAGCGTGTAAACCGGTACGCCCGTGCTCCATGCCTCCCTTCAGCTCCAAGGCCGCAGGCGAAGGCGCCTGGGGCTGCGTAAACATCCGTTCGGGCAAATGCTGCAGGCCCAGTTCAACTTCATTGTCGTCCATGCAGCAATAGGCATATGCCAGCACGTTTTTGAGCTCGCGAACATTGCCAGGCCAGGGATAATGCATGAACAGTTTGAGCACTTCCGGCGACAGGTGAAGCGAAAGGGCCTTCTGCGGGCCGCAGATCCACTCGATGAGCTGGGCAATCAACGCCGGAATGTCCCCTCTCCGCTGCCGCAGCGACGGGAGCCGCAGTTCCAGAATATTCAGCCGGTGATACAAGTCCTCCCGGAACTGGCCCTGCCGGATCAGCTCCGGCAGATCCCGGTTGGTCGCTGCAATAAGCCTGAAATTGGAGTACTGGCTCTGCCCCATGCCGATTTTCTGAATCTCGTTATTCTCAAGAACCCGCAGGAACTTGGCCTGAAGATGCAGAGGGAGCTCTGCAATTTCATCAAGAAAGATCGTGCCGTTGTCGGCAAGCTCGAACTTGCCCTTCTTGCCGCCCTTCTTGGCCCCGGTAAAAGCGCCTTCCACATAGCCGAACAGCTCCGATTCAGCCAGTTCACGGGGCAGCGCCGCACAGTTAACCGACACAAAGGCACCCTCCGCTCTGGAGCTCGCCGTATGGATCGCCTGGGCAAGCAGTTCCTTGCCGGTTCCGCTTTCGCCAAGGATAAGCACCGGCTCCTGACTGCGCGCAAACCGCCGCCCCATCTTCTTCAGCTTCTGCATGACCCGTGTGTCGCCGATCAAGGATTCAAACGTGCACAAGGCTCCCCTGTGCGACGATTCCTTGCCGATAACATACCCGGACTTGTTCTTGAGCTGCTGCAGTCTCTTCAACAGCTCATCCAGCTGATTGTTTTGATGGGTCGTGGCAAGGACCTCCGCCACACAGCAGATCACCCTGTTGCCATCCAGAATCGGATAGCGACGGCACAGCGCTTCGACACCGTTGCGGGCAACGCTGTTGATGGTCGTCGCCTGTCCTGTCTCCAGCGACTTAAGCACACCGGAGTCAGCCGTGCAAAACACCTCACCAATGTTTTTGCCAACTACGGAATCCTGAGGATTGAGGCCGTGAACCGTATAGCACGACTTTGAAAAAAATTTAATTGTACCAGTAGGATCGGTAATAGACACACCAGTCTGCATCACATCGAGAATGCGATGAAACAACGGGTTTTCAAGCAGCTGCATAAGGCAGTCAGGGGTGTTGGGGATGTGCGGCGTATCCATGGCAGCCTCTGTCTTATTAGGACAGATGTGTCCTTAACATAGGACACCTCTGACAAAAGTTAAATATAATACAACTAGTTACATAAACCTGTCTTATAATAATGACAAATGACACTCTTTGCAACCCAATAAAACAAATAACTCATTGATTTTGTTATAGCTAATCATGATGGAACAAAGCTTGCAAAAATAAGAACAAAACCTGTACCTGCCAAGAGGGAGAACATGCAGGAACGACAGGCAGCGGATTTGAGCACCTGACGGCGGCTTTCTGCCGGAGATATGTTCTGCCATGTCTCAAGCTAACACTGTGAAAACGTTGCTGTCAGCGAAAAATTCACAGCTTCCGGCACATACCGCCAGGCGATGGCGTCCGAGGCTGTACGCCTGTTTTGGCAACAGGCTGGATGCTTCTAACCTGTCGTTCATGAAAGCACAAGGCATATTCAGGCCAACACTCTGACCGGAAGTGCACCGCCTGGACAACGGCGTTTCATCCAGCGTCGCCCATGTCCGGTCAGACAATCTGCCAACAATACGTCAAGACGGCCGCCAGCATGCCGCAGGCGCCACTGCCCCCCGGGCGCTTTCAAAGCAGGCTTTGCAGACGGCATCCTTGCGAAGACTATGGAGAAACATCATGCGTTGTAGAGAAAAGGTTCTGTACACAAACGGAAACATTGTAACGATGGATGCGGACGACAGCCATGTGGAAGCCGTCCTGACCTGCGGCGACCGTATTGAGGCGGTCGGCACAGCCGCAGAACTGCGTCAGCTGACCGGCCCGCGGGTCAGGGAAGTGGATCTGCAGGGGGGAACGCTCTATCCCGGCTTCATCGATACACACAGCCATCTTGAAATGTACGCCGCCTGGATCCAGTACGCCTACTGTGGCGGAACCGACACCATGCAGGAAGCACTGGACATCCTTCAGTGCCACGCCGCGGATCATCCGGACGATCCCGTTGTCATGGGCTATGGCTACGACGACACTGCTACCAGCGACGGACGCGGGCCCACAGCTCAGGAACTGGATGCTCTGTTTGGGAACAGGCCGACCCTGATCGTGCATATTTCCATTCATGCCGCCTATGTCAACACGGCCATGCTCAGACTGATAGGCGTTGACCCGACCAAGCCCAGCGACAACGTTGAAGTCGTCTGCGCCGACGGCCGCCCCACCGGACTTCTGACCGAAAACATGGCTCTGAGCGCCATTGCCCAGCTGCCGCCCGTCTCTGCTGAAACCCTGAAAAAGGGCATACTGGTGGCCATGGAAAAATACAACGAACAGGGCCTGACCTCCACCATCGGCGGCGGCCTTGGTCTGGGCGGCCTGGCCGGCAACATGTCTCTGCAGGTGATTGGCGAGCTCGAACGCGAAGGCAAAATGACCGTCCGCTGCCATCTGCCCATCTTCTCAGCCTGCTACAGGGAAGCCAAGGCCGCAGGGCTTCTGGAAAGCCCCGGCAGCCCCTATCTGCGCCTGCATGGCATCAAAATCCTGACCGACGGATCCATCCAGGCATTCACGGCAGCCATCAAGGACGGCTACTACCTGCAGCCGGATCTCCGTCCTGACTGCATCCTCACCCAGGAACAGATGGACGAACTCGTATACGAAACACACGCTGCCGGTCAGCGGGTCATCGTGCACGGCAACGGCGACGCCGCCATCGAACGGATTCTCCTTGCTGTGGAAAGGGCCCAGAAACGCTGTCCCCGCAAGAATCCGCACCATCTGCTCATCCACTGCCAGATGGCCTCGGACAGCCAGCTTGAACGCATGAAGGCCGTGGGACTTGAGCCTTCCTTCTTTGTCCTGCACGTCTGGAACTGGGGCGATCGCCATAAGGCTATTTTCCTCGGCCCCGAACGGACAGAGCGCATCGATCCCTGCGCCAGCGCCGTGCGCATCGGTCTGCCGTTCTCCTTGCATGCCGATACGCCGGTTCTGCCTCAGATGACCATGCAGTCCATCCATACGGCGGTCAACCGCATCAGCCGCAAGGGCGAGCTCATCGGGCCTGATCAGCGTGTAAGCCCGCTTGAAGCCATGCGCGCCTATACGACCTATGCGGCGATCATGACGCTTGACGAAGCCAACCGCGGCAGCATCGAGCCCGGCAAGCTGGCAGACTTTGTGCTGCTGGACAAGGACCCGCGGGCTGTTGCTCCGGAAACCATCAAGGATGTTGCCATCCTGTCCACGATTTCCGGCGGGAAGGCTGTCTGGGGGAAGCTCTGCGCCTAGCACAGGCCAGAAGCGGTCACTTCCTCACTCCAACACCGGTGGCGGCCGGCCCGCATCCGGCCGCCATGCCAAAGAAATTAGTATGAATCGTCAACGGCTCCTCGATACGCTTGCTGCGTTCGCGCAGTGCAACGAAACCCCCGGTGAAGGGGTAACCCGCTTTTCGTGGTCGGCAGCTGACGCACAGGCCAGGCAGTTGCTGCAGGACATGTGCGAAGCGAGCGGGCTTGAGGTGCGCATTGACGGCATCGGCAACCTGCGGGCCAGACTGAGAGGCAAGACCGCCGGACCGGCCGTGCTGGTGGGCTCACATCTTGACTCTGTGCGCCACGGCGGAGCCCTGGACGGCATTTATGGCGTCTGCGCCGGGCTTGAAGCGCTGCGCTCGTTTGTTGACGAAGGATTTGAACCTGACTGCGACGTGGAGCTTATTGCCTTTGCCGAAGAAGAAGGCTCCAACTTCGGCTGCACCTGTCTTGGCAGCAAGGCGGTTACCGGCCTTGCGGATGTGGCGTTCCTGCGCGATCTGCACGACGGCGCTTCTTCGGCCTATGAGCGCATACGCACAGCGGGACTGAATCCGGAGGCGCTGCCCGCGCAGCAGATCGACGCCACCTATGCGCGCGCCTACCTTGAAGTGCATATCGAACAGAACGCCAGACTGGAACAGCAGGGCGTAGCGCTCGGGATTGTCAGCGCCATCTGCGGGATGCGCCTGCACCGCATCCGCTTTACCGGTGTTTCCGATCATGCGGCCAGCCCCATGCAGGGACGCCGGGACGCCATGGCTGCCTTTGCCGATTTTGCCCGGCGCATGGAACAGCTGTGGCTCGACCGGGAACTCCCTGAAGACTTTTCCTGCACCATCGGCAGCCTGCATTGCGTACCAAACGTGCCCATCGTTATCCCGGAATCCGTGACCTATACCGTGGATATCCGCCATGTCGATGAAGCCGCGCTGGAAAGCGGCTGGCGCCGTATTGAAGCGCTCTTGCAGACCGTCGCGCGGGAACGTTCCATCGAGATGACCGTACAGCGGCTCTCCGCCAGCGGAGGCGGCCGCATGGATCCGGACATCATGGCCCTCTTTCGCAAGATTGCTGCGGCGCGTGGCGTCTCCTGCACGGATACGATCAGCGGCCCGGCTCACGACGCCGCCTGCCTTGCCAGGCGTGTGCCCACAGGTCTGCTGTTTGTGCCAAGCATCGACGGCCTGAGCCATTGCCCGCAAGAGGCTACGCATCCGGAACATCTCGCGCAGGGCGCTCTCGTGCTGGAAGACTCACTCAGAGCTCTGCTGGCCAACCGCTTGTGATCAGGGACGGTCCGGATCTTGCCGTCCGGACCATACGACCGTTTCACCTTTTAACAACCTGGAGTATGGCATGGGGTGGTATTTAGCGTACTTCGTCGTGTACTTTGCCGCCATGTTCGGCATCGGTTTCTATTACTTTCTCAAAGTCAAACACGCTGACGACTATCTGATTGGCGGCTGGAACATGGGCTTCTGGCCCATCGTGGGCACGGTCATCAGTACCTGGTGCGGCGCGTCGGTGTTTATCGGCACGGTCGGCCTTGGCTTTACGGTGGGCGCGTCCGGATATATCCGGTTCTCCCTGGCCTCCATCCTCTTCACGCTGATCCTGCTGCTGGTCTTTGGCAAAGCCCTGCGGCGCCAGCGCCTGTACACCCTGGCCGACCTGTTCGGTTCGCGCTTTGGCGCGTCGGTCGGCATCATTCCGTCCCTTCTGTCGGCCGTGGTCTATGCCATCCCGACAACGGCCATGCAGTATCTGGCCATGTCCACCATCTGGACAACCTGTTTTGGCATGGACTGGAATACCGCGCTGATCCTGTCCTTTGTGCTGGTCTTCGGCTTTACGGTGCTGGGCGGCCTGCCGGGTACCATCATCACTGACGCGCTCCAGGCTATCCTGATCATCCTGGGTATCCTCGTCCTGGCCATCGCCACGCTGAACTACGCTGGCGGCTGGGATCACGTTCTCACCAACACTCCGCCGGAATACCTGTCGCTGGCCGGCCCCTACGGCTTCACGGAAGTGCTGTTCTTCTTCCTCTCCGTTGGGCCTTTCTACATGGTCTGGCAATCCTCCTGGCAGCGTATTTTTGCCGCCAAGTCGGAATCCGTCTCGCTGCGCGCCAACACCCTGGGCGTGATCATCTGCGCGTTCATCTTCTTCTGTCCCATCACCATCGGTATTGCCAGCCGGCAGTTCCTGCCCCTGGATATCAACCCGGACCTTATTTTCTCCAAGGTGACCTATGACATGCTGCCGCCCTATATCGGCGGCCTGATCTACTGTGCCTTGCTGGCCGCCCTCGTAACCAGCGCCGACTCCTTCATCCTGCAGGGCTCGTCCAACCTGACCCATGACTTCTACCGCCAGCTCATCAATCCCAAGGCGACTAACAGCCAGCTTATGCTCTGTTCGCGCCTGACCGTTTTAATCATCTCGCTGGCCGCCCTGATTGTGGCCTTTAACTTCACTGGCATCATCTCTATTTACCAGTGGGCCCTGCGCCTGACCGCCACGACCATCGTACTGCCCTTCCTGGCTACCATGCTCTGGCGCGGCGTGACCAAGACCGGCGCCATGGCGGGGATGCTGCTGGGCCTGGTCTCCACGCTCATCTGGCCGTATCTGGGCATCAGCTTTGACCAGACGCTGTTCGGCTTCATCTTCAGCGCTATCGGCCTGTTCGGCGGCAGCCTTGTGACCAAGCACAGCCCTGACGAGTATGTCGCGGCCGTGTTGTGGGAAAACCTGCCTACGGCGACGGAACGCCAGTAGCATCAGCTCTCCCGTTTCCCCGGCTTCTGCCTCGTGAAGCGGATTGCGCAAACAGAGCCCGTCCTGACCGGCACTATACCGAAAAGGACGGGCCACTATCCCCGGAGTGTTGCCCCTCAGGGCAGCACTCCATTTTTGTATGCCGCCCCTTAAAAGCCTGGTCCCCAGCCAGCAACAGCCCACTCTGAGGCCTTTCCGCCTGCTTCCCCGCCATCCTTCTCCCGTCTGCCAGATCCGATTCAAAGCACGGGCGCTTTTCAGCCTGTGCACGCGCCTGCACGCCGCAGCCCCGCACGCAGCCCCAGCTGTAGCGGGCCCGCACCCTGCCGTCATCTCCCCAAATCTGCTGCCGCTGCAACGCCGGCCGCCCTGCATCCCTGACGCAATCTGACGGCAATATGATTGCATGAACGTCCAGGCATTCTTTGTGTACAAAGGCTGAGGCCGACAGCACGACACGCCCGCACAACAGCGGACGGCTCTCATCAGGATGCATAAAAACGTCAGGTTGAGCTGATGCTGTCCGGAGCTGTCCGGGACGGCCACGGACGCAGCAGCTTTTCAGAATTCTTTGCGTTGTCAAGACCGGCGTGCGCCCAAAAGAATCTGCCCCCATGGCTCGACAGCAGCAACGCCAGACAAGGACGCGACTGTCGGCTGCCGCAGCCGCCTGCTTTGCAGAAAAAGGCTCTGCGGCCTGCTCTTGCCGGTATTGCCCGGCAGGCCGGTGTGGCTCAGGGAATCATGTCTGTGCACTTCAAAAACAAAGAAGCCCTGTTTACGGCAATGATTGCCGAGAAACACAGCCAGGGGACCGGCAACGCCCGGAAGTCTCTGGACGCGCCGCCCCCTGTCTGGCAGGGATTCTGGGCATTCTGGAACACTGCATCCGCGATGTGGGTTTTCCTGTGGATTATCGCCTCTGGACAGAAATCCTGGCGATTACGGCGCGGGATCCAGCCATCAGACGCCTGCCGCCGCGTTGTCCAAAAGCCGGCAGGCGTTCATCCCGATACGGTTACCCGATACGGTTACCAGGCGCGGACAGCCGTCAGCATCAAATCCGCAACGCGGCATCGCTGACGCCCATGGCGCGCAGATGAAGATAAATCCCCGCCGCGCCCAGGGCATCAGAGCCGGCGTGATGGTGTGTCAGATCAATGTGCAGATAGGCGCACACGTCGCACAGACGGTTTCGCGGCAGCTTGAGGTAACGCCGTGATCCCCTCAGCGTACACAAAAACGGACTGGTTTCGCTTGCGCCCATGGCGGCGCGGCAGGCTTGCAGCACACTGCGGTCAAAGCGGGCGTTGTGCGCGACGAACACCGGTGCAGGGCCGGCAAACGCCGCCATGACCGGCCAGAATTGTGCGAAGGTCGGCTGATCCTTCAGCATCGCCCAGGTCAGGCCGTGAACCCAGGTATAGAGAATCCGTGAACGGGGTGGCCGCAGCAGCTGATAGAGCGTGTCGACAACGCGCCCGTCCTCCACCCGTGCCATCCCGACCGCACAGGCACTGTCCGCGCCATTGTCGGCCGTTTCAAAGTCGATGGCCACCACGGCCCCGGCAGAGGGCGCGCCGGAGCCGCACCCGCTGTCAGCCTGTTCAGCAGATCCGGGCGTACAGGCTTTGCTGCCCGCACGCAACCGCGCACGGACAGCGCCTTCATACGGCGGGCAGGCGTCGCCGGCCGCCCGGGTGTCCGGCAGGGAGTGCTCCGACGCCTGGTTCAGATGCATGGCAGTTCCAGATCGCCAAGCACCGTCTGCATCACATGCCCGATTTTGAGGATTGTGGCCTCATCAAATTCACGGCCGATGATCTGCATTCCCACGGGGAGCGAGCCCGCGCGTCCCACAGGCAGTGACAGGCCGGGCAGCCCGGCCAGGTTCAGCGAGACGGTGTAGATGTCCATCAGGTACATCTTGAGCGGATCGTCGATGATGGATCCCAGTTTCCAGGCCGGCACGGGTGATACCGGCGCGAGCATGGCGTCGCACTGTTCCAGCGCCTTCAGATAGTCCTGCCGGATGAGCCGGCGGACTTCTGCAGCCTTGCGGTAGTAGGCGTCGTAGTAGCCGGCGGAGAGCACATACGCCCCGAGCAGAATTCGCCGCTGCACCTCGTGCCCGAACCCTTCAGTCCGCGAGAAGGTGTACAGCTCCTCAAGATTCTTCGCCTTGTCCGAACGGTAGCCAAAACGCACGCCGTCATAGCGGGCCAGGTTGGAGCTGGCCTCTGCCATGGCCACGATGTAGTAGGCGGCAATGGCATGCCGGGTTGCGTGGGGCAACGACACGCTGACCAGCTTGGCGCCCAGCCCGCGCGCCAGGTTCTGAGCCCGCGCGCACGCTTCGGCCACGGCCGGATCAAGCCCTTCCGCCGCCATGAACTCTTCGGGAATGCCGATTGTCATGCCGGCAAGGTGCCTGGACTGCTGCACGCCAGCCAGCAGTTCCGGCCCGGGGGCTGTTCTGGGGGCAGAGGTCGCGTCGCGGGGATCATGGCCGGCAATGACCGAAAACACGAGCGCCGCATCCTCAACCGTGCGGGTCAGGGGGCCTATCTGGTCAAGGGAAGAGCCATAGGCCAGCAGGCCATACCGCGATACCGCACCATAGGTGGGCTTGAGACCCACACAGCCGCACATGGCCGCCGGCTGGCGGATGGATCCGCCGGTATCGGTACCAAGCGAGGCAAAACACTGCATGGCCGTCACACTGGCGGCCGAACCGCCGCTTGAGCCGCCAGGAATCGCCTGAATGTCACGGGGGTTGTGCGTCGGGCCGTAGGCCGAGTTTTCGGTGGACGAACCCATGGCGAATTCATCCATGTTGTTCTTGCCGAGAATGATTGCCCCGGCGGCGCGCAGTTTCTCCACGGCAAAGGCGTCATAGAACGGCACAAAATTTTCAAGGATGCGCGAGCCGGCCGTGGTCCGTGTCCCGGCTGTGGCCAGGGCGTCCTTGACAGTCACCGGCACCCCCCAGAGGGGCTTGGACGGATCCGGGCCCTGGGCATCCAGTGCGCGGGCTTCATCCAGAGCCTCGGGGCGCACGGCAAGCAGGGCATGAATGGCAGGCTCCGTGGCTTCAATGCGATCAAGGCAGGCGCGTGTCACCTCTTCGGCGCGCACCTGCCCGCTGGCAAGACGATCACGGATGTCAACAAGCGAGGCAGCGTACAGTTCACTCATGGCGGCACTCCTCCTACACAATGCGGGGCACAATGAAGAA
Source organism: uncultured Desulfovibrionaceae bacterium (assembly GCA_944325325.1). Taxonomy (GTDB): domain Bacteria; phylum Desulfobacterota; class Desulfovibrionia; order Desulfovibrionales; family Desulfovibrionaceae; genus Avidesulfovibrio. Next base: position 12,099 of record CALUZP010000090.1, read on the forward strand.
CTGCCCGTCGGTTTCCGGAGCGTTGGCCAGCACTTCAGCACGGCTGCGCCGGCGCTCCGGCTCGTCGGCGCGCGGCGTCTGGACGTGCTGTGCGGGGCTGTAAAGCGGCTCCACATCGGACGTATCCACTTCTGCAAGCACATCCATGTATTTGAGGATATCGCCGCACTGCGCGCTGAACCGCTCCAGGGTGACGGCGTCGGGCGCCAGGCGCGACAGGCGGGAAAGATGCGCCATATCTTCTGGGGTGAGCATACTGCATTCCTTGCTAAACGGTCTTCCCCTCCTGGCCGGGAGGGGTGGTTCGTGTGACTGTAGGGACGGACAGGCACGGCCTGCGTCAGCGCAGGCCGTGCAGGCGCAGGCAGGCCAGATACGCCCGTCCTGCCGCCGAGTTGGGATCGAAATCCCGGAATGACCCCGTAAGCCCGGCTGGCTTTTCCGGCTCAAGACGCCTGCGGGATGACGGCTGGATGCTGACAGAAAGGCCGGGAGACGTGCGCCCGAGGCCGAGCTGCAGCTCCACCCGCTCAAAAAACGGTTCGCCCATGAAGGCATTGGCGCGTTCCAGAATTTCCTCTGTCTGGAACGACAGCTCCTGCAGGGCCATGTTGTCGCTGCCCCCGACAATCAGGGTGGACCGGCGGTGCCCCAGCGGAAACGCCAGCTCTGCCAGCTCCGGCCCCATGACCTGATCCCAGCGCTTCCACAGCTGTGCAAGCCGCGCCACAGGAGAGCCGGCGCCCAGCGAGTCCAGCAGGGCGGACAGGCCCTGTCCGACAGGCTGCATGACTCGCGTCCGGCTGCTTTCGTCGCGCGCGCGCGGAATCCGGTAGGTCAGCTTCATATGGGCGCAAACATCGCATTATCCGGGGCGCGGGTCAAGGTCACACCTTGACCATATCTATTTTTCTTGATATTGTTATATAAAGCAATTGTGATGCAGTGGCGGATCATCCTCTGTCTGCACGGCGGAGACTGATCTGCCGCCGGCATCCGGCTCTTTGCGCCGGCCGGCGAACCGGCACGAACAACCTGCTCTGCAAACAACCGTATCCATGTCGCACGCTATCCGTTATTTCAAAGCCCTGTCTGACGACACCCGCCTGCGCCTTGTGCATGTGCTGAGCCGCTACGAGCTGTCGGTCAACGAACTTGTCTCGCTTCTTGAGACAGGCCAGTCGCGCATTTCCCGCCATCTGAAGATTCTCACCGAGGCAGGACTGCTCAATTCGCGCCGCGACGGCCTGTGGGTATTTTACTCCGCTGTGCGCGAAGGCGAAGGCGCAGAGTTTCTGCGTGCGGTCACGCCCTTTCTGACGGCTGACATGGACATGCGCGCCGACCTGGCCATGGCCGCCGGCATTCTTGAAAAGCGGGCGCTGAAGACACGGCGCTTTTTCAATACGATGGCGGATTACTGGGACACGCTGAACAACGAAATCATGGGCGATTTCGATCTTCCCGGCGCCGTGGCGGAAGCCCTGCCGGCCCCCTGCGGTGTGGCCGTGGATCTGGGCTGCGGCACGGGCGCTGTCATGGAGCGCCTTACAGGCCGGGCGGATCTGCTCATCGGTGTGGACGATTCGCCACGGATGCTGGAACTGGCCCGACGCCGGCTTGGCGATCAGCACAACGTCTCGCTGCGCATCGGCGAGCTGGGGCATCTGCCCCTGTGCGACGGAGAAGCCGACTTTGCCTGCATGAATCTGGTCATGCACCACCTGTCGGATCCCGAAGGGGCACTCTGCGAAATCCGGCGGGTTCTCAAACACGGCGGGATGCTCTTTCTGTCCGATTTCGACCGGCACGATCAGGAGCGGATGCGCACCGACTACGGCGACCGCTGGCTCGGCTTTGATCGCGGCATGCTCCAGCGCTTTCTTGAAGGCGCGGGCTTTGCCATCGTGCACATCAGGACCCAGCCTCTTGAGCACGATCTGACCCTGAATATGGTTCTGGCCCGGCAGAACGGATAACCGCCTGCCGCGTTTTTTCCTCATCGCTTCAAACTGGAGTCCACCATGACCGACCTTTCCAAGGTGAAACCTCTTGATCCCACCCTGCCCTACAAAGTGGCGGATATCTCACTTGCCGACTTCGGCCGCAAGGAAATGCAGCTCTCCGAACGGGAAATGCCCGGGCTGATGGAGCTGTGCAAGCGCTATCAGGATAAAAAGCCCCTCAAGGGTCTCAAAATCGCCGGTTCCCTGCACATGACCATTCAGACGGCCATGCTGATCAAAACGCTGCACGCCCTGGGCGCAGACCTGCGCTGGGCTTCCTGCAACATCTTCTCCACGCAGGATCATGCCGCAGCGGCCGTGGCTGCCGACGGGCTTGCCGCCGTGTTTGCCTGGAAGGGCGAAAGCCTGGAAGACTACTGGTGGTGCACCGAAATGGCCCTGACCTGGCCTGACGGCTCCGGCCCCGACCTGATCGTCGACGACGGCGGCGACGCCACTCTGCTCATCCATCAGGGCGTGGCTGCCGAAAAGGATCCGTCGCTGCTTGAAAAAAGCTATGACGTGAAGGAATTCCAGATCGTCATGGATCGCGTCGCCCTGCGCCACAGCGAAAACCCCGGACACTGGAGCCGGGTTGCCGCCGGCGTCCGCGGCGTTTCCGAAGAAACCACCACCGGCGTGCACAGGTTGTACCAGCTGGCCGCCGAGGGCAAGCTGCTTTTCCCGGCCATCAACGTCAACGACTCGGTGACCAAGTCCAAATTCGACAACCTGTACGGCTGCCGCGAATCGCTGGCTGACGGCATCAAGCGCGCCACCGACATCATGATTGCCGGCAAGGTCGTCATGGTCGTGGGCTACGGCGACGTGGGCAAGGGCTGCGCCCAGTCCATGCGCGGTTTCGGCGCGCGCGTGCTGGTGGCTGAAATCGACCCCATCTGCGCCCTGCAGGCCGCCATGGAAGGCTTTGAAGTCACCACTGTCGAAGACGCCCTGCCCGAAGCCGACATTTTCGTCACCTGCACGGGCAACTATCACGTCATCACCGGCAAGCACATGGCCAATATGAAAGATGAAGCCATCGTCTGCAACATCGGCCATTTCGACAGCGAAATCGAAATGACCTGGCTTGAACAGACGCCCGGCTGCACCCGCGTCAACATCAAGCCCCAGGTGGACAAGTGGCTTCTGCCCAACGGACGCTCCATCATCGTGCTGGCCGAAGGCCGTCTGGTCAACCTGGGCTGCGCCACAGGACACCCCAGCTTCGTCATGTCCAACAGCTTCACCAACCAGGTGCTTGCCCAGATGGATCTGGCCGCAAACCCGCATGAAAAGCGCGTCTACATCCTGCCCAAAAAACTCGATGAAGAAGTTGCCCGCCTGCATCTGGCCCGCATCGGCGCCAAGCTGAGCACCCTGACGCAGGAACAGGCTGACTATATCGGTGTGCCGGTCGAAGGCCCCTTCAAGCCGGACTACTACCGCTACTAAAAAAGTATTCCCCGGCACGGGTTCCCTCAGCAACAAGATCCCGTGCCGGAAGAATGACAACGCCCCCAGTCCAGAGCGTTTTGCGATTGAAAAGGCAGAACGCGAGGCGGCAGCACAGCGCCACCCGGCCAGAACTGAGCGGAAACACCGCGGTTTCCCTGCGATATGACAGGCCGTATGGTTGAAGACACAACGCGTTTCGCACTGAAAAGCCCCTAAAGGCGGGCCCGGCCCGGAGCGCCTCCTGCACACGGGCCGGACGGCAGATCCCGGCCTGACTCCGGTTTTCCGCCAAACGGCCCTGAACGGCACACAACACCATGAACGACGACGGCATCTACACTGTCAGCCAGCTTACCGAACAGCTCAAGCGCCTGCTGGAAGGCGCCCTGCCGTTCGTCTGGGTTCGCGGTGAAGTGACCAACCTCGGCCGCCCTGGTTCCGGGCACGTTTACTTTTCCCTGCGCGACGGCGACGCGCTGCTCAACTGTGTCTGGTTCAAGGGCCGCCAGAGACCCCAGGAACACTTTGATCCCCTGACCGGCGAAGTGTACGAGTCCGGCCCGCGCCCCAGCCTTGCCCTGACCCTCCGTGAGGGGGACACCCTGGCCTGTGCCGGTCAGATTACCGTTTTTGGCCCGCGCGGACAGTATCAGCTGCTTGTGGACATGGCCCAGGAACTCGGTCAGGGCGATCTGCTCCGCCAGCTTGAAGCCCTGCGGCGCAAACTGGCGGCCAGAGGGCTGTTCGACAGCCAGCACAAGCGCCCCATCCCGGCCGATCCGGTTCGTGTGGATGTCATCACCGCCCCCACCGGAGCAGCCATTCAGGATTTCTTGCGCATTGCCGGCACAAGAGGCACAGGTGCTTCCATCCGCATTCTGCCGGCGCCCGTACAGGGGCCGGAAGCGCCCGGAGCGATCATCCGCGCGCTCAGGCAGGCAGGATCCGACGGCTGGGCCCAGGTTGTCGTCATCATCCGCGGCGGCGGCTCCCTGGAAGATCTCTGGGCGTTCAACGACGAAGCCCTGGTGGAGGCCGTGGCCGCCTCGCCTCTGCCCGTACTGACCGGCATCGGACACGAAATCGACACCTCGCTGTGCGATCTGGCCGCCGACGTCAGAGCCGCCACGCCCAGCCACGCCGCCCAGCTTCTCTGGCACGAGCGCCACTGGCACGCCCAGCGTGTCGACGCTCTGGGCATGGAGCTGACCCGCCATACGCTGCGCCGCCTGGATGCGCTTGCCGATCGCCTGCACACCCAGTCAAAAGCCCTTGGCTGGCTCTCGCCGCAACGCCGGCTCGAACGGGATCACGACCGTCTGCTTGCCCTGACAGGACGCCTGCACGGGGCAGCGCGCCAGCAGCTTGCCCATCTGGAGCTGCGGCTCGACGCGTTGCAGCGGCGTCTCCGCCAGCGGCTTTCCAGCGACGGCCTGCGGGCTCCGGAACGAGACGTTGCGCGGCTGGCAGAACGTCTTGACGCCGCCATGCGCCACGCGCTTGACGGACGCGCCTCCAGGCTTGAAACGCTGCTGGCACGGCTGACGCCGCTGGATCCCGACGCCCCCCTGCAGCGCGGCTATGCGCTGATTCTGACGGCGGAAGGCCGTCTGGTGCACAGCGTCCACGGGCTGCACTGCGGTGACGCACTGCGCCTGCGCCTGGCCGACGGCACACTTGAAACCTCCGTTCAGGCTGTCACACCGGATACACCGGTCTGACACCCTGCCCCGGCGCTCCCACAGGTATCCGCAGACAGTGCCCCCGTGCACTGCACCAGAGGGTACCGTGGCCGGACGGCATCCCCCGTGCCCGGCACGGACACCGGAACAGCGCCTGGACCCTGATGCCACCTCTCGCACAGGAGCACGCTCCCTGCCTGTTCCCGGCGTTGCCGGCGGCAGAGCCTTTTCAGGTTGAAACGCGTTGTGTTTCCAGCCATACGGCCTGCTCTTTCGCAGGGAAAACCGCGGTGTTTCTGCTCAGCTCTGGCCGGGCGGCGCTGTGCTGCCTCACATTCTGCCTTTTTCAGTGGCAAAGCGCTCCGGGATCCGGTTCAGACGGCACGCTTGCCCTGGGCAGCGCTTTTGTCTAAAAAGGAACAAACGCCATGACGGCACTGCAGCGCCATCTCCTGCGCCGCATTCCGCCATGCTGACCATCCATGAGGACGCCCTGTGTATTCCAAGTGGTTCTTTGATAAGGCCGACCGCGACCTGTTGCGCATGGTCAACGCCACGCTTGACTACGGTTCGGACAGCAACGCCTACAACCCCAACCTGCACCCGCATGGCATTCTGGAGCTGGCCACCACCCACGAATTCCGTATGGCGCACGCCGTCATTGATCTGCTTGGCAAGCTGGAAGCCGGCCAGGCCAGAGAACGGCTGACCGCGCTGCGGACCCTGCATGACGAAGTGCTGCACAGCGCCCGGACGCCCTTTCGCTACAATACGGGTCGCGTGCTCGTGCAGATCATGAAGGAAATCATCCGCTCCCGCCAGGATGAAGATACACAGCTGCGCCTCATGCACGACTTTCGCAAGGCGGCGTCAGGCAATCCGCGCATTGTCCGGCATTTTCTTGCACGTCACCATCTGCTGGAAATGCCTGAGGAATGGAATCAGCTGACCATGGATCACCATGTCCATGACGCCAACACCAAAGGACGCAAGAACCCCACCCATCTGCTGATGGACGCCTGGATCAAAGGGATCCGCTATCTAACGATCATCTATTATAATTTTATTGAACCGGAAGCCGCCAGAGAGCTGCTGCGCGCTGCCGAGATTCTGGGCATTACCGTGCGGGTGGGCATTGAGTTCCGCACGGTATTCCGCAACAGGTTTGTCAGTTTTGTCTGGGCGCCGCGCGGCTTTTCGGACGCCGAGGCGTTTCTGTCCTTTCTGGATGAAAAGCCCACCAGGGCGCTCATGGAAGCGGGCCGCGCCGCCTCTGCCTGGACGGAGCAGCAGGTGCTCAAGGGACTTGATCGCTGGAATGCCGAACACCGCGTGCAGATGATGCGCGACCTGGACATGGAGCTGCCGCCCATTTCGCACGAGGCCTTTCTTGCGTATGTGCATCCGGGGCAGGCCTCAACGCTCCATCTTGCGGAAATGATCCACCGCACCTGCCTGCCGCTGCTGAAAGCCAGAACGGCCGAACTGCTGGAAGAGGCCCGCACGGCAGCACCGGAACGCCTGGAGGTCATCAACCGTCTGATCGACCGCATGGAAGGCTTTTTGCCGGAAACCCTGCATCAGACCTGGCTGACACCGGAAAAAACGCCCGAACTGGCCTGCCTTGTTGCCCCCTGTCCCAAGGTCAGGCTGCCGGAAATCATCCGCATGCCGCCGGCCGTCCTCCTGGACTGGCTGAGCGCCCTGCGCAGCGGCTACCGCATCACGCTGCAGCTGGCCCTGCTCACACCGGAAGACGTGCTCGAACTGCTCTGGGACTGCCAGGGCCTCATCACCCACCTGGAACTGTTCAACCTCAAGGAATGGCAGGAAGGGCACCTTACCCATCTTGAAGCCATCAACGAGCTGCAGCGCTCCATCAACGACGGCAGTGTCCTGCATCTCAAACGCACCATCCGGGACATGCTGCGCAAGATGGAGCACGCCGCCAGTCCCGATGATCTTGAACGCCGCGACAAATTCCAGACCATCCTGCGCCATATCCCCGAGCTGCAGCATCCCTACCGCATTGCACCGCTGCGCTCGCGCATCGGCACGGACTCGACCAGCAACTCCAGCGTCCGGCACGGCATGGGACTGGCAGTTCTTGAAACGCTGCCCAGGCGGACATGCCGGGCCGTGCACTCCAAGAAAAATGCCTACCAGCCCATTTTTGTGCCCATCCACATGACCCTGTCCCTGCGTCAGATCTGGTCGGAGCCCAACCGGTTCAGCACGCCGCTCAACCGGATATCCACCTGGCTGCGCAACCTCCCCGGCTGCAGCAAGCTGGGTCTGACAAGCTGTCTTGAATGGTTTTCCGTACTCGTGACAATCCAGCGCAAGGACTCCAACATCATCACCATGGGCGGCAGCAGCGCCGTATCCTGCAACAATCTGCGCAATGCCGCGCCCCAGACGGCACAGCCCCGCAGGAAATGGCCCGGGCTGGCCTACCTCAATTCCAACGTGTCCGACTGGCTCAAGGTACTGGCCGGCTTCATCCCCGCCCAGCTGGCCTTCATGCTCACGCAGGACTGGTGGGTACTTGCCTGGTTCGGCGCGCTGATCTGGTACCTCATCACCGGCCTGCGCAACATCCCGCAGGCCATCTATGCAGGCGGTGGCGCCCTCTGGCGCTCCTCGGTGCTGCGCTGGAACAACTACATCAGCTGGTCGCGCATCTGTGACTCCCTGCTCTATACCGGCATCTCGGTACTGCTGCTTGAATGGGGCATCCGCGTCCTGCTGCTTGAGGACATGCTGTCGCTCACTGTGGCCAACAGCCCGACAGCCGTCTTTGTCGTCATCGCCCTGGCCAACGGGTTCTATATCGCCTGGCACAACGCCTACCGCGGGTTCCCCCGTTCGGCTGTCATCGGCAACCTGTTCCGCAGTGTGCTCGCCATTCCCCTTTCCCTGATCTACTTTGAAGGCTTGTGCCAGCTGGCCGCCGCCTGGGGAACTGCCGATCCTGCCGCAGCCCTGCAGCCGGGCGCTGCCATCATTTCCAAAACCGCTTCCGACACCGTTGCCTGCATCATCGAAGGCATTGCCGATCGCCGCAACAACCACCGTCTGCGCCTCTGGGACTACTCAACCAAGCTCGGACACATGTTCAACGGCTATGCCGAAATGGAACTGCGCTTTCCGGATCGCGACATGCTCACCCTGATGGAGCGGCCACGCGAGTTCTGCAAGCTGCTCAACGAAAAAGCTCCGGACATCCTGCGCGACTGCATCATCAACGCGCTGGATCTGCTGTATTTCTGGATGCACCAGCCCTGTGCACAGCAAACCCTGTCAGCACTTGTGCGCAGCATGACTCCGGAAGAATGCGCGCTGCTCGTGCGCTCCCAGCGCATCCTCCTGCAGACAAGGGAAGTCAGCCAGCTGCTGGTCAACGGCCTGCTCGGGGACAATTTCGGCAAGGCCCTGTCCTTCTACCTCAGCTATCACGAACGCTATATCCTGCAGGTCAATCAGCTTTGTGTCCAGGCCAAGAAAATTCCGCATGGCATGCTGGCCATAACCGGTTCGGCCGAACTTTCGCAGGAAGGTTTTAAGAGCTGGTCACAATAGCCAGCACTCCGCATGCTGTTTTTCAGCCACGGAGGCGTTGTTGCTCAAGGCGCAGGAGGCAGTCCGCCCCCTGCCTCCGCCCCCCACAGAACCGGCCCTTTGGTCAGCCAGGACGGCCCTGACCGGCCGGCATAACGGCATCCAGCCACGCAGAAGGCACTATGACAGACAATATCTCCCGAATCCGTGCAACGCTCGACACACTCCTGGCTACCCCGGCCTTTCAGCGCGCCCTCGACTTTCTCGAGCAGGACGCCGGACGCACTGTCGACGAACTCAAGACCATGGCCGTCATCCCCGGAGCGCCATACAAAGAGCACCTGCAGCGCTCGCCCATGTACAAAGACAGGCTGGAAGCCTGCGGAGCCACCGGCTGCCGCATTGATGAAGCAGGCAACGTCACCGGCCGCGTCACCGGCACCGGCAGCAGACCGCAAATCCTTCTTGAGGCCCATCTCGACACCGTGTTCCCTGGGGAAACGCCGCTTGCCGTCACCGAAAAACAGGGCTTTCTGTACTGTCCGGGCATCAGTGACGACACAGCCTCGCTGGCCTGCATCCTTTCCCTTCTGCGTGCCATCCGGCACGCCGGGCTCCAGCCGGCAGGCGACATCGTGCTTGGCGGCACCGTAGGTGAAGAGGGCGAGGGCAACTCGCGCGGCATCCGCCACCTGCTGGAAAAGACCCTGCCGGATGTCGACGCCGTCATCTCGCTTGAATGCTTCGGCGGCGAACACGTCTGCCTTGAAGCCATCGGCATCCGCCGCTGTGAATACAGGTTCCACGCACAGGGCGGTCACAGCTGGTACAGGTTCGGCGTCCCCAATCCCTTTCATGCCATGGGCCGCGGCATTGCCAGGATCGCTGACATCCAGGTTCCGCAGACCCCGCGTACAACCTTCAGCGTCGGTATCGTCAGCGGGGGCACCTCCATCAACACCATTCCGCAGCTGGCATCCATGAAAATCGACATGCGCTCTGTGGACATGGCCGCGCTGAACCAGCTGGCCGGCACCGTCCAGACCTTCATCGAACAGGGCGTTGCAGAAGAAAACGCCCGCTGGCCGGCTGCCCCTGCCGACAGTGTCCGCCTTGAAACACTCGTGATCGGTTCCAAGCCGGCCGGCGCCCTGCCCAAAGACTCCCTGCTTGCCCGGCTGACCTGTGAAGCCACTGTCCGGGCCGGTTTTGCAGTGACGCCCGTCCCGCCGTCAAGCACCAACCAGAACATTCCCCTGGGCATGGGAATTCCGGCCGTCGTCATCGGCGGGGGCGGCATCTGCCGCAACATGCACACACTGGAAGAGTCCTATTCGCCCAAAGACGCGTATCGCGGTGCGCAACGGGCGCTGCTCATGCTCTTTGCCCTGGCCGGCCTTGACGGGGTGACGGAACCGCTGGCCACCCCCTGCCCCCGGCATACGCTGGACGCCAGTCAGTCATAGGCCCAGAGAACCGTCCGGACGCTTCACACAGGACTCGAACGGCACAGCACGCAACCGGCAGGTCCGGCCTGCACGATGTGCCGCCCGCTTCCGGCATCGGCTCCAGCCCCGCAGATGCAGGCACACCGCCACCTGCCACACGGGATGCCTGTGCAGGACCTTGTGCCAGACCTTAAGGCAACCGGTTGTGTTAACAATGGAAGAGGCCAAAACCGGCATGACACCCGTTTCGGCCTCTTCACTCTCACGTCGGGAGGGAGTCCGACGAAAGAAGCATATTGAATGATTTCCTGCCATACGGCCCTCTTGCACCATAGAGGCACCGACTGGCAACAACGCGCCTTAACTAGCCGACACGCTGTTATTTCTTGATTTATAATTTAGGTGAACAATGCCTTGAAGTCAACATGATGACAGTTTATTGTCAATGTCATTTTTACTGCATTGTGTCATGAATTTTTCCCTTGATCTTCTTTTGACGTTTGCACTCAAGCTGGCTATACTTTCTATCCGTACCGTTTTCTGGGGGGGTTACGAGCTTCCTGTCACCGGTTGTGGCTGGTGTCTGTGCACAGGCATGGCAAATTCGCAGTCCTGTCATACCGGCAGATCCAAAAGAAAAACAGAAGACATGCCGCCCCTGTGCCATCCGGCAAGCTTGCACTCCTGACAGCGCTACTCCTGAACCGAAAATGCCATTGGCCTGATAGGAATCTGGTACAAGCTTTCAGGACGACGGCCCGGCCACAGGAACACGCGCTGGCTACGCCAGCCAAAACCGCCCATCAAGGCTCCGTTTGGACGCGTCATCGAACGTTGCCGCTGGGAGGCAACACCTGGTCTGCCACAGAAGCCCCCGCCCCGTTCGGACAACGGCTGGGGACCTCACGCCTGTCGAAAACCGGCCCGTGCACATTGTCCGCCTGAGCAAGCGTCCTGAGCGCTTATGTCCGGGGTACAGCGCCGCGCTGACTGTAAAAACCTTCAACTGACATGCTGCAAGCATCAAGGAGGCGTTCGTGTCTGGTCTGGGTTTGGCACTGTCCCGGGGATATTTTTCCGCATCACTGCCGCAGCTGGAAGCGGCTATGCCCGGTCTTCTGCAGCAGGCTGCCGCGGGCCTTGCAGGAGACGGCTCGGAATGTCTTGGCGTCGACGACGATATTTCCCGCGATCACGACTGGGGACCAGGCTTCTGCCTCTGGCTGCCCGATGACATCCTGCCGGAGCTGCTCCCCCACATTGAATCAGCCCTGGCAAAGCTGACCGACAGCTATGAGGGGTACCCGGCCAGGATGCGCCCCGAACGCCGGGCAGGACGGGTAGGTCCCATGGGCATCAGCGCGTTTTACGCACGCCATACCGGTTTTGCACAGCCGCCTGAGACCTGGCAGCAGTGGCGCGCCATTCCTGAAACAGCCCTGGCCTCGTGCACAAACGGCGAAATTTTTTCTGACGTGCCTGGCCAGTTTTCCGCCTTCCGTCAAAAGCTGCTCGCCTTCTACCCTGATGATGTCCTGCGCAAGAAACTTGCTGCGCGCTGCATGAGCATGGCTCAGGCAGGGCAATACAACCTGCCACGCTCTCTGCAACGCGGTGAGCTGGGTGCAGCCATGCTTGCCGCAGCCCGTTTTGCAGAGGCGGCCCTGTCCATGGCGTTTCTGCTGAACCGCCGTTACATGCCCTTCTATAAATGGTCATGCCGCCTGGCCCACACGCTGCGAGCTCCAGGCCCCCAGACAGCCGAAGTCGTCGAGCTGCTGGCCGTCACGGATTTTGCTTCAGAAGAACAGAGCCTGAAGGCCCTTGACGCCATTGAAGACCTGTGCACTGTTGTGGCCAGACGACTCAGGCAGGACGGCCTGGCCAGAGCAGAAGGCAACTGGCTCTGGGCACTCGGTCCTGAAATCCAGCTCGGCATTCGGGAGCCGGAATTGCGCCGTCTTGACGTCATGCGCGACTGACAGCACTGTGCCGGCGGCACGCTGCCGCCCTTTCACGTCAACCCCGGCTCATGCCGGAACATCCGGGAACCTTCATGACCGCATTTGATCAGCGCATGGCCGAGGCCGAACAGCTTCTTCAACAGGACCAGCCCGAACAGGCCAGGGCGCTATTCCAGGAGCTTGCAGCGCAGCCGGATCTCGACGCCATTCAGCGCGGCCGGGCCTGTTACGCCCTGGGTACCGTCCTCTATACCCTGCACGAATTCCGGGAAGGCTGCGAAGCGCTCAACAAGGCCTGGCAAAGTTTTTCCGCCGAGCTGGGCGCAGAGCATCCTGCAACAACCCGGGTACTTATCCTGCTGGCTCGCTGTCATGTGGCCATGGACGACATGGACACGGGCAACAGGCTTGGCAGGCAGGTACTGGATATTCTGCGTCGCACAGCCAAACCCGATGATCCACAACTGGCCGCCGCATGCTTTTTCCTTTCCTCCGGCGTCTATCAGGTCGGCCAGCTCGACGAAGCTGAAGCCCTGACCAGGGAAGCCATGGGGATCTGGGAACGCCGGTTTGGTCATCGCAGTGTTGAAGTCTCTACCTGTCTGAACAACCTGGGCCGGATTGAAGAAGAGCGCGGGCATCTTGAACAAGGTATTGCCCTGCACAAGGAAGCGGTTTCCATCCGTAAAGAGCTGCTTGGCACACACCGGGAAACAGCCTTCTCGCTGGGGAATCTCGGCACAGCGCTGGCCACAGCCGGACACTGGCAGGAAGCGGTGGACACACTGGAGGAGGCGCTGGCCTGCTATGCTGCGGCCGGCGTGACAAGCGGCTTTGAAATTGAGGGCTACCGCGCCAACCTCGCCTTGTGCCGCAAGGCGCTGGCAGCGCAGACACAGAAAAGCTGATCAGAAACGAACGTTACCCTGGCAACTACAGAAAAAAACACCACATGCAGACTTCCGGGCAGACGTGTACCCGCGCTTGCCGGCAGAAACGCCATGGACTCGGCCCCTATGCCTGCTGTGCTCATATGTCGCAAAGGACTCTGCCATTCGACGCGTGCAGCGTGCTGCCTCTGTGCTCGTTACTCTGCGGGACATCAGGGACTCCTCCGCTCGGGGGCAACTCCCGACCCCCTGCGCAAGCATCGCGCTCCCCAGTCAGGCCCTGTCAGGCTGCTTCCCAGTCCTGCGATCGCCCACCTTTCCTGAAGGCACAGAATACGGAACCATGGTCCACGGGCACCAGCATCTCAGCGAAACGGCCGTCTGCCGCTGCAGCAAGGAGCAGGCCACAACCTCTTTTGTGCAATACTACGTTTGTGCGCGGGGACGATACCCACATGGCCAACGACTGTTCCTCTGCTGCCCTGTATGTCCGGCATCTGGCTCAACACAGTTCCGGCGCTGACGGCACCACTCCCAAAAACCGCCCCAACAAGCCTGCTAACCGGCCTGTCTGGCAGACTCCTCATTGGCCGCCTGCTCGCTCATGAGCCTTGCCTTTGAACGGGTAAGATGCGTCCGGATGGCGCGAAAGATAAAATAGTCATCGCCGCTACGAATGGCTTCATAAATCAGCTTGTGCTCCTCAAGTCCCTGCCTGAGCATGGCCTCGTCGTATACGCCTTCCTTCATCATGCGCCATAACGGCTGTCGCACGCTGTCCAGAACCGGAAGCAGCGCCGCAATAAGCACATCATTACGGGTAATGCGAAGAATTGTCTTATGGAACGCACTGTCTGCCTTGCGGTAGCGCAAGGCGTCCTTATCCTGAACAGCCTGCTTGAGCACCCCAAACAGACGCTTGAGCAACTCCCAGTCCCTGGGCTGGGCTGAATGGGCCGCAAGAATGGCGGCTCCCGGCTCCATGGCAATACGGGCATCAATGGCCTTCTGAGGATCCATGTTCTGCGTCAGGATATGCTGCATGTCCTGCATAACGGCCCCTTCAGGCGGAATGTCCGCCACAAAGATGCCGCTGCTGCGCCTGACTTCGAGCAGTCCCATCAGCCTGAGCGTGGCAATGGCCTCACGCAGTGTATTGCGCCCTACATCCATGGCTTTGGCAATTTCACGTTCGGTCGGAAGCTTGTCCCCCACCTTCATGTGCTCGGAGCGGATTTTGGCCACAAGCTGTTCCGCGACAAGCTGACTGCGCTGAACCGGCTTGACCTTAAGAAACATGCTCTCTCCTCATCTGGTTGTCATGACATATAAAAATCCGCCGTCCGCGCCTGTGCTGACAGACGACAGACGGCGGCAGCCCCAGACACAGGCAGGGGCAAAGTTTGCTTATGTATCACAGTCCGGCATGGGCCGTAAATCCCCCGTCAACGGGTATCATTGTGCCAGGCACGCAATGTGACAGCTCCGCCATGTGTCATGACAGGACGGCGCGGTTGATGCTATCCTGGGTTCCCAGGTGCCTCATGGAAAACAGCACGCTAATTTCCCGGCTGCACTGCGCCAGGGATCAGCGAGCAGGTGCCTTTCCTTCCTGCCAGTACTCCCCTTTCAGAAGTTGTCCTGACGAAAGAAAACCTTTCCTCCAGCTGCCGCAGTCCGTCTGCCTCTCCTGCACGCAGCCGCCCGGCTAGCGTGTTCCCCCTCACCTTCAACCTGAACGGTCCTCAAGGTCTACCCGGGAATAGCCTCTCAACGCCTCTGCCGGTACGGTCTTCTGCCCCGACAACAAAGCTGCCTGTGCCAAACAGACACAGGCAGCTCCACAAGAGTGCTCTTGTGCAGCGATGCCAAAAACATGAAGAAAGGGGAGGAAAAGGCGCGTTATCCGGCGCTAGCGGCAGCGCTTCTCTATACGATCCAGTGTGGTGGCCAGCTGGCGGCCTACAGAGGTCTCGCGGGACAGTTCTCGCTCCACGGAAGCGATGCCCTTGAGCACTGTGGAATGCTTGCGGCAAAAGTGCTCCCCGATGGCTTCGAGAGACAGATCCGTATGTTTTCTGGCCAGATAGAAAATCGTATTGCGTGCAAGGACCAGATTGGATTTACGGCTCCGTGCCGCCAGCTGATCGCTCCGAAGATTGAAGGCTTCGCAAACAAGACTGGTGATCGAATCAAGACTGAAGAGAGGGGATTCCAGCGCATACTGCGACAGGACTTCAAAGGCCATATCCACCGTTGTTGGCGAATTCAGAATCCGCGCCCGCAGCAGCAGGTTGTGCAGACAGCTTTCCAGCTGCCGCACGTCTCCTGAAAGCCGTTCCGCCAGCAGTTCGGCAACATCATCGGGCAATACGGCGTTCTGCTGTTTTGCCTTGTCGAAAAGCATGCGCAGGCGCGTTTCTCTGTCCGGCTTTTCCAGACAGGCAAGAAAACCGGACGTAAACCGGGAAACAAGGCTGCTGTCCACATTATTCAGCTCGCGCGGCGAAAATGAGCTGGTCAGCACGACACGCCGCCCGCGCTCCTGCAGTTCCTTGATGGCAGAAAGCAGCTCAATCTGGATCTTTTCCGTCCCCTGCAGAAAATGCACGTCCTCAAGCAGCAGGACATCCGCTTCATGAAAGCGCCACTTGAACTGACTGAAGTCACGCTGCCTGGCTGCCTGAACAAAGCTGTTGGCAAAACTTTCCGCCGTCAGGTACTCGACGCGCGGATTTTCGCGGTTGCACCCCTCGCACAGCGCCTTGCCAACTGCCTGCACAAGATGCGTCTTGCCAAGCCCGGGGCCGGAACTCAAAAACAGCGTGCCGACAGGACTTGTCTTCAGGGTGACATTGCGGGCCGCCGCAAAGGCCATGTCGTTGCAAGGGCCGACAATAAAATTCTCAAACGCGTGCCGCCAGACAATCCGCGGCGTCTCAGGCGCACGCATGGTAAACATCAGCTGCTCAACAGCACGCGACACGCTTGCAGGCTTTGGCGCCGGTGCCGGCTTTGCTGCCGGCTTGGCAGCACTCGCCGGCTGTTTGCCAGCCGGGGACACCAGCTCAATGCTCTGGAACGTTGCCTGAACAGGACGCGGCGTGCCGCTGGAGCGGGATCCAACGCGCGTTTCCGCCTTGACCGGACGGGACGAACGCTTCTGCCCGGTGGCCGTCCTCACTTTGAGGACAACAGGATAGCCCACCGTCTCTTCTGCAACCATGGTTATGGTTGAAGCGAGACGGCTGGAAATCCAGTCGGCGACAAACCGGTTTGAGGCAAAAAGGGTGAGCTCGCGCTCTTCCAGCTGCCCCTTCAAAGGGGCAATCCAGGCCTTATACGTCCCTGCATCCAGTTTTTGTTGAAGTTTTTCGGAAATCTGATCCCATTGCGCTTTCATGGTCATCTTCTAGCGCGAATCCTTTCATGCCACCAACAGCTCTGTGGCTAACGTGCAGCAACTGGAGGCTTTTATCAATTCCCAGACTCATTATGACGTAATATATTAATATTAATATGTTTTTTATTTTATACAGAAGTTTCGGCAGATCGTTCGTGCCTCAGAGATCAATGGGTTACAATGTGAAATATCCAGTTTTCAACATTCTGATGAAAATTTTTCAATAGTTCGATTTTTATTTTTTATCATTTTATTCAATTTTACGGCATTTTTTTAATTATCAGTTATATATCAATATGATATAAAAAAGCAAAATCTTTATCACACAACCAGCTAAAAATATTTAAAAAGACAATCCAGTTCAGGGAAGATTCCCATGGAATGACCAGACTGTGGCCCGGTGTCAGAACGGCTGTTGTCCTCTGCCTGCCCCCTGCGAAAAAACGCTGTGCGGCCGGCAAATTCGGGCGCACAGCCAGAAGACGCCTTCTCCAATGTACCGGCAACCCTGAAAACGCCGTTGTCCAAGCCTGCACCGGCACCCGGATGGCACCTCACAGCCGATGTGCGCATAAGGCCCCTGAGATCACCAGGTCAGGCAGTTCCCGCTGAAACGCCGCGGCCGGGGCACCACTGCCGCCTCGCTATGCAGGCTGTGGCACTCTTACGAAACAACACTCTGGCACCCGTGCGGATACCTCCGGTGAATTCGTGAGTCTACAAAACCAGCTCTGTTCAGGAGGGTACAGCCAGCCTCCCGCGCCCGAAAGCAACGGCTACGGTGCAAACGGCTTGACCTGCTCTCTCATATTTTATTATATAAAAAATGTATAATTATAAGGACAATCAAGATGTTCAGCCCCAGCAAGCCATATCCGGACAGGCACGGCCCGTACACCGGAGCATAAATCTTCTGTCAGCACGACACTTCGTTCTTGACAGCGCCTCTTTTATTGCCTATAGAAACTCCTGCTGCATGTGTCCCCATCGTCTAGCCGGCCCAGGACAACGGCCTTTCACGCCGTCAACGGCGGTTCAAATCCGCCTGGGGACGCCAAAAATTTCAATAGGCTACAGCAGCTCAGTTTTTGGGTTACAAAAATTGGG